>JAFDYG010000414.1 GCA_018267545.1 Bacteroidota bacterium
ACCAGCAGCAAGCCCAGGAAAACGCCCTTTTCCGAAAGAGCGTCTACCCGACCCGCGGGATCATCTTCGACCGCAACGGCAAAGCCATCCTGAACAATACCATCCTTTATGACCTGATGGTGACACCCTCCCAGGTAAAAAATATCGATACGGCTTATTTCTGTCAGCTGATCGGTATCGATACGGCCGAATTCCGCCGCCGCGTCCTGGACGCACGCGTCAAGAACGGCCCCTTCCGGCCCACCATCTTCGAAGACCTTCTGCCCGCCGAGATCTACGCCCGGATGGAAGAGAATATCTGGAAATTCCCCGGCTTCAACCTGCAGGAACGTCCCGTCCGCGTCTATCCGTATAGCGCCGCCGCCCATATCATGGGGTATGTCGGCGAAGTAGACTCCGCTATCCTGCGCCGCTCCAATAATTACTACCAGCTTGGTGACTACGTCGGCCGCAGCGGCCTCGAGCAGTCCTATGAAAAGGTGCTCATGGGACAGCGGGGTATCGAATTTTGGATCAAGGACAACAAGAACCGCCTCGTCGGACACTACCAGGACCAGGCCCTGGATACACCCGCCATCGCCGGGAAGAACCTGCATACCTACCTGGATATCGAGCTGCAGCAGCTCGCCGAACGCCTCCTGTATGGCAAGACCGGCGCTGTCGTCGCCATCGAGCCTTCCTCCGGCGGTATCCTCGCCATGGCCTCCGGCCCCAGCTTCGACCCCAACTCGCTGACAGGTCCCGAAAAACAATCCAACTACGGCCGTCTGGCCCTGGACGCTTCCGGCCCCCTGCTCAACCGCGCCATCAAAGGACAGTATCCTGCCGGTTCAACCTATAAACCCATCGGCGCACTGATCGGCCTCGACGAAGGCGTCATCACACCCGCCAGCGGCATCAGCTGCCTGGGCTCCTATAATTATTGTGCAAAGCCCGTCCGGTGTCTCGAGAAATGGGCCGGACACGCGGCCAACCTCCGCCTGGCTATTGCCCATTCCTGCAACTCGTTCTTCTGTAATACCTTCCGGCAGACGGTCGACAATCCCGAATACCACGGCGTTCGCCAGGGCCTCACCCGCTGGAAGGCTTACGTCAATGCCTTTGGTCTCGGTCACCGTCTTGGACTGGACCTTCCCAGTGAAGACGGAGGTAATATCCCCGACACGGCCGTCTACGACAAAGAGTACAATCGCTCCTGGAACTCCTGCACGATGGTGACAATGGGTATCGGCCAGGATAAAATGCTGATCACGCCCCTGCAGATGGCCAACGCCATGTGTATCGTAGCCAATAAAGGATATTATTATACGCCCCACTTCGTCAAGAACATCGAAGGCGCACCCGAAGACGATACGCTGCTCAGCCGCTTCCACCAGAAACATGAACCCGTCACACATATCTCCGACGCGGCCTATGAGGTCGTGCACAGCGGGATGCAGGACGTGATGGAAGTCGGTACAGGCCGCTCCGTTCTGATCCCGGGCATAAATATCTGCGCAAAGACGGGTACCGCCGAAAACAAACAACGGATCGACGGACGCGTCATCAAGCTAAAAGACCACTCCGTCTTTGTCTGTTTCGCACCTCGCGAAAACCCTAAGATCGCGGTTGCCGTCATCGTCGAGAATGGCGGTACCGGTGCCTCCCAGGCCGGCCCTATCGCCACCCTGCTCGTAGAAAAATATTTAAGAGATACCCTGTCGCTGGAGCGCCTGGCAAAGGTCGACGAGATCGCAGGCCGCAACATCATGCCGCGCTATCTGGTCCGCGTACAGTTTAGAGAGGATTCCAACCGCGCCGCTATCTGGGCAAGACAATCGGGTGACAGCACGCGCTGGCTCAAATACCAGACGCCTTCCTTCCGCGCCCAGATGATGGACACTTCGGAAGGCTCACGCAGCCCCATCTATCTCGCGCTTCACAAGCCGTCTCCCTACAAAAGCGCCGTAGCCGAACGACTGGCCCAGCGAAGGGCTCAGGCCGTCGCCAGCGAAGCCCATCAGGATTCCGCCCAGAAATCACTCCAGGCACCGGACACGACAAAAAGACCACCGCGTCGCAGAGACTCGCTGGCGCCGCCGCCAAAGCCCGTACATGACTCATCGATAAAACCAAACGAGACAAAACCAACCGAACCACCCGTTCAAAAAGATTCGACCAATAATATATGAGTCAGAGAAACCCCACCATATCGAAAGGCGTTGACTGGTCCCTGGTCTGGATCTGGTTTGCATTGTGCGCTATCGGCATCATGAGCATCTTCGCTGCCTCCTATCATAATGGAGACAATGTCGTCCAGGGCTTCATCTCCCTGAAGACCGAATACAGCCGCCAGCTGCTTTTCTTCGTGATCTCCGGATTGCTCGGTACGTTTATATTATTGACCGATAGTAAATTCTTTACCGCAACGGCCAACCTGGGCTATGCCTTCGGCATCTTCCTGCTGCTCCTCGTCTTTCCCTTCCACTCCCGGATCAAAGGGACCGAATCTATCATCAAGTTCGGCAGCGCCTTCCAGCTGCAGCCCGCCGATCTTTGTAAGCTGTTCGTCAACCTGGCGCTGGCTAAATATCTTTCCCGCGTAGAAACCAACTTTACCCGTCCCCGCTCGCAGCTCATCGCCACTGCCATCGCGCTGGTGCCGGCAATGTTCAGCATCATGCAGAAAGAAACGGGTCTCTCGCTGGTATACTTCTCCTTCTTCCTCGTGATGTTCCGCGAAGGCCTCCCGCCGTCGATCCTGGTCATCGGATTTTCCTTCGCAGTGCTGGTAGTGGCGACGCTATTGCTCGACCCCAATACCCTGGCGCTCATCCTCACGGCGATCGCTATCGCGGCCATCTACTTCCTTCGCAAAGCCATCAAACGAAACCGCTCCGTCCTCTTCCTGGTGGTCGGTATCTGGTTCGTGTGTGTAGGCGTACAGCGTTTTGTCGTGCCATTCGCCTTTGATCACGTCTTCAAACCCTACCAGGTCAAGCGTATCTATGACGCCATCGGCAAGGACTATGTCCCCAAGGACCAGGCCGCCGAAGCCGCCCTCGAAAGCGAACAAAAGAGCAGCGGTAAGAAAAAGGATAACAACTATAACGTAAAGCAAAGTAAGATCGCCATCGGCTCCGGCGGGTTCATCGGAAAGGGACTCCTCAAAGGAACCCAGACCCGCTACGACTTCGTGCCCGAGCAAAAGACCGACTTTATCTTCTGCACCATCGGCGAAGGCTTTGGCTTCGTCGGCAGCAGCATCTTCCTCGGCATCTACATGCTCCTGCTCATGCGGATCGTCACTGTAGCGGAACGACAACGAAGCGTCTTCAGCCGCTGCTACGCCTATGGCGTAGCCAGCGTGCTTTTCTTCCATATCGTCATCAATATCTGTATGACCGTAGGACTCGCGCCCGTAATCGGGATCCCGCTGCCGTTTGTGAGCTATGGAGGAACGAGTCTGCTCACATTTAGCGTCATGCTCTTCATCCTGGTTCGCCTGGACGCGGACCGGCAGATGGTGCTGCGGTAGCCGCCGCCACGCCCGCTGTCCTACAATTCATTAATTTTGCCCCATGCAAATCATTCCATTGTCCGAAGGAGCCTTCACCATCGATAAGACCAAGCGATTCGTCCCCTTCGATATGACAAAAGACGACCTCCAAGACCGCCCTACGGGCAGCCTGCTGGTCGAAATCCAACCCTTCCTCATCATTACACCCGATGACGTCCTCCTTATCGACACCGGCCTCGGCTATGAAATAGAAGGAGAGCTGCAGATCTATCGCAACCTGCGCAACGCAGGCTTCGGCCCCGATAAAGTCACGAAGGTGCTGATGAGCCATTTGCATAAGGATCACGCAGGCGGCATCAGCGGCGACTGTGCACCAGGCGCCCCGGCTTCCGGCCGCTCCCTCGCTTTTCCCAACGCCACCTATTATGTCCAGCGGCGTGAGCTGGAATACGCCTACGAGAAAGGCCCCACCTCTTATATACCCGATGAGCTCGAATGCCTGAAAACCGCTTCCAACGTCGTCTTCCTCGATCAGGACAGCGGCGTGATCGACGGCTATATCAAATACGAAGTAACTGGCGCACACTGTCCCTGGCACCAGGCTTTCTGGATCGTCGACGCCGGCGAGACGGCTTTCTTTGGCGGTGACGTCGCTCCCCAGCTTCAGCAGATGAAAAGCCGCTTTGTCGCGAAGTATGATTATGACGGAAAGAAGGCAATGGAGATGCGGCAGGAATGGTGGATGAAAGGACAGACGGAAGGCTGGACTTTTCTCTTCTATCACGACGTCAAGACACCGATGTTTACCAGTCGTTAACAAACGCTTAACCAGCGCAATCCCGCGCCCAGCTTGCTCCACATTAAAATGGCATTAAAGAAAAAAGGCCTGCCCTGGAAAGAGCCGGCCGTTGCTAACCTATGAAAAACACCAAGTTCAAATATCGTAT
>JAFDYG010000415.1 GCA_018267545.1 Bacteroidota bacterium
CGTTGCGTAGAATAATTGATACGGGGGCCAGCGGCGGCGAGGAATTCATCGATATCGCTGGTGATGCGAATGGGGGAATCGAACAGCTCTTTGCTGATAAACCCTAGGATATACTGCAGACGGGCCGTTATATGAGGACTGTAGAGCAACATATCGGGATCAACTCTTCCTTTCATCCCGCCAGCGCTGATTGAAAGTCTTGGAAGCGAAGTCCAATTGATCCCGGTGGGCGGTCCAGGCTTTGAACGCTTTGTTGACTACCCAGTTCTTTAGTTTGGACGAACCCATGTTCATCATGTTCCGGTTGAGGCTTGCTTGCCGCCAGGCTTTCCAGGCCAGCTTCTCCCCGAGAGAAGTGTATCCTTCGTCGACCGCTTCGGCGCGGTTCTCGAGAAGGAGTTCGTGCAGGTTAATCTTTACGGAACAGACTTCGGTACAATTGCCGCAGAGCGAGGAAGCGTAGCTGAGGTGCTTCCATTCTTCCATTTCGCGCAAGTGGGGTGTGATAACCGAGCCGATGGGACCTCTATAGGTGGTACCATAGGCGTGTCCCCCGATATTCTTGTAGATGGGGCAGGCGTTGAGGCATGCGCCGCAGCGGATGCAATATAAGCTCTCGCGGGCCTTTGCGTTGGCGAGTATATTGGTGCGGCCGTTATCCAGCAGGATCAGGATCATTTCTTCGGGGCCGTCCGTTTCGCCGGGTTGTTTGGGGCCGGTGATGAGGGTATTATAAACGGTGATGCGTTGTCCCGTGCCATAGGTGGCGAGCAGAGGCCAGAACAGGCCCAGGTCGGTCATGGAGGGAATTATTTTTTCCAGGCCGGCGATGACGATATGGGTCTTGGGGAAAGACGCGCTAAGTCTCGCGTTGCCTTCGTTCTCGGTGACGGCGATGCCGCCGATGTCGGAGATGATGAAGTTGGCGCCGGTGATCCCTATTTCGGCCTGTACGTACTTCTTCCGGAGCTTCTCCCGTGCAACGAGGGTCAGCTGTTCGGGGGTTAGGTTGGGTTTTGTGTTGAGCTTTTCATAGAAGAGTTTGGCTACGTCTTCCTTGCTCTTGTGCATGGCAGGGGTGACGATATGATAGGGTGGTTCTCCGTCGAGCTGCTGGATGTATTCACCGAGGTCGGTTTCGACGCTCTCGATACCGTTCTCTTCCAGGAAATGATTCAGCTTGAGCTCTTCGGTGACCATGCTCTTGCTCTTTACGACTGTGCGGCAATTCTTTTCCTTACAGATGTTCAGGATTTCGGCGAGGGCTTGTTTGGAGTCTTCCGCCCAGATGACCCTGCCGCCTCGTTTTGTAAAATTAGATTCGAATTCTTCGAGCTGCTGGTCAAGAGTCTCGATGGCGCGCCACTTGATATTCTTTGCTCTTTCGCGGGCCAGGTTCAGCTCGGCAAACTGCTGCTTACCCTGGGGCACTACGGCGTTGTAGCGACCAATATTGAAATTGATCTTCTTCCGGTGGTCAAGGTCTTCGGCCTTGACTGTGCTGCGAGCGATGAAATTGGCTGCCGTCTCCGTCACGGTATAAAATTTTGAGATTAGCGGTTTTTCTTTTCCTTCTCTGCGTAATAGTTCTCGGCTACTTGTTCCAGAACGCCGTAGAAGTCTTCACCGTATTTGCGGATCAGGGCTTCTTTGAGGAAGACGTAGGCGGGTACTTTTAGTTTCTTACCGTTGACACAACCGGGGCGGCACATGACGTCACGGGGCTCGTAGTTTACTACTTCGCCGGCCTTGGTCTTGCTGATCTTGATGGGATAGAGGTGGCAGCTGATGGGTTTCTTCCAGGTGATCTTTCCTTCGTAGTAGGCTTGTTCGAAGGCGCACTTGATGATGCCTTTTTCGTCGCGATAGCCGTAGGCGCACATGGCTCCGTTGATCGTGGGGGTTACCCAGCCGAATTCACGGTCGTACTGGTAGCGGCCATTTTTTTCTATTTCTTTCAAGCCTTCTTTTGTCAGGTATGGTTTGACTATTTCGAAGGCGGCGTTTACCTCGTCCATTTCGCTTTTTTCGAGGGGGGCGCCTGCGTCTCCGTCTTCGCAGCAGCCGCCCTTGCACTTCAACAGGTCGCAGACGAACTGTTCCTGGACGACGTCGTCGCTTATGAGTATTTTATCGATTGCTATCATTTCACTACAAATATAACCCGGTTTGGGGTTATTTGGTGTGTTTGGGGGCTGGTGAAGTTGAGGTTATTTGGGCTTCCATTTGAAGGTATTGATCAGGTGGGCCATGTCTTCCTGGAGGAAGGCGTTGACGTGGGAAAGGGAGTCTTCGTTGGGGGCGGTATCGAAATAGAGGGCTCCGCGGAGGAAGTTATGCGTTGTGTCGGAGACGTAGAACTGCTGGGCCGTGGCGGCGTTCCCTCCTACCCTGAAATAGACCCCGGTTACTCCGTTGGGGGTATGTATGGCGGAATCCTCGATAGAGCTGGCCTTATAAGTATGTTTATAGGTCATCTTGTAGGCATCGTTTCTGAGCTTGTCGAACTGACTGCCGGGGCCGATTGCTTTGTAGCTGACGTAGATACGTGCGCCGAACCCGGGAAAGTCGATATTGATCCAATAGGGATTCTCCGGGATGGTGTCGAAGTAGCTGCTATCCTTGACGACGTTGGCGTAGACGGGATATTCGAATGTATAGGGAAAGCCGGGCCGGTCGAAGGTCTGGTATTGGTGGGCCGGGAAGTCGATTCTGAAATAGCCCCTGCGTTTGGGGGAATAGTCGCTATTACAGGAAATGAGGGCGATCAGGAACAGGAAGACAAAGCCAGCTTTTATAAATCTTATTAGCACTTGGGTGTTTTTAGGACAATTTTTTGATGGTCACTTTTACCTTTTTGATCCGGCTGTTATCGGCGTCCATGATTATAAACTCGAAGTCGCCGCAGGGGATCACATCGTTTACTTTGGGGATTTCGCCGGAGATTTCGAGGATTAGGCCAGCCAGGGAGTCGCTGTCTCCCTTCACCTTGTCGAAAGTATCGACGGCAATATTCATGGCTTTACAAACGTCGTGGAGCATCGTGCGGCCTTCGAAGATGAAGCTGCCGTCGTCGAGCTTGCGGTTGACGTTTTCTTCCTCGTCAAATTCGTCGTGGATGTCGCCGACGACTTCTTCGATGATATCTTCGAGAGTGACGATGCCGCTGGTCCCGCCGAATTCGTCTACGACCACGGCGAAGTGGACGCGTTTCTGCTGGAACTCTTGCAGCAGGTCTTCGATCAGCTTGTGTTCGTGTACGAAGTAGGGGGGCCGTATGAGGGTATGCCAGTCGAAGCTATCGGCTTCGCTGAGCCAGGGGATAATGTCTTTGCTATTGATGAGGCCGGCCAGCTCGTCGAGGCTGCTTTTGTATACGGGCAGGCGGGAGTAGTGCAGGTCTTCCACCTTTTGTTTCAGCTGTTTAAAGTTGAGGTCATAGGGGATGCCGGAGACGTCGAGGCGGGCGCGCATCACCTGGCGGACGGTTATGCTTCCGAATTTCGCTATGCCGTTCAGGATATTCTTTTCATCTTCCGAAGATTCGTTCTTTACCGATTGGTCGATTTGATACCGGAGCTGTTCGCCTTTTTGCTGGCGGCCGAAAAATCGTTCCAGTCCGTCCGACTGTCTTACTGCCCAGCCGCTGACACGGCTAAAGAGCAGATGGACCAGCTCGACGATGCCGGAGGTATAGTAGGCAAACTGCAGGTTGTTTTGGATGGCCCAGATTCGGGGCATCACCTGACCGAAGAGGAGGATGACGAAGCCGACGAGCAGGAGTTTTATGAGGCCGACCACGAAATCCTGTTTTAGGAGGATTATTTGGTCGATCAGGAAGTTAGCCAGGATGATGAGGGCGATATTGATGATCGTATTGGCGATCAGCATGGAGGCCAGCAGGGAACGTGGGTCTTCCAGGAGGGAGACGATGCGTTTCCAGGAAGCGTCCTGCTTGGTTTTGAGGATGTTGATGTCTTTATAGGTAAGGGAAAAGAAGGCGACTTCTGAACCCGATATTACAAAGGAGAGAATGAGCAGGAATAGGATCGCAATGGCAAGGGCTGTGGTCGCCCGGGGGTCAATGACCAGTAAAAAATGAGATAAAGAGATGTTATTCAAACCGAAAGGTTTTTCATTTAGAAGGGGAGGTCTTCGGAAGGTTCACCGATAGATGGAGTATCGGTGTTGCCTAGGCCTTCCATACCTTCCTGGTGGATAGGGGGATGGGAGGGACCTCCGTCGGTGCGTTTGTCGAGCATGATGAGGTTGTCGCCCACGACTTCGGTGGCAAATTTTTTATTTCCTTCTTTGTCTTCCCAGCTGCGTGTTCTGAGGCGGCCTTCGATGTAGACGAGGCTGCCCTTGTGAAGATATTTTTGGGCCAGCTCGGCCAGACCGCGCCATAGCACGACTGTGTGCCATTCGGTCTGGGAGATGAGCTTGCCTGCTCTGTCTTTGAATGTTTCCGTAGTTGCTAAAGAGAACTTGGCAACGGCAATATTCCCCTCTAAAAACTGTACGTCTGGATCTTTCCCTAAATTTCCAATTAGCATCACCCTGTTTACGCCTCTCATACAACTATGTTTGAAAAGGTTTTTTTAATCGTCTTTCGAATTAAATTCCAATTAAATACGGTTCGAGGGCAAGATAGTCCCCGAACCGTATTTAATAAAATTAACTTTTTTCGGTCACAAATCTAAATTTTTCCACCGAACGGCGTCGTTTTTGAGGGCTGCAACCCCTTGACAGTCCGTTAGGAAACTCAAAACAAGCTTTGTGCCGGGCTTGGGTCGAGGAGCCAGGCATTGATGAATTTCGGGAATGGATAGTCGGATAGCTGTTGTTTATCGACCAAAAGCCAATCTTTGAGGGCGGGCGGAGCCTTCTTTAAACTAACGGTTATGAATTGGCCTTGTATGGTCTGGTGACTCAGCTCCTGGCGGTAGAGCCGGGAGATATGCTTGACTGTGAGGGACTGGGAGCCGAAAAGCTGCCGGATAAAATCCAGTTCTACAATTTGAATATCATTAATGTATGTCGCCTGGTCGGTTTCCCAGCCGACAAATTCGTAGAGGCCTTCCCAGATATCCTTTTCGCTGCGCTGTCGAATGTAGACCTTATTATCGGGCAGCTCGACTATAAAATAATAAAACCAGCGTTGTCTTTTTTGGATACTTTTTTCTTTTACGGGCAGCTTGGCGGTCAATCCCTTCTTTCGGGCCTGACAATCCTGCTCTTGTACACATTCGGTGCAGAGCGGGTTTCGGGGCAGGCATACGGTCGCGCCGAAGTCCATAATCGCCTGGTTGTAAATGTCTGGCTCATCTTTGTCGAGGAGTTGGTCAGCGAGCTTTGCGAAAAGTTTCTTACCGGCGGTGGAGTCGATGGGTGTGGCGTCGCCGAAGTAGCGTGAAAGTACGCGTGTTACGTTGCCGTCGACTACGGCGTGTGGAAGACGAAAGGCGAAAGAGGAAATAGCGGCGGCGGTGTAAGGACCGATACCTTTTAACGAAAGGATTTCTTCGTAAGTGGAGGGAAAGTTTCCTTTATATTCTGTATCAATCTTTTTAGCAGTAGCGATCAAGTTTCTGCAACGGCTATAATAGCCAAGGCCTTCCCATAATTTGAATACTTGTTGTTCGGGAGCGTTTGCGAGATCGTGAATGGTAGGAAAAGTTTCGACAAATTTTTCATAATAGGAACGGCCTTGTTCGACCCGTGTCTGTTGCAAGATCACCTCACTCAACCAGATACGATAGGGATTCTTTTCCCCTTTCCAGGGCATTGATCGATTATTTTTCCGTTTATGCCATTTTAATAAA
>JAFDYG010000416.1 GCA_018267545.1 Bacteroidota bacterium
GTGAAGGAGATTTATGAGAAGTATCCTACGCTGAATGTGGTTATCAATAATGCGGGAAGGGCAGAGGTTTACAAGCTCTCCGATGAGAGTGCCGATGCATTTGAAAACGCGTTTGAAGAAATTCTGGTCAATTATCTGTCTATTGTCCGGTTGAATGAGCGGCTATTGCCTTTGTTGAAGAAGCAGGCGGAGGCTGCGATCGTGAATGTTTCTTCGATCGTTTCGATCGTGCCGGGTCTTAGGCTTCCGACGTATGCGGCGAGTAAGGCGGCCCTGCATTCTTATTCGCAGTCGTTGCGGTTGACGCTGGAGCTGGCGGGGGCGCCGGTGAAGGTGTTCGAGCTTCGTCCGCCGTTGGTGGATACCGAGTTTTCGGCGGAGATCGGGGGTAGTGCGGGGATTCCGGCTTATGTGGTGGCGGACGAATTGTTGACGGCGCTGGCGGAAGACCGTTATGATGTTCGGGTGGGCAGGACGGAAGATATATACAATTTGTATTTGAAGTCTCCTGAGCAGGCATTGTTGGCGATGAATGCGCCGGCGTTACAAAAAGCGGGGGTAGAAAACTAAACGGATGAAAAGGACAATATTGATGATTACGGTCATCGCGGCGGCGATTATGGAATTGATCGATACTTCGATAGTCAATGTGGCTTTGTCATACATGAGCGGCAATTTGGGAGCGACGCTGGAAGATACGTCCTGGGTCATTACGGCCTATGCTATCGCGAACGTAATTATCATACCGATCACCAGCTTCCTCTCTGCGCGGTTGGGCAGGCGCAATTATTATATCGGATCGGTGATCCTTTTCACTGTGTTTTCGGTTTTGTGCGGTCAGGCGACTAGTATTTGGATGCTGGTCGTCTGCCGTTTCTTTCAGGGGATGGGCGGCGGTGCGCTGCTGTCGGTTTCGGCGGCGATCGTTTATGAGCTGTTTCCGAAGGAGAAGCAGAATGTGGCGAGCGCGTTGTTTGGCGTGGGTGTTTTTGTCGGGCCGACGATCGGTCCGACACTGGGGGGATATATTACGGAGCATTCTTCGTGGCCGTGGATTTTTTATATCAATGTGCCGATCGGGATTGCGGTGGCGGTTATCTGTAGCCGGCTGCTGGGGGAACCGAAGGTGAAGCCGGCGGGTGTGTCGAAGATTGATTGGTCGGGGATCGGGTTGCTGGCGGTTGGGGTCGGGTCGTTGCAGACGGTTTTGGAAAGGGGGGAGACGGATGATTGGTTCTCGGCGGGGTATATCGTTGTGTTGACGGCGATGGCGGTTTTGGGGTTGGTGTTGTTTGTGTGGTGGGAGCTGAGGGTGGAGAACCCGGTGGTGAATCTAAAGGTGTTGAAGAGCAAGAACCTGAGCATTGCGGCGGTGCTGACGTTTGTGTCGGGGATAGGCTTGTTTAGTTCGGTCTTTTTGACACCGGTTTTTGCGCAGCGGCTGTTGCGGTTTCCGCCGACGGCGACGGGATTGTTGTTGCTTCCCGGGGCGATCTTTGCGATTGGCGGGTTGATTATTACGGCGCGTCTGCTACAGCGGGGGATCCCGCCGGTGGCGATGATTACGGGCGGGATGCTGATGTTTATGTATTTCAGCTGGCGGATGTCGAGGCTGGACCTGGATGCGGGGAGCGGGGACTTTTATGTTCCTCTGATCTGGAGGGCGGTAGGGATTGCGATTATGACGGTGCCTTTGTCGACGCTGGCGGTGTCGGGGTTGGAGCTGAAAGACATTCCGCAGGGGACGGCGTTGAACAATATGATGCGGCAGCTGGGGGGATCTTTTGGGATTGCGATGGTCAATACGTATCTGACGCGGCGTAGTGCGGTGCATCGGACTGATTTGGTGTCGGGGATCACTGCGGGGAATCCGCAGGTGGTGGAGCGGTTGAATGGGTATACGCGGTTTTTTCAGTCTAAGGGGGCGGGGTTGTTCGATGCCCAGCACCAGGCGCTGGGGTTGCTGGATGCGGGGGTGGTGAGGCAGACGAGCGCGCTCAGCTTTGGGGATACGTATTTGTTGATTGGGTCTATATTCCTGGTTAGCTTGCCTTTATTGCTGCTTTCTTCGAGAGGGAGGGGGAAAAAGCCGGTGGTTGCGCTGGCGGACCATTAATTGTGCTGGCGGACCATTAATTCCGTAATTTTATGGTATGAATGTGCTACTCTTCAATGGCTGCAGCGACAATGGTCCGGAGACGACGGGCCGCAAGCTGTCGGCTTATCTGCACCAGCAGCTGATCGAAAAAGGTTATACCGTTTTCCAGGTCAATGTTTCGGAAGGACATATTCCGTTTTTTCAGCTTCGGCTGCCGCAGGTGCCGGCTTCGGTGGAGAAGATGGTCGAGGCTTTTTTGCAGTCTGATCTTCAGATCTGGTTGACGCCTTTGTATCATGGGGGGATGACGGGTGCGATGAAGAATTGTTTGGACTGGCTGGAGCTGACGGCGCGGTTGGAGAAGCCGTATCTGACGGATAAGGTGGTGGGGTTGGTTTGCTGGGCTGATGGAGGGCAGGCGATGCAGGGCATCAATGCGATGGATGCGGTGGCGAAGGCGCTTCGGGCATGGGTGATTCCTTATTCGGTGCCGTTGGTGAAGAATAGCTTGTATGCGGATGCGCAGAGGCGCGAATTTTCAGTGGAGCATACGCGGAAGCTGGATAGGTTGGTGGCGTTGTTGGGGAATGCGAGACAGTCATTGACGATGGCGCCGTGATGTTTTTTTTTAGATATATCTTCTTTATAGTTGCGGCGGGGGCGATTGTTTCTTCGGGTTTTGCGCCGTCGGGGGGCGGGGCTTCGGGGCCTACGCAGTCGGGCTCTGCGGGTTCTGGTCCTACGCCGTATCCGCTTAAATATCCTGCTTATTTTGGGAATCGCGTGAATCTTCGCGAGGATAATCCTTTGACGGTTGAAGGTGTGGCGCTTGGGCGGTACCTTTTTTATGAAAAGCGGTTGTCACGGAATAATACGGTTTCTTGTTCGGGCTGTCATCAGCAGGCGAGGGCTTTTACGGATGGCCGTGCTTTTAGCCTGGGTTTTGATGGGGTGCAGACGAGGCGTAATTCGATGTCGCTTACGAATCTGTTGTGGGTGCGGCAATTCTTTTGGGATGGAAGGGTGGGGAGTTTGGAGGAGCAGGCGGTGGTGCCGTTGACGGATGCGCATGAGATGGGGCAGACGTTGGAGGGGTCGGCGGATAAGCTGAGGGGAGATGCGCGGTATCGGCGGTTGTTTGCGGCTGCGTTTGGGGGGGATTCGGAGGGAGGGCAGGGTGGGAAGGTGGTAACTGGGGAGAGGATTGTGAAGGCGCTGGCGCAGTTCGAGAGGACGCTGATTTCTTCGGATGCACGGTATGACCGGTATATCAGGGGGGACTATCAGCTGACGGCTTCGGAGCGTCGTGGGTTGGATTTGTTTTTTGGGAGTGCGGGCTGCGGGCGTTGTCATGGGGGACCGAAGATTTTTAATGAGACCTATCATAATAATGGGCTGGATCGGGTTTTTAAGGATTCGGGGCGGGCGATGGTGACGAAGATGGCGTATGACAGGGGGCGGTTCAGGTCAGTGACGTTGAGAAATGTGGAGCTGACGGCGCCGTATATGCATGATGGGAGGTTTGGTTCTCTTCCGGAAGTTATCGATCATTATAATGAGCACGTGGAGGCGAGCAATACGCTTAGTCCCAGCTTGCGGGATACGGCTCAGCGGCCTATCCGGCTGGGGTTGACGGCCGTTGAAAAAAAAGACCTGCTGGCGTTCCTTCATACCTTGACAGACTCTACCTTTATAACGGATCCGCGGTTCTCGGAACCTAAATTTTAATAATATGAAATTTTTTGTGGTGGTTGTTTGCTGTATGGCGGGGATGGTCTCGTATGGACAGTCTGTGAAAGTGAGTGGGGAGGTGTTGACGCCGCTGACGCTGACGGCGGCAGATTTGATGGCGATGCCTCGCGCTACGGCTACGGCGAAGGACAAGCAGGGGACGCCGCATGATTTTTCCGGGGTGGCTTTGTCGGAGATCTTCGCGAAGGCCGGGGTGACGACGGGTAAGCAGCTGAGGGGAGAGAACCTGGCTAAGTATCTGCTGGTCACTTGTGCGGATAATTACCAGGTGGTGTTTTCGCTGGCGGAACTGGATTCATCTTTTACGGACAGGGTGGTGATCCTGGCCGATCAGGTGGAGGGGAAGCCGTTGCCTGCGGGGACGGGGCCGTTCCGTTTGATCGTTCCGGGGGAGAAGAAGCCGGCGAGGAATTGTTTTCAGGTGGTGTCGCTTAGTATTCGGTTTGCAAAAGATTAGTCGATTGTTCTATTTTTAATTTTATCCTTTATGAGAAAGTTGTTTGTTTTTGGATTGTTGTTTTTGGCGGGGGCTGCTCGTGCCCAGGAGCTGCATGCGAGATGGGATGAGCTGACGGCGAGCGATTGGCCGAAAGCCCTGGCGCGTTCGGGGCAGACTTGTATCCTTCCTATTGGTATTTTGGAGAAGCATGGTCCGCATGTTCCGATAGGTTCGGATCTTATACAGGTGCGGGAGTGGGCGGCTCGTGCGACGAAGAAGGAGTATGCGGTGGTGTTCCCGGATTATTTTTATGGACAGATTAATGAGGCGAAGCATCAGCCGGGCGCGTTTGCGTTGCCGGAGCGGGTGGTCTGGGATATGCTGGAGGCTACCTGTGATGAGATTGGCCGGAATGGGTTCAAAAAAAT
The DNA here is from genome assembly GCA_018267545.1 of Bacteroidota bacterium. GTDB lineage: Bacteria > Bacteroidota > Bacteroidia > Chitinophagales > Chitinophagaceae > Puia. The sequence goes on from JAFDYG010000416.1 coordinate 4,718, forward strand.
TGTCATTATCAACGGTCATGGCGGGAATCCGCAGCTGATCCGTTATTTTATACAAACGCGGCTCGAGAAGCGGAGGGATTATGCGGTTTATTTCTTCGAGCCGAGCGGGGATAGCGCTTATGTGCGGCAGCTGAATGTGCTGCATAAATCGGATGCGTCTACGGATGCGCACGCGGGTGAGCGGGAGACGTCTTCGCTGCTGTATCTGCGGCCGGACCTGGTTCAGATGGACAGCGCTTCGAACGAGTCGGGGGCTAATCAACGCCGGCTCGACATCCCGAATATTTATACCGCGATCTGGTGGTATGCGGATTATCCGAATCACTATGCGGGGGATGGGGCGAAGGCTACGAAGGCGGAGGGGCAGCTGATCAACGAGCATACGATTGGTCAGCTCGTGGATGCGTTGAAAGCGGTGAAGGCGGATACGAAGACGCTGCAGCTGCAGAAAGAATATTTCGATCGGGTGAAGTAAGAATAAATGGGTTGGTCATGAAAAGAATCTTATCCTTTGGACTGTTTGCGCTGATTGTTGTTGCGCTGACTTTCTCTACCTCCTCCTGTAAGAAGACCGTAACCGTGATCGTGAAGGATACGGTGCGGTCTGCCTGGCAGCTGCTGCCGCTTTACAATAGCAATGGCATGGCGGCGCTCAATAGCTGGAATGCCGGGGATACTTCTCTGTTTATCGTGGGTAATTTCGGGATCACGCAGGTTCCGGTGAATCGTTCCGCCTTCAATAATTTCTTCACGTGGCCGCTGCCGGGAAGCTCCTATATAGCGCCGGTCTATGTGACGCCGTTTTATGACGGGAAGGTTTGTTCGTATATGACGCCGGAGGGCTTCTATGCTTATGGGGTACCGCAGGCGACTCAATATTCGACGATCAGCTATAACCCGGTGATGACGCCGGGGACGTATAGCCGGCTGAGTCAAAACTATGTTTTTGGTTCTCAGAGCTCGCCGGCTGCGGATTATCCGGTCATTCGCGACCGGTATGCGTTGATGCCGGTGGAGACGGTGGGGACTTCGAATGCGGAGACGAGGTTCGATTTGATCCGGTGGGATTCGGCTCAGCTGCTGAGTCCATTTACGGGGCCGCAGACGCCGGTGGTTAAGAGCATTGTGGTGAGTGCGGCGGTGGGGTTGTTTACGCTGAGCAATTATTATTGCGCCGCGTATTATGATAAGTTCTTTGTTTCGTATGGGGGGCAGTTTTTTAGGGTGGATACGTTGGGTAACGTAAAGGCCTTTGGTCCAACGCCGGTTCCGGGACAGAGGGTTTGGGGGATTGCGAATATGTTTACTTATTCGGGGATGTTGTTTATCAATTCGGGGGGGCTTATTTATTTTTCGTCCGATCAGGGGGAGAACTGGAGCGTTTGGAATGACTTCACTAATAGTTCCGCGTCGAGGGTTATTTTCCGGAATGTGGGGAAGGATTTGTATGCGACTATGGCGACTCTTTCCAGTCAGCTGTGGAAGGTGGTGATCGATGGGCGGAATCTTAATTTCAGCGAGCTGAATACGGATGGGTTCGCGTCCAGCCTCATGACGTCGATTACCCGGTGCGGGAAGTATGTGTTTATCACTACGCCTACGGGGGTATATTACCGGGACAGTACTTATTTTAATCAGCTTACAAAACCGGTGCGTTAGTTATGAGAAAGATAGTTGTTTTTTTGATGGTGCTGGGGCTGGGGGTTGCGGCAGTGGGGCTTGCGGCATGCAAGAAGGATAAGGGGGTTTCTGCGAATGCCTTGATGGGCAGCTGGCGGTATACGGGGAGTGTGGTCGATTCGGGGAATAACCGGGTGGGGAAGTTTGTGGACCCGGCGGTGGGCACCAATATCGGGGATACGCTGAGATTTGCGGTTCCGGATACTATTTATTATACGTTTTTGGGAAGCACGACGTGGAGCAATTTCCGTACCCAGGGTAATCAATTGATACTGATTGGAAGTGCGTATTCGGACACTTTGGCGATTCGGGGTGTCAGCGGGACGCAGCTGCAGCTGGGGCTGCCGGGGTGGGCGGACAGGTATGAATACAGGGCTATTTTCGAGAAGTTTAATCCGTAACTTTGGAGTATAAAATCGGAGTATATGGAAGCAAACGTAAAACCTTCGTTTGGGGAGATTATCAAGGGACATAAGCCGGTGCTGGTGGATTTTTCGGCGGAGTGGTGCGGGCCTTGTAAGATGATGCCGCCGATTCTTAAAGAGTTAAAGGATAAGATGGGGGACCGGGTTACGATTCTGAAGCTGGATGTAGATCGGAATCCGGCGGTGGCGGGTGCGTATCAGATACAGAGTGTGCCGACGCTGATCGTGTTTCAGGATGGGGAGGTGAAGTGGAGGCAGAGCGGGGTGGTAAGGGCTGACCAGCTGAAGTATGTGTTGGATGGGATATTACAGAATGGATGATTTTTTAGTATGAACCACCTTGAACGAATACTTGAACACAAGATTATAGCGATTATACGGGGATGCCAGCCGGAGTCTGTTTTAGGGATTGCCGGCGCTTTGTATGAGGGAGGCATCCGGTTAATGGAAGTTACGCTCAACTCGCCTGGGGCAATGGCGGCGATTGCGCAGGTCCGCGGGATGTTCGGGGACCGGATGCTGATTGGCGCGGGGACGGTGCTGACGGTGGAGGAGGTCAAGCAGGCGGTGGGAGCGGGCGCTCAATTTATCATTTCTCCTTCTTTGGATGTCGATATTATTCGCCAGACGCGGCAGATGGGTGCGGTGAGCATACCGGGGGCGTTTACGGCGACGGAGATCCTGACGGCGCATAGGAGCGGGGCGCATATTGTGAAAGTGTTTCCGGCGTCGGTGGGGGTTGCGTATTTCAGGGATTTGCGGGGGCCGTTGCCGCATATACCGCTGATGCCGACGGGAGGGGTTAGTTTGGAGAATATCAAGGATTTTCAGAAGGCGGGAGCTGTGGCGTTTGGGATTGGGAGTGCGTTGGTGCCGGGGGCGCAGCGGGCGGAGCCGGAGGTTCTGGGGTTGTTGAAGGGGAGGGCGAAGGCGTTTGTAGAGGCGCTGCGCTAGGCTGTGGGGCGGGGTTGGCGGTGGGTTAGCGTTGGGGCGGGGGCGGACATGCGATGTATCGAAAGCGGACGTTTCTTTTGTGAGGTGTTTTTGTAAATACTTGTGGTTTATTGTTTTAATAGGCCGGCATTATCTTGGGGGTTGTTTGGCTCATCACTGGGAAAATAACCAACTATGTTTAAAAACTATCTTCGCACTGCCTGGCGGAATCTTATCAACAATCGACTTTATAGCTTTTTGAATATCGGCGGACTGGCTGTCGGTATTTGCGTGTGTATGCTGATTATGGTCTATGTAGCGCATGAGCGGAGCTATGACCGGTTTCATACCAATGCCGGACGGATTGTGTATCCCAATTTACATCTTCAGCTGAAGCAGGAGGCGATCCTGTCGAGGTTTAGTTATGCCACGGCTCCGGTTCTCAAGGCGGCTGACCCGGGGATCGAGAGCTATTTGCGGATGATGGAGGTCGACAAGGCGAAGGCGATCGGGAGTAATGACGATCCTTCGAAGCGGTTTATGGAGAGTAAGATTTTGATGGTCGATAGTAATTTCTTTAGTTTCTTTTCTTTTCGGTTATTGGAGGGGGATAGTCGGAGGGCGTTGAGCAGGCCGTTTACGATGGTTATTTCGGAGCGGGCGTCCAGGAAGTATTTTGGTCGGGTGGATCCGGTGGGGAAGCTTTTGAAATACGATGGGGAGCATGTTTTCGAGATTACCGGTGTGGCGGAGAATCCGCCGTCCAATTCGAGTATCGATTTCGACTTTTTGGGTTCGGCGTCGAGCAGGATGGGAGATGGGGCTGTTCAGGCTTCTTCCGGGGGTGTGGCGCTTGGGGATTATACGACGTTTTTGCTGGTAAAGGATGTGCATCATTTACCGGCGCTGGAAAAGCTGGCTGGAACGTTGATGGATAATTCCGGCGGGAAGCTGAAGGGGGGTAAGTTTGTGATGAATGAATTGGCGCGGAGGTATACGTCGAAGGATAGTACGGCGAATATGCGGTATAGAAAGATTTTTCCGTTGGTGGCGGGGCTGATTTTATTATTGGCGCTGATCAATTATATGAGCCTGGCGACGGCGCGGTCGACTATCCGGGCGAAGGAGATCGGGGTTCGTAAGGTGCTTGGGGCGGACCGGGGGAAGATCATCCGGCAGTTTTATATCGAATCGGGATTATATGCGGTGCTTGCTTTTGCGCTGGCGTTGGGTTTGTTTAGCGGGCTGCGGCATGCCTTCTATAATCTGTTGCAGCTGACCATCGACGATTCATTTTTGTGGAGCTATTATGCGATCGGGGTGTTTGTCGGGTTGTTGGTCGTAACGATTTTTGTCGCGGGGTGTTATCCTTCGCTGGTGCTTTCTGCGTATCGGCCGGTGAAGGTGCTGTATGGAAGGATGGGGAAGGAACGGGCGGGAGGTTTTGTGCGGAAGGTGTTTACGGTGCTTCAGTTTAGTATTTCGGTCGGATTGATTATCGCGAGTCTGGTGATCAACCGTCAGCTATACTTTTTCCGGCATATGGATACGGGGATACAGCGGGAGCAGGTTTTGATGGTGCCTTACCGGCAGGAAGCGGGGCGGCATTACCAGGAGCTCAGGGATGGGGTGGCGCAGATTCCGGGAGTGGTGGGGATTGCGAAGGCGGCTTCACCGGTTTATGGGCCGATCGATATGGGTATGGGCAGGGTGAAGGGGGCTTCGGTTTCTCAAGGAGTTCTGATGTCGGAGATGTATGTCGACGAGTCTTTTATCAAGCTACTGGGATTGCAGTGGAAGGTGTCGCCGGCTGATGAGCAGGTAGTGGGGAGGACGGGTACGGTGATCCTCAATGAGGAGGCTATGAATGAGCTGGGGGCTGATGTGAACCGGGATGTTGTGGTGGGAAGGGATACACTGCGGACGGTTGGGGTATTGAAGAATTTCAACTATCGTTCGCTGCATGAAAAAATCGGGGCGCTGGCTTTGTTTGTGATGAAGGGGACGGATAGTTCGTGGTATGTGGATAATGGGGACTGTCTTTTTATAAAGACGGCTTCCGGTGCTAATATTCCGAATGTGCTGGATGGGTTGCGGAGGGTTCATGATCGGGTGGATAAGGCGGCTGCATTGGAGTACGAGTTTTTGGATGAGGCTTTTGATGCGCAGTATAAGGCGGAGGATAGGCTGGCTAAGATTTTTAATGTTTTTACGGTGATTACGATATTTATTGCGTGTATGGGGCTTTTTGGGCTGGCTTCGTTTTCGGCGGCGCAGCGGACGAAGGAGATTGGGATTCGGAAGGTGTTGGGTGCGGGAGCGGGGAGTATCGTGGGGTTGATTGCGGGGAGTTTTATGCGGCCGGTGGCGCTTGCGATTGTTATTGGGATGCCGGCGGCGTGGGTGTTGATGAATAAGTGGCTGGAGGATTTTGCGTACCGGGTTGATGTTGGGGGATGGGTGTTTGTGGTGACGGCGGGGATGACGATGGTGATTGCGGTGGCGACGGTTAGTTTTCAGGCGGTGAGGGCGGCGATGGCCAGGCCGGTGGAGAGTTTGAGGACGGAGTAGGGATGGGGGGCGGGGTTTGGCGATGGGTTGGGATTGGTGTTGGATGGATGGTTTGGTGCGTTGGGGGAAAATCCTAACTTTGTGGTATGCCTAAAGGGTGGACGATACGATGGAAGGCTTTTTTGATGCTGGTGACTTTTACGGTCAACTTTTGCGTCATTTGCCATTGTGCGGCTAGTGCGGCGCCGGTGAAGGTGGGGCATACGCATCATTCCTGTTGTGAGAAGGCGGTTTGTGATGAGAAGGGGGATGGCTCGAAGGCGGCGGCGGATTGTGGGGACAAGGGGATGAAGGAGCCGAAGGGCGGGTGTCAGGGGATGCAGGCGGTGAAGTTTAACTTATTGGAAAAGCAGGCTTCGGACCCGGTTGTGATGGGGGAGATGCCTGTTTTGTGGGTTCCTACCTATACTTATAGTTTGCCTGTTGTGGAATTGAAGGAGCCGGGGTTACGGGTTCCGGAACAATGGGCGTATCGACATTCTCCTCCCGATTTACGGGTTTTGCATCAGTCTTTTCTCATTTGATACGGATTTAGATTGCATTTGTGGGCTAATTGGACGTCGTTCGGTTAGCCGTTGGGCCGCTGAGATGTGGGCCTATGGCCGGAGCGCGAAAGTGCGGGCCAATATTTTGTAATTGTTAATCTGATTTAAAATGAAAAAGTTACTTATTGCGGCTATTGTTGCCGGTATTTCTTTTATACAACCTGTTTTTGCTCAGGAAGGCGGTTCGCTTTCTGTTATTCTTACCGATTATTATGGGGTCAAGGATGCGCTGGTCGCGGGGGATTCGAAGGCTGCTTCGGCGAAGGCCGGGGAGCTGGTGAAGGCGGTTGGGGCTGTGGATATGAAGGCGCTGGCCGCGAAGGATCATACGACATTTGTGTCGGTGCAGGAGAAGCTGGCGTTCCATGCGAGGCATATTTCGGAGTCGACGGATATTGGGCATCAGCGGGAACATTTTGCCGATTTGTCGAAGGAGATGTCTGTTTTGGCCAAGGGGGCGCGTTTGGGGTCTGAGCCGATTTATGAGGAGTATTGTCCGATGAAGAAGGCTTCGTGGCTGAGCGGCGAGCAGGCGATCAAAAATCCTTATTATGGAAGCAGTATGCTCACCTGTGGAAAGGTGACGGCTACGGTAAAACCTTAACGTTTCATGAGAACATATTTATTTGCTTTGCTGGTCTTGTTGGCCGGTGGGGCGGGGTATGCGCAGGAGATGCATGGGCATATGGGGGGTGTGGATTCCGCCGGGAAGGGGCATGGGATGCGGATGGGGTCTTCGGGTTCGCGGCGGATGGGGGATTCGGGACGGAGGGTGATGGGGCGTGTGGAGGATGGGCGGCCGGGGGTGGTGGTGTATCATCTGTATATTACGGATACGGTGGTAAATTATACGGGTAAGAGGAGGGCTGCGATTGCGGTGAATGGGACGCTGCCTGGGCCGGAGCTGGAGTTTACGGAGGGGGATACGGCGGAGATTCATATTCACAATGAGATGATGATGGAGACGTCGGTGCATTGGCATGGGCTGATCATTCCGAATCAGTACGATGGGGTGTCGTATCTGACGACGCCGCCGATCAAGGCGATGCAGACGTATGTGGCGAGGTTTCCGATCGTGCAGAATGGGACGTATTGGTATCATTCGCATACGATGCTGCAGGAGCAGGTGGGGTTGTATGGGGCTTTTATTATTCATAAGAGGGGGGAAGGCGCGGGCCGTGGAGGCGAGAGGGCGGAGAAGGAGCATGTAGTTGTGCTGAGCGATTGGACGGATGAAAAGCCGTATGAGGTGCAGCGGAGTCTTCATTATGCTACGGATTGGTATGCGATAAGGAAGAAGAGTACGCAGGATTATTGGGAGGCGATTCGGACGGGGCATTTGAAGACAAAGCTGACTAATGAATGGAAGCGGATGCTGCCGATGGATGTGAGCGATGTGGCGTATAATCGGTTCTTTGCGAATGGGAGGGTGGCGGATACGGCGATGGGGTATCGTGCGGGGGATAAGGTGGTGGGATATAAGGCGGGGGATAGGGTGCGGCTGCGGGTTATCAATGGGAGCTCGTCGACGTATTTCTGGCTCCGGTGGGCTGGGGGGAAAATGACGGTGGTGGCCAATGATGGGAAGGATGTGGAGCCGGTGGAAGTGGATAGATTGATTGTCGGGGTTTCGGAGACGTATGATGTGGTGGTGACGATTCCGGACGGGAAGCAGTATGAGTTCCAGGCGACGTCGGAAGATAGGATGGGGCATAGCTCTGTGTGGTTGGGGGCGGGGGGCAAGGTTGGTGCGGAGGGCGAGAGCGCCGGGACGGGAGAGAAGGTGGGGCTGGCGCCGATGCCGCTGTTGAAGTATTTCGAGGGGATGAAGATGATGAACGGGATGATGAAGGGGAATGGAGAGATGAATGATATGGGGATGCAGATGAGCAACCAGGTGATGGATATGAATACGGTGATGTACCAGGAGCAGACGGGGACGACGTTGAGCTATTCGATGCTGCGGAGTCCGGAGAAGACGAAGCTGCCGGATGCGCCGGTGAAGGAGATGCGTTTCGAGCTGACGGGGAATATGAACCGGTATGTGTGGACGATCAATAACAAGGCGGTTTCGGAGACGGACAAAATTCTCATCCGGCGCGGGGAGAATGTGCGGATAGTTCTTTACAATGGAACGATGATGAGGCATCCCATGCATTTGCATGGGCACTTTTTCCGGTTGTTGAATGGGCAGGGAGATTATGCGCCGTTGAAAAATGTGGTGGATATTATGCCGATGGAGACGGATACGCTGGAGTTTGCGGCGACGGAGAGCGGGGATTGGTTTTTCCATTGTCATATTCTCTATCATATGATGAGCGGGATGGGGCGGATTTTTCATTATACCGATTCGACGGGGTCGGCGTTTTCACCGATTCCGGGTGTGGATGATCCGAAGAAGGCGCTAAAGAAAATCTATGCGGACGATCGGGAGATACGGCCGATGGCGAGGGTTGGGCTGGAGAGTAATGGGAGCGATGGGGAGGCGATGCTGTCCAATACGAGGTATCGGTTGCAGACGGAGTGGAGGATTGGGACGGATAGTAGAAAGGGATATGAGAGTGAGACGCATTTCGGGCGATATTTTGGAAAGCTGCAGTACCTGCTGCCGTATGTGGGATTGGACTTTAGGTACCGGAGCGGGGCGATGCCGGAGAAGAATTTGTTTGGGCAGGAGGGGACGAAGGACCATCGGAATGTGGTGTGCTTCGGGGTGCAGTATACGTTGCCGTTGCTGCTGGTTGCGGATTGGCGGGTGGATATGCGGGGGAATTTGCGGTTGCAGCTGGGGAGGGAGGATGTGCCGGTGAGCAGCAGGCTGCGGTTTAGTTTTATGGCGAATACGGATAAGGAATATATGGCGGGGTTGAGGTATATAGTGACGAAGTATATTGGGGTGTCGACGCATTATGATAGTGATATGGGTTTTGGGGCTGGGTTGACGTTTAATTATTGAGTGTGTCGGGATTGGCCATGGGGAATGTCTAATTCGCCCCCCGTGGTTGCGGGGGTAATTGCGGACCTTTATAAAAAGAAATTTTTATGGACGCAAATGAATTGAAAAAACAGGTAAGGGAGACGGGTGCTGCGATTGTGGGGATGATGGAATCGTTTAGTGAAGATAAGCTGAATAGGGTGCCTTTCGAGGGTAGCTGGACTGCGGGACAGGTGGGTGAGCATTTGTTGAAGTCGGGGGGGATTACGGAGATTTTGTGGGGGCGGACTGAGCCGGCTTTGCGGGCGCCGGATGAGAAGCTGGGGCCGCTGAGTATATTTTTGGATTTTACGGTGAAGTTCAAATCGCCTGATTTTATTGTGCCTTCGGATGGGTTTCATGCGAAGGAGCCGTTGGTGGAGGGGTTGAGGGAGAGGTGGAGTAAGATTGGGGTGGCGGTGGATACGCTGGACTTGTCGGAAGTGTGTAAGGATTTCGAGATGCCGCAGATGGGGACGCTGACGCGGTTGGAGTTGATTGGGTTTCAGGTTTTTCATACGAAGAGGCATTTACATCAGTTGAATAATATTGCTGCGCGGCTGGAGGGGGCGGGGGCGTAATTCGGCTCGGTTGGCGAGCGGCGGAAAATGCGATAAATTAGGGGACTAAATTTTATCGTTATGAAGTATGGGCTTTTATTGATTTTGGTGTTTGTTGTAGTGATAGGAGGGTATGCGCAGGTGCAGCTGGTAAATCCTCCTACGGTGGCTGCGCCGAGGGGTTATTCGCATGCGGCGATTGTGGATTTGGGGACGTGCAGGATGGTGATTATTTCGGGGCAGGTGGCGCTGGATGTGCAGGGGAATCTGGTTGGGAAGGATGATATGGAGAAGCAGACGCGGCAGGTATTTCAGAATATCGAGGCGGTGGTTACGGATGCGGGGGGAACGATGGATAATATTGTGAAGCTGGGTTATTTTACGACGGATGTGTCGAAGATTGGAGTGGTGAGGACGGTGAGGGATGAATTTATCAATACGCAGCATCCGCCGGCCAGTACGCTGGTGCAGGTGAGCCGGTTGTTTCGGGAGGATATATTGATCGAAGTGGAGGCGACGGCGGTGATTCCTAAAAGATAAGAGCAAC
>JAFDYG010000417.1 GCA_018267545.1 Bacteroidota bacterium
CTCGTCTTTCACCCCTCCGGCCGTCGCCGAAATAATCCAGTTTTCATATTGCTCCAGCGACGCCCGGCTTTTGGCGGTATCTGGAACCATAGCAGGCGCAATCGTCAGCAAATATCTCTTCAATACCGCAATTTCCTCCGGCGTGATCTTCGCGTTATGATGAAAAGTAGTGTATTGGGCAATCGGCATTACCCCGTGTTCGATCTGATTCACCGACTCGTATAGCTTTCCGGTTTGCACCCACGCAGGCAGGCTATCCCAGTTGGAAAAATTTAGAACTTTCCGTCCTTTCTTCACATGATCGGCCACTAACCAATAGGCCGGAGCAGGCAGATCGAACCAGGCCAGGTGAGTCTCATTGGAATGACAGTCATAACAGGCTCTCCGAAGAATTGCACTGACCTCCGCCGGAGCTTTAAGATCACCGGTCACCGGAGGATTGTCGAGATCCGGCCGGATAAATTGTATAACGACGCCGATAATGATTACAACAAAGAGAAGGATTCGCGCTTTCTTCCAGATATTCCGGGCTGCTTTCATATAATTGTGCTTTTATTCTGCTGCAAATTACCACGCTATTACATCTGCAGCCGGTCAATACCGGCAGACCGGACAGGATTATCCGCGAAGCGTCCAAAAAAGGATACCGCCCGACTATCCAGCGGCCAATACCACTTATTTCTTCAAAACCTCCGGATTGAACACCGACGGCGGATGCCCCGCCTGCGGTCCCAATCCCAGCGCCGCGATCAGATTGTCCGCCGCCAGCGCCGCCAGACCATGCTGCGCCTCCGCCGTTCCCCCCGCGATGTGCGGCGCCAGCACCGCATTCGGCAGCCCCATCAACCCCGGATGTATTGAAGGCTCTCCCTCGAAGACATCCAGCCCGGCTCCCGCAATCCGCTGCTCCCGCAACGCCGCCGCCAATGCCGCCTCATCGATCAACCCTCCCCGTGCAATATTGAAAAGCATCGCCGTCGGCTGCATCAGCCGAAGCTCGGCCTCTCCGATCAAATGATAGTTCTCTTTTGTAAACGGCATCGCCAGCACGATAAAATCGGCCTCCCGCAGCAGGTCCTCTTTGGACCGGTAAGAGGCCTTGCACTCCTGCTCCAAAGAAACCTCCAGCCTGCGCCGGTTGTGATACAGCACCTCCATCCGAAACCCCACAGCCCGCCGTGCAATCGCCTGGCCAATCCTCCCCATACCCATTATCCCCAGTTTCTTATCACAAAGATTCGTTCCAAAGAACCGGCTCCCTGCACTCCCCTTCCATTGTCCCTGCTCCACCCAACGCGCCGCTTCCACCAGCCGCCGCGCCGTAGCGATCATCAACCCCCAGGTGAAATCCGCCACCGTCTCGTCGGCCGGCCCCGGTGAATTGGTACCGATCACCCCGGCCCGCGTCAGCGCCGCTACATCCACGTTATTATAACCCGCAGCCGAAACACAAAGAGCCTTCAGATCTGTCAACCCCACCAATACCGTATCGTCGATCTTCTCACCCCCCGCCACGATCACCCCCTTCATGCCCTTCAAAGCAGCATTGAGCTGCTCAGACGTATAACGCGGACCTTCATTGATAGTAACGTCGAAATATTCCCGGAGGTGGTCTACGACATCTGGAAACAGCGGGCGCGTGATCAGGATCTTTTGTTTCATAAAGCTAATACAGGCGATTGTGGGCCTCTGTTAAAGGTATGCTAAAGGATTGGAATACAATAAACCTTGTGTTTGCTTACGGGTCTATTATATAAAGCAGACAACGTTAACCTATAAATCTACAATTATGAAACTGTTAATAACACTCCTGATGCTGATCTCGATAGTAGTAAACGGTCTTACCAGCTACCATCTTTTTAAGGTCTCTAACTATGACCTTTCCAGCTTGCTGATCATCGCCTCCTATCTGTCGATCGTCATGGGCATCTACGTTATCACCATGAAGAAAGCAAAATCTTCAGTCGTCAAAAAATAATTGGTTTCAGGGATCACGGTTTAGACCCGGCCGGCCATTGGGGCTCCGGGTCTTTTTTATTTTCCCGACCCCGCGCACAACTTTTATTTTCTCCACTACGCCCGCCACCCCTTTTCTTTTTCCATTCCTTTTCTTTACTTTGTAGCGGCCCCGACCTGTCGTCCAAATCCTTGAAACATGAGTAGATCCATTTTCAGATGGTTCAAAGATATCTCTATTGCTAAAAAGTTGTATTTCACGGTCGGCATCATGGCTCTGCTCATTATTGTCGAACTCGTCGTTCTCTTCTTTTCTATCAACACATTGTCCGCAGTCCGCTCCTACGTAGGAGGCGAAGGCCTATGGTCAAAAGCCCAGAAAGACGGGCTCTATGAGCTATTGGTATACGCCCGCACCCATGACGAAGCCGACTACAACAAATTTCTCGGCTTCCTGAAAGTAAACCAGGGAGACCACAAGGCGCGTATGGAGCTGAGCAAACCCAACCCGGACATGGCCATCGCCCGTCAGGGCTTTATCGAAGGGCGTAACCATCCCGAAGACGTGGACGGCATGATCAGGCTCTTCCGCCGCTTTCACAACAACCAATACATTCACCGCGCCATCATTGCATGGACCAACGCCGACGAAGTCATTACGGGCTTCGCCGCCATCGGCGAACGAATGCACGCAGCGATCAACGCAAGGCCCTATTCCCAGGAAACCATCAATGACCTGTTAAGCGAAATCGACCCGCTCAATGAGCGTCTTACCCCCTTTGAGGATGAATTTTCCTTCTCACTGGGCGAAGGCTCCCGCTGGCTCGAAGGCGTGGTGCTGCGCCTCCTGTTTATCATAGCCCTTACCGTCGAATGTACCGGCGTGATCCTGGCCATCACCGTTAGCCGCAGCATACAAAAAGGCTTGCGCGAGATCCTGCTCTCGGCAAAAGCCGTGGCGCGGGGCGACTTTAGCCGAAAGGCCAAGTCCTATTCGCGCGACGAGATCGGAACGCTGGCCAACAATTTCAATTCTATGGCCGAAGAGCTCCAAAGATTAGAACAGGAGAACAAAGAGGTGAACAATTTTCTGGAGAAAAAGGTGCGTCAGCGAACCTCCGAGATGGAAAGCAAGAACAAGGAGCTGGAACAATTCGCCTATGTCGCTTCCCATGACCTGCAAGAGCCCCTTCGAACCATCTCGGGATTTGTCGAGCTGCTGCAGAAAGAATACCGGGACCGCCTGGATGGAAACGGGGAGAAATACCTGGCATATCTCTCCCAGGCCTCCGACCGGATGAAAATCCTGATCAAAGACCTCCTCGACTATTCCCGCATCGGCCGGGAAAAACAGGCCAAACCCATCGATTGCAATATGCTGATCGACGAGGTTCTCGCCGACCTCGGCAAGAGCATCCGTGAAAGCGGTGCCCAGATTACCACCGGCGACCTTCCTGCCCTATATGCCTACCCGACCGAGCTAAAATTGCTTTTCCAGAACCTGATCGCCAATTCCATCAAATTCCGGCACCGCGACCGCATACCCCAGATAAAGGTCACTGCCCGGCACGAAAACACGTACTGGCAGTTTACCGTCACAGACAACGGCATCGGCATGGAACGCCAATTTCTGGAAAGAATCTTTATTATCTTTCAACGCCTGCACACCCGGGACCAATACGAAGGTTCCGGAATCGGCCTGGCTCATTGCAAGAAAATCGTGGAATTGCACGAAGGGAAAATATGGGCCGAATCCGAACCCGGAATAGGCTCGAAATTCTCCTTTACCATTAGTAACGATCTGTAAATCACTTCTTTCCTTTTAAGGTATCCGATTCCGTACCAGGCGCATAGTTGGTATCGGCGGACGAAGGATTATTGGCGCTATTATTATCTGGTGCAGGCCCGATCGGCCGGACCGAGTCCACAAAATTCTTCTGCTTTTCGGAATCGGATGGACCGCACTTGGTCACCGCAAACGCTACAAAGGCAAAGAGAATGATCACTATAAGGTATATACTACTGCTTTTCATAACCCCTCCTTTACCATATTCGCAAAAAAACCATGCCACCCAGGAGCTCCGTACAAACGTTCCAAACTCCGTAACTTTGCAAAAAAAGGCCACAAAAAATGGATTTTATCGACTACTATAAAGTACTGGGGGTAAACAAAACCGCTAGCCAGGACGAGATCCGATCCGCCTATCGCAAACTGGCGCGAAAATTCCACCCCGACCTCAATCCTAACGACAAAGAAGCCAACAAAAAATTCCAGCAGATCAACGAGGCCAACGAGGTCCTCAGCGACCCCGAGAAAAGAAAGAAATACGACCAATATGGCAAGGACTGGCAGCACGCCGAAGCTTTCGAAAAGGCCCAGCAGGAAGCCGGCCGCAGCCAGCAGCGCAGAACCTATACCAACCGCTCATTCGACGAAGCCACCGGAGGTGACGAAGAAGGCTTCTCCGACTTCTTCGAATCCCTCTTCGGCGGCGCTACCGGCGGCCGCACCGGCCGCAGCAGCCGTCGCACCAGCTTCCGCGGCCAGGACTACCAGGCAGAGCTCCAGCTCAGCCTAACCGACGCTGCCGCCACGCACACCCGCGTCCTGACCGTCAACGGCAAGAATATCCGCATCACCATCCCCGCAGGGGTAGAGAACGGACAAGTGATCAAGCTCAAAGGCCACGGCGCCCCGGGTCCCAACGACGGCCCCGCAGGCGACCTATATATTACTTTCTCCATTCCCGACGACCCACGCTGGAAACGGGAAGGCAACGACCTATACGCCAAAGTGCCGCTCGACCTCTATACCGCCCTGCTGGGCGGCGAAATCACCGTCGACACCCTCAGCGGAAAGGTAAAGCTGAAGGTAAAACCGGAAACACCCGGTGGCTCCACCACCCGGCTCAAAGGAAAAGGTTTCCCCGTTTACAAGAAGGACGGCGAATTTGGAGACCTATACGTCAACTTCGATATCCAGCTTCCGACCCACCTCACAGAAAAGGAAAAGGAGCTGTTTAATGAACTAAGGAAATTAAGAAGTTAAAACTTATACTATGTCCTCAGAAGCGTTCATCCCGGCCGGAGAATTCTGCGCCTTTCATCACGTAGAGCTTTCTTTTGTCCAGACCCTCCACAACGCAGGCTTGATCGAGCTCACGGTCAGGGATGGCGTATTTTTCCTGTCCGAGGAGCAGCTCTCCACCCTCGAGAAATTTACCCGCTGGCACTACGATCTGGAGATCAACACCGAAGGCATCGAAGCCCTCTCCCACCTGCTGGAACGCATGGACCTTCTGCTCGAAGAGAACCGCCGCCTCCGAAACAAGCTGCAACGGTTCGAAGACTAGCCCCCGTCGCCCCACCCCGCGAGGCTTCCCCTATGATGGCACAGTAGTTGAATAGCTGCGCAGAAAAAGCCCATGTATACATCCATCGTCAATAATCAAGATCAGGCCCTCTGTCATTTATTCTTCCACTGCTGTCTCGAAGACGATCGCTTTAGCGAGCAGGAAATGGACGATCTTTCCGGGAAGCTCGTATCCCTCGGCCTCCGCACCAAGCTGAGCATAAAGGAAGAGCTTCAAACCTACCGGAACTATCGACCCGCGATCGGAGACGAACAAGTCTATGTCCGCTATCTCCTCAGCCTGATCAAACCCGTCAACGAGCTGGCGCTCTACTCTTATTGTGTAGAGCTATGCATCGACGACCCCATCCTCGATGCCCGGGAAGAAGCGCTCCTGGTCAAGATTGGCGAAGAGCTCGACATCCCCACGATCGACAGCCTGACCATCAATCGCCTCATTGCGCAGCGCAAAGCGGTGGAAATTCAAAAGATCTTTTAGGAATATTTTTCCCCATCACCCTGGCTATCCCCCTGGCATGATTTTGCCACACATCATTTAAAATCTTGGTTATGCAAAACACAACAGAAACGATCGAGGTACTCAATGACCTCATACAAATCCACAACGATCGTATCGCCGGCTACGAAAAAGCCATTAAGGAAACGAAGCCGGAAGACGACGACCTGAAGGTATTGTTTGCTACAATGATTTCTGAGAGCCACCGGATGCGTATCGCGTTGTCCACCGAAGTACAGGCGCTTGGTGCAAACATTGAACAAGGCACAACTACCACTGGAAAATTATATCGTGCATGGATGGACGTAAAGGCCGCCTTTGGCGGAACTTCCCGCCACGCCATCCTGGCCAGCTGCGAAACAGGCGAAGACGCCGCACAAAAAGCTTATCGGACGGCACTGGATGCAGACCTTCCAACTTTTATCCTGGATCTGCTGGCTCAGCAGCAAGAAGCGCTGCGCGCCTCTCATGACGAAGTCAAGGCCCTCCGCGATCAATATGCTTAATAATTATCCCATGAAATAGTCACAATTATCCGATGAAACGATAATGGCGCGATCGAGTTAGGATCGCGCTATTATTTTATCCGCCACTTCATACCCGCTGGTAAACGCCGCTTCCACCGTTCCCGGTGCAATCCCTTCATAAAACGCCTCTCCCGCAAACCAAATCGTTCCCTCCACCGGCTCCATGAGCACAGCCCTCACATCCTCAGCTCCCACGGTATCATAGCTATAACCGCCCCGAATATGGGGAGCTTCCTCCCAATCCAATATTTGAATATCCTGTAGCAACGTACGCAGCGCTGATACCTCCATCGAAAAAATGGCTGCTATCGATTCCAAACAACGCAATACCCGCACCTCCTCGTCCAGCCCCTGAAACACCCGCATATTCTCTCCCGCCAGCCACCCCGTCAATAGACAATTCCCCTTCTCAGTATGCGTCCACCAGGTAGGTACGGCCTCTTCGCTGATGATAAAGAGCGTTTGCCCTGCCCCTCTCCATTTATCCCAGAAAGGCTCGTTAAATTTCGCAAGTATCTTGATGATCGAGCCATAACCCAGCCGTAGAGCCGCTTCCCGATGCGCTGTAATCGCCGGGGAAAATACAAGCACCTCGGGCGAAGCCTGCAATACACCCAACGACGCTGTCACCAGCAAACGCTCCGCCTCGAAAATATCTTTCTTTGTAACGCACCTGACCCGACCCTTGCCCCACTCGACTCTTTCCACCGGCGAAGAAAAATAAAACACGCCGCCTAATCGGCGGCATTCCCCAGCGAGATAGTCGATCAGCAATCGATATCCTCCCACCGGCCGATACTCCTCATCCTCCCCTTCCCTCGCCCATTCATTGTACAGGGCCTTTGTGCTCACACGATGGATATCCGCCAGGTCATACCCCTCGGCAAATCTCCTCACCGAAGATCGAAGCCCCTTATAACGCTCCCCTGCAAAATGACGTTCCATAAAATCCGCTATGGGTTCGTCCTCCGCCAGCTCCTCCATCTTTTTCATCAGCTCCTCCCAATCATCCCCCAGGAACTCCTGCCCCGCACTCTTTCCTAAACTTTCTCCCTTTTGCAACCGCATCATCTGCCCCCGCACCGGCAGCAAATTTACCCCCGCCTCCTTCGCCAGCGCCAGGCTCAACGGCAAGTCTCCATGAATAAACTCTGCGCCGCCTTCTCCCAGCCTTTCTGCCCTAATCCTTCCCCCTGGCTCCTCTTCCGCTTCCAGTACAACAACCCGGTATCCTCCTTCTAAAAGCTTTCTCGCAGCCATTAGCCCACTGGCTCCGGCTCCGATGATAATGATTGATCCCATACGACAAAATTAAGCGACCGTCACCTAACTTTGCACCATGACTGCTCCTAAACGGAAATCCTTCTTCCTGATCGTTATCCTGGGAATGCTCTCCGCGATCGGCCCCTTCTCTATCGACATGTACCTGCCTGGCTTTCCCGCCATCGCCAAATCACTCGAAACCACCGTCGCCGAAGTCACACTATCCCTATCCAGCTTCTTCATCGGTATTTCCGCGGGCCAGTTCCTATACGGCCCCCTGCTCGATCGCTTCGGACGCAAAAAGCCCTTGTACGCCGGCTTGTCTCTCTACGTCATCGCATCGGCCTGCTGCATCTTCGCCCGTAGCGTAGAAGTCCTCATCGTCCTTCGCTTCTTCCAGGCCCTCGGCGGATGCGCCGGCATGGTGGCCGCCCGCGCCATGGTCCGAGACCTCTTCGACGTCAGCGAAAATGCAAAAGTCTTCTCGCTGCTGATGCTCGTCGTAGGCGTGTCCCCCATCATCGCTCCCACCCTCGGAGGAACCGTCGCCTCCACGCTCGGATGGCGATATATCTTCGCCATCCTCACCGCCATCGCTATCATCATTCTCACGGCCGTACACTTCGCGCTCCCCGAAAGCCGCCGGCCCGATTCAAATTTTTCGCTCAAGCCCGGCCCCATCGTCTCGGGATTCCTCTCCGTCCTAAAAGAACCCCAATTTTTTACATACGCCTTTACCGGCGCCATCGCCTCCGCCGGCCTCTACGCCTATATCGCCGGCTCCCCCTATGTGTTCATGGAACTATTTCATACTACCGAACGCCAATATGGCTGGATCTTCGCCATCGTAGCCCTGGGGCTCATCGGGAGCAGTCAGCTGAACAGCGTCCTGCTGCGCACCTATAAGAGCGAGCAGATCATCCGGATAGCCCTTTTCCTTCAGACCGCCACGGGCCTGGCCCTCCTGCTGGGCAGCTGGACCGGGCAGCTCGGGCTGTTCAGCACCATTTTCTTTTGCTTCCTCTTCCTTTGCTGCCAGGGCTGCGTCTTCCCCAATACCTCCGCCCTCTCCCTGGCCCCCTTCAGCCGGAACGCCGGAACCGCCTCCGCCCTCCTGGGCGGCATCCAGATGTGCATCGGCGCCCTAACCTCCGCCTCCGTAGGCTGGCTCAGCAATAAAACTGCCGTCCCCATGTCCGGGGTAATGGCTGCTTGCGCCTTTACGGCCCTCTGCATCCTGCTTACCGGCCGGAGGATCATCCGCTACCAGGCCCGCAAAACCGCCGCAGAAGCCGAAAGCATCGACGAAATAGGCTTGTCCTGATTCCCTGCCGCCCCTCCCGCACCCCGCCAGCCCCCAACGCTACCGCCACTCCCGCGCATGCCTTGTCCCCACAGAGCATCTCACCCGTTGGGAGCATCTATAAAACACCAACATTTTTGGTCCTTCTTTCGCCCAAAAATTTTAAGGAAATTGTACAAATATTACCCTCAATTTGGGGACAAATTATTTGTATATTGCTCTCCCCGGGAGGACGATTTTTACTATTTTTGTAGTCATCTGCCTGAACCCTGCGTAGAAAAAAATTCACTATTCTTTAGGAAGCCTGACCCGACCTGTAGCACAAGATTTGATCACATACCATTTCAAAGGCATCCTTATGCAAATACAATTCATCCGAAACATCCAATTTACCAAACTGGTGAAGGCCGAAGGCCGTTTAAGAGAATTCAACTTCCGCAAGTCGAATGGACTGCAGGAAGGTCTGTTCACAGTGGATGTGAGCGATGACCGTGGGAACCGTATCGTGCTGAGAATGCAAAAGGAAGATGGGGTCTGGAAGATCGTAAAACAACAGTTACCAGCTTGGATCTGGGAAAATGAAAACGTCTTTCACACACTTATCGAAGAAGAGATGGGTGCGGTAGGAATGGTGAAATAGCAACAGCTCCCCTTCCCCCACTCGCTCTCTACGCGGAACCGGCCCTTGTTTGCCACTGTGAAATCCTGACATAGTAACATCCCCAGGCCGGTACCTTTCTCTTTTGCAGTTCCATAGCTCGTAAAACTCTCTCTCCTCCGGATTCGCTCGAGTGCATCCTCTTTCATACCGATACCGGTATCTATTACTTTTATCTCGATCTCTCCTGCTTTGCGGCTCGCGCAGACAGTGATGCTGTCTCCCGAACGGCAAAATTTTACCGCGTTACTAACCAGATTCCGCACGACCATCTGGATCATATCCTTGTCAGCATACCCCTCCAGGGCGGGAGATACTTCCGCCCTCAACGTCACCCCCTTCTCCGCCGCCTGGTGCGAGAAGAGCGCCAGCGTGTCTCCTATCAAAGCCTGCATCGGCAATACAACCGGCCTCGCCACAATCCCATCCAGCTGGCTGCTGGCCCAGAAAAGCAGATTTGCCACCAGCTCGGATGATGAATCCACATTCCGGCGCAGCTCCAGCATCATCGAATTGATCTCCGCTTCCGAAAGCTTTTTCTCCTTTAAAAAATCGAGCAGGTCCTTCAAAGAATTCAAAGGGCCCCGAAGATCATGCGCAACGATCGAAAACAGCTTATCCTTCTCCTGGTTGTTTAATAGCAATTGTACCGCCTGATGCTCCAGCGTCTCCTTCTGCTCCTCGATCTTCTCGTTCTTTTCTCTAAGCAGTTGATTGACCTTCCGGTTGACCAACCGGCTCCGCCATAAGATAAACGCCAGACCCATCAATATAGCAATTACAAAAACCGTAATCGAGATCTGAAGCGAATCCTTTCGCAGCCTCCGCTGATAGCTCGCATCCCTCTGCGCCGCGTCTGCCCTTAGTCTCATTTCCCTCTTTTCGAAATCATAACGCGCCGCCATCGCCAGCACCTGCTTGCTCGACTGATCGTTGAAAAGACTATCGGAGTAGTCCTTGTAGAGCTTGAAATAGGACAACGCCGTCCGGTCGTCTCCTTTCGCTTCATATATATCCGCCAGCACCTTGGCCGCTCCCTGGATCTCGGGCTTGCGGCGCAGCTCATGCGCTACCGCCAAAGACATCGTTGCATAGTGTAAAGCCAGTGTATAATCCTTTTGCGCCAGGTATGCCTGTGCAAGCAGACAGCTCGCCGTCATGACCCCCATCTTCTGCTGCTTCCCGTCCCGGTAATAAGCAAGAGAATACATATAAGAGGACACCGCAGCCGCATAGTCTCCCTTTGCAGCCAGCACCTTCCCCAGCGTAATGTTGTAATTGGCGATCGAAGGCCCGTCCCCCAATGCACGCGCCTCGTCCAATGCCCGATGGGCATATTTCAAGGCCGCCGCAAAATCCCGGCGGCGAAGTGCCAAATCCGAAAGATGGGAAAAAACCGCAGCGGACTGTGTGCTATCCCCGCTCTGCTTATAGATATCGCTCACCTTCTCCATCAGCTTCTCCGCCTCGTCATATTCCCCCTCCTGCTTGAAGAAAAGAGCAATATTCGAATTGGCCTTGGCAATGAGCCGGATATCTCCAATTCGTTCGGCAATGTCCAGGGAATGATGATAGCTGGAAAGCATATTGGTATAATCACCCCTCATCTCATAGGTGTTTCCCAGCATCCGCCAGGCCTCCGATTCACCCCGGGCATATCCCGTAATCGACGCATATTCGACCGCCTTCCGGCCATATAGAAAGGCGCTGTCCGCCTGGATACCGTAAAAAGCATGGGCAAGCCGGTTGAGCGTATCGACATAGGCCGTGTCGGCAACAAAATCCTTACGTTCCCTCAATACCCGGAGCTGGGTATGCAGCCGCGCAATCTCCCTGGACTGGGCCAGAGAAAGATAGGGGGTCGCTAGTGATAGCAATAATAACCAGGCTACTACACAGAAAAATTTCATTCTCAACGCAGTGGAATTTTACGAACAAAATCGTAACTCAGTTTGTTATTTCTTCAGATGATTTCGGCAGGCACCGGCAAAGACTAAGAACTTAAATTGCCGTTGTAAATAGAAAAAGGTGGCAGAGATAGCAAACATAGGAAAAAAATCGAACGGACCAATATTCACACGCTGTTAATAAGAATTGTAAGGAAATCAGGTACGTAAGGGTTAAATTTGGATACATACGAAATAAGCGCGCGCCTTTATTTCCAAACCCGGGACAGTACCCATTTTGCAACTCTAAAAGATTTGAATTTGACTGAAACTATTATCAACCTGGAAACCGTTAACCCCATTGAATTTTTCGGCGTAAATAACGGCAAATTAGACATCTTAAAGAAAAAGTTTCCCCTGTTAAAGATCTTGTCAAGAGGCACGCAAATCAAGCTGAGCGGCTCCCCTGAGCAGGTGGAAACAGCGAAAGAAAAAATCGATCTATTGGTGCAATACCTTCAACGAAATGGTCATGTAAGCGAGAATTACTTCGAGCAAATACTGGGCGGCGACGACGCCGAAACAGTAGACCACTTTGTCGACCGGCACCCGAACGACATCCTGGTCTTCGGTCCGAACGGCAAGACCGTTCGCGCTAGGACGATCAATCAAAAGAAAATGGTCGGAGCCGCCGAGAAGAACGACATCGTCTTCGCCATCGGCCCCGCCGGTACCGGTAAGACCTATACCGCAGTAGCCCTGGCAGTAAGGGCGCTGAAAAATAAAATGGTCAAAAAGATCATCCTCACCCGCCCGGCCGTCGAAGCAGGCGAAAGCTTAGGCTTCCTGCCCGGCGA
>JAFDYG010000418.1 GCA_018267545.1 Bacteroidota bacterium
CATTGATCTTACGCCGCGTTAAAAAAACCCGGGGGAAAGGTTCGTTCTTGATGACGATATAGGGATAGGTTTTATCGTCCTTGAGATTGATATTGAACTTCGGCTGGAACTGCTTGATGAGCGAGTTTTCCAATAGAAAGGCGTCCTGCTCCGAGTTGACAATCGTAAACTCGATCCGCCGGATCCGCTGCACCAGCTCGTGCGTCTTATAGGTCGTAAACGTCTTTGTAAAATAGGAGCTGACGCGCTTCCGCAAATTCTTGGCCTTACCTACATAGACCAGCTCTTCTCTTTCATCGAAATATTTATAGATGCCCGGATTGACCGGGATCGTATGAGCGATCTGACTGAATTGTTCTGCTGTCATGGTTATTCGTCTTCTTCTTCATTCCAGGTTACCCTGAGCTGCTGCGACTGAACGTCTTTGTTTTTGAGCAGTGTATTCGTCCCGATTTGAAAGCTGCGCCCTGCGCGCCAATACAGCTTTTCAACGATCGAGCTATCCCCCGAGCTGCGGCTCGTCTCCATATAGATGCTTTTTACGTGCATAGCGCCATTCCCCGGCAGGACAATGACGTCCACTCTTCGCAACGACTGCTCCGTCGCCTTATTGGCGTATGAAAAGGTGATCGATTGCGTCGTCTTGTCCATAAAGGAGGTTTCCGTAAAAGTCTTTTCAAAGCCGCCGTTGTGCAGCTCGGCAGGCAGGAACTTCATCGCCAGCGTATTGAACTCGGCCGGCAGGATGAAGATGGAATCCGTCTTTCCATTGCGGGTCGTAAATTTCTTCAAAGGCAGGGGAAGAGAATCAATCCGAAGGATTTCCGATTCCAAAAAGTCCGCTACAGGGAAAAAGGCATTTTTACTGGAATCGGCTGCAGGCAGAGAATCCGTCTTGGTGGTATTGGCAGGCTGTTTATGGGAACCGCAGGCGCCAAAAAACAAGGCTCCCGCTAAAAGGACGATGAAATACTTCATGCCGCAAAGTTACAACTATTCGGCAGACGCGCGTTGTACTGCAGCACAACGCAGCCTATGGCAATTCTTTTACAATACCGAGCTTAAAGCCATACCCCTTCAGGTTTTCGCTGATGGGATACTGCGAAGTATAGGTGGAGAGCAGCTGATATCGAAACTCCGGACCCGCCTGGAGCCTAACCCCATTGAGCTTATAGGTCAGGAACGCTTCCAGCCCGCCGCTCACATTCCAGCGCCTGAACAAGGAAGGCTCCTTCGTATAGCCGGTATAATTCGACGTCAGCATATAAGAGTTCGTATTCAGCAGATAGCTGGGCTGGATAGTGGCGCCGATATTGAATTGCAGCCGTTCGTTGCCCAGGACGCGGAGCTCGAAGCCCACCGGCGCGGACAGCTGATAGTAGTCGTTGTTGAATGTCTCCTGCGTCCGTCCGCCGAAGTTGCCGATCCGCGTATAGGACGTGAGAGAGTCGATGACATATCCGTAGTAGGAGCTAAGCGTAATCGTCGCCTGCTGCGGGTTGGTGGACGAGTAGGCATTGATCTTGTAGCGGCTGAAATTGAACTGCAAGCCGCCCTTGATCGAAAGATTGCGCGTGACGCGGTACAGAAGGCTTCCGCCTACCTGGAAGCCCAGGGCGGGCGAATGATCGACGTATTTCTGCGCGTCTCCCGGATGCCAGATGGCTAGCGGCGCATTCGGAACCGACTTCCCGGGACCCCAGTCGCCGCCGCTCAGCGCACGATAGTTCACCGTCGGAGACAGCGTCAGCTGGAAATAAGTCCTGGGCTGACGAACCGGAGCCGGTAAGATATACATGGCGTAGTCGTGCAGCCAGTTGATGCGCTGACGATCGGCAGCCTCTGCGATCGCAGTAGCCGAAGCCTGATTGGACCCGGCAGCCGAATCGGGCAGGAAGCCTCCGATCGAGGACCGGTCCGGCTTGGTTCCGGCCAGCGAACGGTTCGCACGCCTGTTGCGCGCATCCTGCGCGCTCTTTGCACTCAGGCTTTCTATGACGCTGCGGGCGCTAAGACCGTTTCCGCCGGAAGCAGGATCGTTTTGCTCGGTAATGTCACCGTCACCCGCACCACGGGCCGCAAGCCGCGTAGTCCCGCTCTCCGGCGCCCTGGAAGCCAGGGCTTCATCCGTAAGAGGAGAAGTCTTCGCCGCAATGACGGGCAGGGCGGGAGCGTGGTCCGG
>JAFDYG010000419.1 GCA_018267545.1 Bacteroidota bacterium
GACGACGAAAACGACATCGACTTCAACCTCTCCTACGCCTCCACCGGCAAAGATTACGACTGGCGCTGGGCGGAACAATGGCTGCCCCACACGTCCTGGTACCTCCTGGCCGTCGCCGCTGCCCAACCCGCATACGCCACCGACGAAGCCCACTCCGACGACCACCCGACACTCTCCATCGGAGCCCCCGCACCCGACTTCAGTCTCCCCGGCATCGACGGAAAAAATTATACGTTGAACGACTTCAAAGACGCCACCGTCCTCGTCGTCATGTTCATCTGCAATCACTGCCCGACCTCCCAGGCCTACGAGAACCGCATGATCCAGCTGACAAAAGACTACGCCGGCGTGGGCGTCAGCGTCGTAGCCATCAACCCAAACGACCCCTCCGCACTAAGACTGGACGAGCTCGGTTATAGCGATCTCGGTGATTCCTTCGACGAAATGAAAATCCGGGCCAAAGACGCCGGGTACAATTTCCCCTACCTCTACGACGGCGAAACCGAATCCGTCTCCAAACAATTCGGCCCCACTTCCACCCCGCATATTTATGTCTTCGACAAACAACGAATACTCCGCTACAACGGCCGCTTCGACGACACCGAAGACCCCAAAAAAACACCCCACGCCAACGACACCCGCAACGCCATCGACGCCCTCCTCACCAATACCCCCGTCCCTGTTGCACAAACAAAAGTCTTCGGCTGCTCGATCAAATGGAAGGAGAAAAGCAATTGGACCGAAAAAGCAGCGACCAATTGGGCCAAAGAACCCGTCCAGCTCGACACGATCGGCTACGCCGGCATCGCCCAGCTCCTGAAGAACCCCACAAAAAAACTCCGCCTGATCAATCTCTGGGCAACCTGGTGCGTCCCCTGCGTCCAGGAATTCTCCGAGCTCGTCACCCTCAACCGCATGTACCGCGACCGCGGCTTCCAGCTCGTCAGCATCAGCATGGACCAGCCCGCCGCCCGCAAAAAAGCTCTCGACTTTCTCACCCGCAAGCAGTCCTCATCACCCAATTATATCTTTACAGGAGACGACAAATACCGCCTCATCGAGGCAATCGACCCGCAGTGGCAGGGCGCACTTCCCTATAGTCTGCTCCTGGAACCCGGTGGGAAGATCGTCTACGCTCGACAGGGAACTATCGACCCCGAGCAGCTTAAAAAAATTATTTTCGCCGACCCTTATATGGGACGTATATATAAGTAGTACGATTGCTATAGCCAGGAACTATTAAACTCTTACAACATGAAGCACCAAAACCAGCTGTTTCTGGCAGCAGCGCTATTCCTTCCTTTCTTGCTCAACGCGCAAGCACATCCGCTCGACCCCTTGTCCGCCAAAGAAATAAAACAAGCCGTCCAAATTCTAAAGGACAACAAAGCCATTACCGGCCGCAGCTATTTCAACATCATCAACCTCAAGGAAGCGCCCAAAAGCGAGATTCTGAACTATAAACCCGGCGACTCCTTCCGCCGCGAAGCCTTCCTCAGCTTCCACGACTACGCCAAACCCGGCATGACCGAGGCCATTGTGGACCTAAAGACATCCAAAATCATTTCTATAAAAGATCTCGCCAACGTCACCAGCATGGGCCTAGTAGCCGACGACTCCCTCTCCGACGCCATCGTCCGCGCAGACCCCGCCTGGCAAGCCGCCCTCAGGAAACACGGCATCCCCATCGACTCCGTCATCCACCGCGGCATCTTCCCCGGCGACCTCGGCCTCGCGCCCGTCGGCCACCACGAACAGCTCGTCTTCGCTCAATATAAAGGCAGCCACATCGACATCGAAGGGCTCATCGCGTACACCGACCTGACCTCGGGTAAAATTCTAAAAATCGTCGACGACCACACCGGCTTCGACAAACGCATCGACCCCGGCTACTTCGACGAAGACAATACCCCCAGCGATAAAGACGCCGGCGGCCACGTCGTCATCACCCAACCCAACGGCAGCGAAATCAAGATGGATGGAATGGAAATCACCTGGCGAAACTGGCGCCTCCGCTACGGCATCGACAACCGCGAAGGCCTGGTATTATATAACATCCGACTCTTCGACAAAGAGAAAAAAGCCGAGCGCCCCGTCATGTACCGCGCAAGTATGCCCGAGATGTTTGTCCCCTACGGAGCACCCGACCTCCTCCACGCAGCGTACAACTTCTTCGACGCAGGCGAGTATCGCCTGGGCCAAAATGTCACGCGCCCCCTCACGCCCGGAGCCGACGCCCCCGAAAACGCCATCTACCGCCCCGCCACCCTCCACCGCGATAACGGCGAACCCTACATCCTCGACCCGGCCGTAGCCATCTACGAAGAATACGGCGGCGTCCTCTGGCGCCACGGCTCCGTCTCCCGCCGCGCCACCAACCTCGTGATCAAGTACTTCACAACCATCGAAAACTATGACTACGGCTTCACCTGGCGCTTCAAAGAAGACGGCACCATCGACGTCGACGTCGAGCTCACCGGCATCGTCGAGGTACAAGGCGTCGAGGATAACGCAACCCACCGCTACGGCACGCTCGTGTACCCCCACGTCGAAGCCATCAACCACCAGCATTTTTTTGTATTTAGACTGGACATGGACGTCGACGGCAGCCAGCACAACGCCGTCATGGAAATGAACGCCAAACTGGCCCCCGAGAAAGAAAATCCCTACAACAACGCCTTCACCGTCGAGCACACCCACTTCATGAACGAGCTCGAAGCCCAACGCTCCGTCAACTACGAATCCAACCGCTGCTGGCACATCGAAAACACCCAAGTCCGCAACACCCTCGGCCAGTCCACCGGCTACATGCTCATGCCCGGAGGCCAGGCCAAAACCTTCATGCCCCCCGGCTCCCTCATCCGCAAAAAAGCCGGCTTCCTCGATCACCAATTCTGGGTCACCCCCTACAGCGACACCGAAAAATATCCCGCCGGCGCCTACCCCGCCAGCAACAAAGTATACGACGGCCTCCCCCAGTGGACCGCAGCCAACCGCTCCATCTCTAATAACGATATCGTCCTTTGGTATGTCGCAGGTATCACCCACATCGTCAGGCCCGAAGAATGGCCCGTCATGCCCGTGCATCATCTGGGCTTCACGCTGATGCCCTTCGGATTTTTTTCGTCTAACCCTACATTGAAAACACCTTAGTCCTTTCTTCTTACCATTTTTTTCGTATATTTGTACCAATAAAGTTGGGTTATGAATATCGACTCTTTAGTACAATATGGACACGCCAAAAAACCCTTCGAACAGTTGAACTCAAAAGAACTAGCCGAAGTAAATAGCCGCTTGGATAAAAAAATCCGTGAGCGTGCCTGGGCTGTGGGTTCGCCCGTTTATTATGGCCTGGATGACTATCTGATTGCAGAATATGCAGATGGGAGGAAAATGATCATTGAAGAAGTCAATGGGCAATTGATCGAAACCCGGGAATACTATGCCTAAGACCATCTATGTAGTAGGTGGTACTAATGGAGTAGGCAAATCAACTATCAGGGAAGAACTACTAAGCCCTTCAATTCCCTATATTAATGCAGATTTTATTGCAAAAGAGTTAAAAGCGCAGCATGCTTCCCTAATGCTCGCTGAATTAGCAAGACAATATGGTAGCGAGCAAATGAAAAAGTATATTGCTCAAGAGCAGTCTTTTGCGTTTGAAAATAATCTTCACGAAGCAAAGACTTTTCAATGGCTGGAAGAAATGCAGAAGAAAGGCTACCGCATCGAGCTATACTATATTGGAGTCAATAATCTTTTTATTACCACTAAACGAATACAAGAACGCGTAAAAAGAGGAGAACACCATGTTCCTCCGGATGAAGTCTTTGCACGTTATGAAAGCGGCTTAAAATTAATGCGTCATTACTTTAACCTGCCTGATAAATTGTTGTTAATCGATAATACGAATAACAGATCTACCTGTCTGGAAGCAGAAAAAGGAACTATCATCTTTCAACAATCCACCCAGCCTCAATGGGTAAAGAATTTTATTGACTCGATGCAAGTAAAACCTCCAATCTCAGTAAAATCGCTTAATTCCATTGACGAAGTGCGTGAATTATATGCAAAAACCAAGTCGAAAAAAGACGATTAATCTTCTTAAGCCATTCCTCCCC
>JAFDYG010000041.1 GCA_018267545.1 Bacteroidota bacterium
AAATGAAGGGCTATTGCCGGCCGTGGAAGGCTGGTTTCCCGAAAAGATACATGCGGGGCTGGATGCCGTGATCCTGGGTATGCACGCCAAGGGAGATAACCCTGAGCTCCTCAGGGCCAGTGAGCTGGGGTTGCCGATCTATTCCTTCCCGGAATATATCTACCAGGAAAGCCGGGATAAGAAAAGGGTAGTGGTGGGAGGAAGTCATGGAAAGACTACTACTACTGCCATGATTATGAACGTTTTAAAATCGGCTGGACTGGATTTTGACTACCTGGTCGGGGCCCGTTTGGAAGGATTCGATCAGTCCGTGAATATTACCCGGGCGCCGCTGATTGTTTGTGAAGGGGACGAATATCCCGCCAGTACGCTGGAGAAGCGCCCCAAATTTCATTTCCTGTTCCCGCACGTGGCGGTGCTGACAGGGATTGCCTGGGATCACATCAATGTGTTCCCGACCTTTGAAAATTACCTGGAGCAATTCAGGATATTTTTGAGCAAAATAGAGCCAGGCGGGTTATTGATTTATAATGAAACGGACCCTGTGCTGGTTAAGCTGGTGAAAGAGCATTGGGCTGGAACGGATGATGGCCGGGGCGCCGTAAGGAAGATAGGGTATGGAGTTCCGGAGCATCGTATCGAAAACGGCATAACAGTTGTTACCCTGGAAGGGCAAAGCGGAAAGCTAAAGGTATTTGGCGGACATAATTTGTTGAACTTGCATGCTGCTTTCCTGGTAGCCAAGGAGTTAGGGGTTCAGACGGCCGATTTTTTGAAAGGAATGGCTTCCTTTTCGGGGGCGGCAAAACGGCTCGAGCTGCTTGCCAGCACGAAGGACGTGAATATCTACCGGGATTTTGCGCATGCTCCTTCCAAAGTGAAGGCGACCATTCAGGCTGTCAAGACGCAATTTCCTGAGCGGGAGCTGATCGCCGTTCTGGAGCTACATACGTTCAGCAGCCTCAATGAGAAGTTCCTGTCCGAATACCGGGGTTCACTGGACCCCGCAGACAAGGCGGTCGTATTTTATTCCCGGCATGCTTTGGAGCTGAAGCGCTTGCCCCCCTTGCCCCCTTCGACCGTGGAAGCGGGTTTTGGAAAAAAAGGATTGTTGGTTATTCAGGATAGAGAAGAATTAGTTACCTGGTTGACGCAACAGTCTTACAAAAATGTTAATTTGCTTTTAATGAGTTCGGGGAATTATGACGGGCTGGATGTAGTAGCCTTGTCGACCCAGCTCAGTCAGCAGGAGTCTTTATAATTATTAAGCAGAGAATGTTACAACTTACACGCCCCTTAGCGATTATTGACCTGGAGACGACCGGCGTCAATCTCGGGACCGACCGAATTGTTGAAATTGCCATTGTAAAGATCATGCAGGATGGTAAGAAAATAGTGAAGCGGAAGCTGATCAATCCCGAAATGCCGATCCCTCAGGCCTCTACGGATATACATGGAATTACCAACGAAATGGTAAAGGACGCTCCTAGTTTTCGACAAGTAGGGAATGAATTGAAGCAGTTCCTTGACAATAGTGACCTCGCGGGGTATAATTCCAATAGATTCGATATACCGATGCTGGTGGAAGAATTTCTACGGGCAGGTTTGGAGTTCGAGGGCAAGGGACGGAGGCTGCTCGACGTGCAGAAGATATTCCATATGATGGAGCAGCGAACACTAAGCGCCGCTTACCGGTTCTATTGCAATAAAGAGCTGGAAGGCGCACACGGAGCGGAGGCAGACGCTTCCGCCACCTGGGAGGTGCTGATTGCACAGGTAGATAAGTATCCCCAGCTGGGTACAAATATTGATACTATTCTTAAGTGCATTGGAGAAGAGCCGGTTGTGGATTTTGCGCGGCGTTTTACGATGGAAAATGGTGTAGAAGTATTTAACTTCGGCAAGCATAAAGGGCGTAGCGTTGCAGAAATACTAAAGGCTGAGCCCCAGTATTATGACTGGATGATGAAGGGCGATTTCCCCCTGCACACGAAACAGAAGCTGACTGAAATATTCAACCGGACTATGTTAAAAAAGGGCTAATGAGGCGGTAAAGGGGAGTAAAAAGTGTAATTTCGCATCTAACTATTGTTAACTATAATCAGGCAGTTGGAAAAGATAGTCATCATACCTACCTACAACGAAAAGGAAAACGTCGAAAATATTCTCGAAGCCATATTTCAATTGGGCCAGGGATACCATGTTCTGGTCATCGACGATAGCTCGCCTGATGGGACGGCCGATATCGTCAGGGATATGCAATCGAAATATCCGGGGCAGCTCTTCCTGGAAGAGCGTCAGGGTAAGTTGGGCTTGGGAACTGCTTATATTCATGGTTTCAAGTGGGCAGTCCGGA
Organism: Bacteroidota bacterium; assembly: GCA_018267545.1. Classification (GTDB taxonomy): domain Bacteria; phylum Bacteroidota; class Bacteroidia; order Chitinophagales; family Chitinophagaceae; genus Puia. The sequence goes on from JAFDYG010000041.1 coordinate 2,357, forward strand.
ACAATTACCAGTATATTTTCGAGATGGATGCGGACTTTTCCCATAACCCCAAGGATCTGGACCGGCTTTATGACGCCTGCAAGTATCAGGGGGCGGATGTGGCTGTCGGTTCCCGTTATGTGAAGGGTGGGGGGAACGTCAACTGGCCTAAAGATCGTGTATGGCTTTCCAAGGGCGGCGGTATCTATACGCGCTTGATCACCTGGATGCCTGTGCAGGATCCGACTGCCGGTTTTGTCTGTTATAAAAAGGAAGTGCTGGAGACGATCAACCTGGACCAGATTCGGTTCGTCGGCTATGCGTTCCAGATCGAGATGAAATTTGCCTCCTGGAAGCTCGGCTTCAAGATAAAAGAGGTGCCGATTATTTTCGAAGACCGTAAGTTCGGGGTTTCGAAGATGAACAAGGGTATCGTGAAAGAAGGAATATTGGGGGTGCTGAATCTTCGCTGGCAGTCTTTGTTCAAGAATTATCGCAATAGGGTGAAAAATGATGTAGTGGCGATGCGCAGTTTCTCTAAGGAAGCAATTGCGGAGGGGAAGTAGACCATTAACCAAAACGAGCGAGGCCATAGCTGAATTAACTCCTCAACGCCGAAACGAATATTTTGAAACGCGCATTTATTCAGCTGCACATTGCTGTTCTCCTCGCAGGGCTTACCGGTGTTCTCGGTAAGCTGATTACACTCAATGAAGGTTTATTAGTTTGGTACCGGCTGCTGCTGACCGCGCCGTCTTTATGGCTGCTGGCTTTGTTGCGTAAGCAGTCCGTGCGTATCGACCGGAAAGATGTATGGCGCATCTTTGGGATTGGCGGTATTGCAGCCATCCATTGGGTGACGTTCTTTGGCAGCATCAAGTATTCCAATGTTTCGGTGGGGCTGCTTTGTTTCTCCTCGATTGGTTTTTTTACGGCTATTATCGAGCCGTTGGTGTTGCGGCACAAGATGGATGTCGTGGAGCTGATGCTGGGGCTGCTCGTGATCGTGGGCATTTGTTTTATTTTTCAGGTCGACCCTGGTTTCAAAATCGGCATTTTTGTCGGCTTGCTGTCGGCGTTACTCGGCAGCCTTTTCCCGGTATTGAATAAACGGATTTTAAAGCGAGTCTCGTCGGAGAATGTCACGTTGTATGAGCTTAGCGGAGGATTCCTGGTGCTGACCTTGCTCATGCCGATTTATCTCTGGCTCTTTCCTGCTCCTTCGCTGGTGCCGGGTTGGTCCGATTTGGGCTGGCTGCTGATACTGGCCTGGGCTTGCACGGTGTTGGCATTTAATCTTTCCATGAGCGCGCTGCAGCGCATCTCCGCTTTTACTGTCAATCTTAGCTACAATCTCGAGCCGGTGTATGGGATACTGCTTGCCTTTGTGTTATTCAGGGAAGATAAGTACCTTAATAGTGGATTTTATATCGGATTCACTTTGATTCTTCTTTCTATCGTGCTACAGATGGTTCGGATGAGAAGGAAGCAGTCTGTCAAACCTGCTTAAATGCGTATCATATTCCTTTGTTTTTTGAGCTTGCTGGGGCTTGGGGTCTCGGCGCAGCGGCACTATACCTGCTATTATACTCCGGAACAGCTAAAGATCGACGGATTGGGCAAGGAAGCTGCCTGGCAGAAGGCTCCCTGGACGGAAGATTTTGTAGACATCGAGGGGGATGCGCGTCCGCTTCCCCCGCTAAGGACACGGACGAAGCTTTTGTGGGATAAGGAAAACCTGTATATCTACGCCGAGCTGCAGGAACCGGACCTTTGGGGTGAGCTACGGCAGCACGATACAATTATCTTCAGGGATAACGACTTCGAAGTGTTTATCGACCCGGACAATGACACGCATAACTATTTCGAGCTGGAGATCAATGCGCTGGGGACGGTGATGGACCTGTTTTTGGCCAAGCCGTATAAGACAGGCGGGCGGGCGGTGATGGGTTGGGATACGCATGGGCTGCGGAGCGCGGTGCATCATAAGGGAACGATGAACAGGCCGGGGGATACGGATGGAGATTGGTCGGTGGAAATGTCGATTCCTCTGGCGAGCATCCGTTTCTTTGGAGACAATAAATATCCCGACGACACTACTTTGTGGCGGATAAATTTCTCCCGTGTCGAATGGGATAAGAATGTGGTAGGCGGGCAGTATGTGCATCGGGTGGATTCAGCGACGGGGAGGCGGCTACCGGAGCATAATTGGGTTTGGTCGCCGCAGGGTTTGGTCGATATGCATATGCCGGAGAAGTGGGGGTACCTGGCGTTTTCGACGAAGGCTGTGGGTGAGGGGACGGTGGATTTTGTATTACCTGAGTCCGAGATTGCAAGGCGGTATTTGTGGGAGGTTTATTACCGGCAGCGAAAATACCGGATGGAGCATGGAATATTTGCGTTGGATTTAGCGAGCCTGGGTTTGTCGTCAAAGGCGGGACCGTCGTATGAAATGGCGATGGAGGCGACCTCCAGGCAGTTTACGGCAACGATAAAGGGAGGAGGATTGCCGGCCATGCTGATGATCGACCACGATGGGAAGATTGGCGCGACGAAGTGATGGGTGTGGCTGCCGGGCTGCGTTGGGTGGCAGAGCGTTTATGCCGCTTTGCCGCTGATATAACGAACGAGACTTCTTTTGGCGATGGGTAATAGCGTTTCTTCCATGGGGAATTTTAGCTCGGTTTCTATGGAATAGACGGCGGGATTGGGTAAATCATTTTTGATACGAATGAGCTCCGCCTTTATATTCTCGTAGGTGTTGACGATATTTCGGGCCCAGCTGTCGACATA
>JAFDYG010000420.1 GCA_018267545.1 Bacteroidota bacterium
CACTGGGGGCGGGGGCGATGGCGGATCGGGAGGTGTCGGCGCCGGATTATCATTTTTCTTACAGGAGGATAGAATTAAAAGCGAGATAGCGGTTAAGGTTAGGAGTTTCATCTTAGGTAAATATAATACGATTTTATAATCATTTTTTGCAAATTTTTTGCAAACCCGTACTTTCATTCACGCAAAACACTTCGATATGAGATCTCTGGTTACTTTTTTGATTTTGGTCATGTTTTCCATTTCGCTCCGCGCCCAGCAACCTCTGCGCGTCGGTTCCTCACCCGAATATATCAAGGCCCTCACGCCGCTCTGGAAGGGCGAGCGCAGCGCCGACGGCCGGCCAAAAGTCTCCGACAACATGCTGGAACGCTTAAAGAAGATCTCCCTCGAAGAAGTCTGGAGCGTACTCCGCAACCACGGCTACCAAAACCAATACGAAGGCGACTGGCACGTAGTCCATCCCGATAGCGAAGCGATGACCGGTCGCGTCGTCACCGCGCAGTATACGCCCCTCCGGCCCGACTTCGCCGCAGTCGTCAAGGAAGAAGGCAAGGCCGAGGGCCGCAACCAATCCGGCGGCACCAACTCCTGGCCCATCGACGTCCTCACCGAAGGTGACGTCTATGTCGCTGATGGCTACCTGAAAATGGCCGAAGGCACCCTCATCGGGGACAATCTGGGCAACGCCATCTACTCCCGCTCCCACCGCGGCGTGATCTTCTACGGCTCCGTCCGCGACGAAGCCGGCATCAGCGAGATCAAGGGCTTCAACGCCTGGGTCAAGGGCGTCGACCCCTCCTATATCAAAGAGATGATGCTTAGTGCGATCAATACGCCGATTCGCGTGGGCCGCGCCATCGTGCTGCCCGGAGACGCAGTGCTGGCCAATAAATACGGGGTGATCTTCGTCCCCGCGCACCTGCTGGATACCGTGGTCATCACGTCCGAGATCACGGAGCTTCGCGATGAGTTTGGCCATCAGCGGCTGCGCGAGAAGAAGTACCTCGCGGGCCAGATCGACAGCGAATGGTCGGAGGAGATCAGGAAGGACTTCCTGGATTGGCTTTCGCACTATCCCGGCAAGCTGCCTATGTCAAAAAAAGAATTGGACGAATACCTGAAGGCGCGGAATTATTAAAACACTCCTTTATAGGTCTCCGCTATGAGGTGGCAAAAGTCCGCATAGTCCCCCTGTTTTATAAAAAGCTTTGTTTTGGAGCCAAAGTCGAATACACGGTAAAGGTAGAAGTTGGCCGAGTGCCGGGCCGCGAAGGAGACTTCGTTGATCGTGAGGTAGATGGGTGTTTCTTTGGTGAGTTTGGTCGTTTTTACTTCGATGAAGCGGTCGCTGCCGTCTTCGTTTTTGGACCGGATATCGTAGCCGGCGCCGTCGCCGTCTTCTTTCGAAACCCATTTTATCTTGTCCAGCAGGTCGATTCTTCCGGCTTTGTGCAGACGCCATTTTTCGTATTCGATGACGAAGCTTTCGCCTTCGAAGCCGAGGGTGCGGTTATTTTGTTCCCGCTCGAGATAGTCCGACTTTTTAGCCTTGAAGTTGAGCCGCCGTTCTTTCAATTCACTGCGCTTGGGGGCATCGTCCAGACAGGCGTCGAAATCCGCTTTCGAAAACGGCGCCTCTGGGATCGCCCTATCGACAAAGGATTCGAAAAGTGGTTTCAGCTCTTCTTCATACCCGTGGAGGAAGGCGATGACTTCGTCTTTCAATAGTTCTTGATAATTAAAGAGAGGTTTGTACCCTTTGATATAGGGTACATTTACTTCGGCCAGTACCGCGCTGATGTTTTGGTGTTTATTCTCTACCGATGCGTTGCTTCGTCCTTCCAGCCGGGGCAGCAGCGCTTCACGGAATTGGGTTTTGTTATATTTACGACTTTGCAGCTCCAGCCGCAGCATCTGAAAATAGCTGTCTACGATCAGGGTAACTTCCGCTCTTGACCAGTCTTGACTCATAAAGAGTTAAGATATAATAAATAAAAATTCCTTGCAAGTACCGCCGGCCCGGACGCTGCGACTCATAGGCTACCAAATTAACGGAAAAAACCATACCTTTGCCGATTATCTCATTACTGTTGTAAAACAGCAAATCCAAAAAGGATATGAAGCGTAAAACGGACAATTTCAGCAAGTTCTACAATAAGAAGCGCAACAGCGCCATCAAAGAAGAGTTTCGGCAGGAGAAGAAGGCGGCCAAAAAAGAGCGCCGCGAGTCGATAGAGCGGCACTTCGAGGAGAAGCGCAAAGCCGTAGCCGCCCAAGCCCAGGAGAAGGCCAGAGCCGCTTCGACACCCGTAAAGGGCAAACCTGTCAAAGCCGGCGCGACGGGCGCAGCCGGCACAGGCGTCGAGCCAGCGCCAGGCGAAATGCTCCCCCTTAACAAATACATTGCACACGGCGGGATTTGTTCCAGAAGAGATGCGGCAGACATGATCCGCGCAGGTAAAGTATCCGTCAACGGCAAAGTCATTACCGAGCCCGGAACCAAGGTGCTCCCCACCGATACCGTAAAGGCCAATGGCAAAAAGGTCACCATCTCCAGGAACTTCGTTTATATATTATTAAACAAGCCCAAGGACTACATCACCACTACCGATGACCCCCAAGGACGAAAGACCGTTCTGGACCTGATTCGTCACGCCACCCAGGAGCGCGTCTTCCCGGTGGGACGGCTCGACCGCAATACTTCCGGCGTGCTGCTGCTGACCAATGACGGCGACCTGTCTCAAAAGCTGGCCCACCCCAGCCATGAAATCAAGAAGATCTATCACGTCGTTTTGGATAAGGCTCTGACCAAGGCCGATTTCGATAAAATAATCAGCGGACAGGTCATGCTCGAAGACGGCCCCGCGCACGTCGACGTACTGGCGTATGCGGAGCCCAAGGACAAGACACAGATCGGACTCGAAATCCACAGTGGCCGGAATCGTATCGTACGCCGTATTTTCGAGCACCTCGGCTATGACGTTCGCGGTCTCGACCGCGTGATGTACGCGGGACTGACCAAGAAGAATGTGCAGCGTGGGAAGTGGAGACTCCTAACGGAGAAGGAGATACGGATTTTGAAATACCTGAACTCTTCGATAAAAGGTTCGCCCGCAAAGGCGAAGGAGTGGGCAGCAACGCCCGCCGCACCGGAGAAAGCGCCTGCTGCACCCAAAGCTGCGGCCACCAAGCCGTCGGCGCCAAAGGCGCCAACGCCCGGCAAGCGCCCCGCCAAATCCATTCCGCCCAGGGGCCAAAAACCCGCCGCAGCCCGGCAAAAACCCCGTCCACGCAAATCCACTAATTTCAACAACGAAGGAGAGTAATGTTCAAGCCCGAGATCTTAGTCGAGACCGACAATTTTATTGCCATCAATAAACCCGCCGGTCTGCTATCCATTCCCGACAGAGAAGGCAAGGAGCCTTCCCTCAAATCCTGGTTAAGAGAAAAATACGGCAACATCTTCACCGTCCATCGCCTCGACCGCGAAACGAGCGGGGTGATCGTCTTCGCC
>JAFDYG010000421.1 GCA_018267545.1 Bacteroidota bacterium
ATTCATACTGTTTTTAGGGATGAAGATAAAAAATTTCAATTAGTATCTTCATCCAATCAAACACTACTGCATGCGCGACCCCTTCCAGCTGCAACAACACCGAACAACGTTCTCAACTGAGCTCATAGCCGGTCTATCCTCCTTCCTCGCCACTTCTTATATTATAATTGTAAACCCCAGCCTTCTCAGCCAAACGGGTATGCCCTTTTCCGGCGTCCTTACGGCCACCGTCCTCGTTTCCTTCTTCAGCACCCTCATGATGGGCCTTTACGCCCGCAACCCCGTCCTTGTAGCTCCTGGGATGGGCTTAAATGCCTTTTTTACTTTTACCGCAGTAGCTACGCTAAAGATTCCCTGGCAGGAAGCGCTTGGCGCAGTCTTCTGGTCGGGTATATTCTTCCTTGTACTAACACTCTTCAACATTCGCGTTTACCTCCTGCGAGCCATTCCCCGCCCCCTGCGTTATGCCATAGCAGCCGGTATCGGCCTCTTCATTACGCTCATCGGTTTGGAGAACGCCCGCTTCATCGTCCACCACCCTGCCACGCTCATTGGACCCGGACCATTGGATCGCTCCGTCCTTGCCTTCCTGGCTGGCCTGCTCTTTACCGCCGTCCTCGTCACCCGGAAAATAAAAGGTGCTATATTATATGGTATACTTTTCACGACATTCTGCTCCGGACTGTTTGGAGGCGTCAGCTTTTCGATAGCCGGTCCACAAGGCAAATCCCAGCTCTTTGCCCCTCCCGACTTCAGCCTCGTTTTTCAGCTCGACCTCATCAACTCCCTGCGATGGACCGCCTTCCCCATCATCTTCGCTTTTATTTTTACCGACCTCTTCGACAGCCTTTCGACCCTCGTAGGCCTGGCGGAAGCCGCCCAGCTTCTGGATGAGAAAGGCGAGCCCCGCAACGTCCGGAAGGCTCTCCTGACCGATGCCGTATCCACTACCATCGCCGGCCTGCTCGGCTCCAGCCCCGGCACCGCCTATATCGAATCCGCGGTTGGCATCGAAGCCGGCGGCCGTACCGGTCTCACCGCCGTAGTCGCCGCCCTGCTCTTCCTGCCCTTCCTTTTTCTCTCGCCCCTGCTTTCAGCCATCCCGGCGATTGCAACGGCCCCCGCCCTGGTGCTCGTAGGCGTCTTCATGCTTCGGCCTGTTACCAGGATTAACTGGCAGGAGCCGGATGAAGCCATCCCCTCCTTTCTGGCTATGGTGCTCATTCCCTTTACCTATTCCATTACCCAAGGCATAATATGGGGCTTTCTCAGCTGGACCCTGCTCAAGCTGCTCAACGGGAAAGCAAAAGAGATCGGCCTCCCCTTATTGATTATCGATGCGCTTGCCCTCATAGCATTATTCATTGCCTAAAACAAAGATCAGTATGTTCAGATTCCTGCTCTGTCTAACCTTTGTCCTTCCGCTCAGCGGCATCGCTCAACAAGGAGCCCCTGTCTCCCCCCAGTCCGTCACCGCCATCCTCGGAGCCTATGGCGCCGAGATCGACCTGCTGCTCGAAAAAACTACTGCTAAAAAAGAAGTCACCATCGAACACTTCCGCTTCACCGAAGGCATCCTGGGCGGCCGAAAGGTAGTCATTGCCCTTACCGGTATCGGAAAAGTCAACGCCGCCATTACCACAACCCTCGTGCTCGAGCACTACCATCCTTCCGAAGTCCTCTTTAGTGGCATCGCAGGAGGCATCGACCCCAAGCTCTCTCCCGGCGACCTGGTCATCGGCACCCGGCTCGCCTACCACGACTATGGCACCCTCGCCGATAGCCTGGCGGTGAACCCGACACAGAATCCCATAACAAAGCAGAAGAACCCGCTCTACTTTCCCTGTAACGATACATTAGTAAGAATAGCGGAGAAGGTTAGCCAGGGACTACAGCTCGAAAAGCCAAAGGAGGGATTGCCGGCTCCGCATATCGTCAGCGGAACCATCGTCACAGGGGATGTGTTTGTCTCTTCCCGGCCCTTTACCCAACGCTTGTGGAAACAAATGAATGCAGAAGCTACAGACATGGAAGGGGCTGCGGTAGTGCAGACTTGCTGGCAGCAGCAAATCTCATGCCTTGTGATCCGGTGTCTAAGTGATGATGCCGGCAGCAACGCCGCAAAGGATATCGCCCGCTTCTACCAGGTCGCCGCACGCAACGCCGCCACCCTGGTTATCGCCATCACCGGCGAGCTGGCCCGGACACGGCCTTAATTCTAAACACAATCTAAACAAGACTTTACTCCACTGCCTAATAGGGTTTTTCGCCGATCACATTGCCCGGAGAGGAGTATCTACAGACCAGATAATCGTTCTTGTCATTGCCTACAAGAGCGCATCCTACGGATTGTGTATTCTTCCAAACGATTTGCGTATAATGTCCGATGACGCCTTTCCCGCAATTGGGGAAGACACCATAGCGAAAGTTCTTTTTCTCGTTGCCCCAGGCTCCGACCATATCTGAAATGGAAAATCTTTGTGTAGTGCCCCACCAAAGATTCTCTCCCTCCTTGCCGATTGCTTGCTGATCATGTTGACCTTCGTCAACTTTTGCAAGATGTTTAGCCCATGTAAGCGCATCCATCGCGAGGCTGGAAGACCATGTCAATTCAGGCAACTGCAACTCCTTTCTGTACGTATTATGTTGCTGCAATATAGAGATGATGAAAGAGGAATCATTATAAACTACGTTATTCGTCTGAGCGTGTCCTGTATGGGTGAAGATTAATAGAAATGATGATGCAAGAAAATAGTTGAAGCGCATAAAACGTCGTTTAGATATGTAAATAAGAACACTTGCTGCCACATGAAAAGTTGCTAACGATAGAATACAGGTTTTGTTGCTAGCCATATAGTAAAAAAACTAGTTGTTATCGGTATTCTGTCTAGATGTTATCCTATAAAGCACTTTTTTTTCCAATTGATTTTTGTAGATTTATGAAATTTGACGATATTTAAAAAGTATTCCATAGCCTATTCCTTATTTATCCCTCTATTAGCATCCATATCCGACCCGTACAATGCTCGTTTTCCTATCCGCTCATGATTACCTTAACAACCTTGGCTTAGCCACAATTTTGTGTTTAAAACATTGAACCATGTTTAAAAGACAGGTACTCCTTGAGTGTATCTCTGCCTTATTGATATTGCTTTTTCTGTACACTAGCCTAAGTAAATTCCTTGACTTCAAGAGCTTTGTTGATGACATGGACAATCAACCGTTCTCTAACGCATGGACCCCATTCCTGGTATGGTTTGTACCCTGTAGTGAACTATTGATCTGTTTTGCATTACTGTTTGAGCGGACACGCATGGCTGGGTTTATCGGCTCATTGGTGTTAATGACACTGTTTACAATTTACACCATTTTTATCTTGTTGAATTTCTTCAGTTATATCCCCTGTTCATGCGGCGGAGTTATTAGACAATTGACCTGGACGCAGCACCTCATTTTCAACCTGTGTTATGTTATCATTTCCATTGTCGGCCTTATCCTCCAGCGTCGGAAGCATTTTAAATCCATAATTATCACTCAAACTCAAAACAGTTTCGTATGAAAAAGATCAAATGGACGATCATGACCCTTGCAATCCTTTTCAGTGTTTGTACTGCATTTTCAACTAGACCCAAACTCCGCGGCCCTCAAGAGTATTATTTTAACGGTTCAGGCTATGTGGCGGTTCCCAGCGACTATGGTGTGCTATGGTCCTGCCGCGCCAATACATCCGTAACCTGTACTTACACGTTCGATGGCGCCAACTACTGGGCCTTCCGCACAGGGGTTTATGTTC
>JAFDYG010000422.1 GCA_018267545.1 Bacteroidota bacterium
CGAACCCGGATAGAGGTAAAGGTGCCGCTGGGGACCTTCCCGCTCGTATTTTCGAAAGTGAAATGAAAAACGATGGAGTCATTCCCTTTGATCGGATTCTTATCGATGCTGGTCAGCTTGAAAACCGGCTTGCCGCCGGGACCGTCCTTGCCGCAGCCAAGGGCCGCCAGAGTAACCAATATAACGGGTATCAGGAATTTACCAGGCTTCATGTTGGTGTTTTGAGATGTACAAACCTACCTATTTTTACGTAAAAAGGGGTAATTTCGTTGCCTGGCTTTGAACATTTTTAACCTTGAGGCCCTGGAAGGGCCTCGTCCGAAGGACAATCATTAGCGCTTATGCCGGAGATACGCTAATTTTTGACAAGCGTATCTCCGGCATAAATCACGACTTGAACCCGAGCTCCGATTCGATACTGACCGAAGGACTGTTCTCCCTGTCCGAAACCGCCTTTACGACCCGCGCCCTGGAAATTTTTCGCTTCCAATACGCCCAAAATACCCTCTATCGCCAATATACCGACACCCTGGGAGTAGACCCCTCAGCCGTCCAGTCCCTGGAACGCATTCCCTTCTTACCCGTCGGGTTCTTTAAAACCCACCCGGTCCGGTCGACCGATTTTACCCCGGAAGTGGTCTTTGAAAGCAGCGGCACCACCGCAGTGGTGACCAGCCGGCATGAGGTTAAACAGCTCGACCTGTACCGCCGGAGCCATACCGCCGCGTTCGAACTATTCTACGGTTCCATAAAAGACTGGTGTATCATCGGCCTGCTCCCGGCCTACCTGGAACGGAGCAATTCCTCCCTGGTCCTCATGGTGGACGACCTAATCCGGGCCAGCGGACACTCCGACAGCGGTTTTTATCTCTATGAGCATGAAGCGCTCTACAACCTCCTCCAAAGGCTGGAGCAGCGAGGACAAAAAACGCTCCTCATTGGAGTTACGTTTGCCCTATTGGATTTTGCGGAGAAATATTCCATGCAGCTGGAACATACGGTGGTGATGGAGACGGGTGGCATGAAGGGAAGAAGAAAGGAAATCACCCGGGCCGAGCTCCACTCGTTCCTGACCGACCGCCTTGGCGTACCCGCCATCCACGCCGAATACGGCATGACCGAGCTCCTGTCCCAGGCTTACTCAAAAGGAAAAGGTCTCTTTACCTGCCCTCCCTGGATGCGCGTTTTGGTTCGAAAGGAAGACGACCCGCTCGACGTGACGGGGCGGGGCGAAGGCATCATCAACGTCATCGACCTGGCCAATATCTGGTCCTGTAGCTTTATCGCAACTGAAGACGTAGGCACGATCCATGCCGACGGCCGATTCGAAGTGGCCGGCCGCGTCGACAACAGCGATATCCGGGGATGCAGCCTGCTCGTCGCAACTCCTACTTGAGAAACACCGCTGCAACGGCCCGCCACAGTGTCCAGCAGCTGGTCAGGATAACCAGCGTCCCAACGGCAACGAACATCGTCTTTACCGGCAGCTTGCCGACGAGCCTCGCCGCAATAGGCGCTGCGATCATACCGCCGATAATCATACCCGCCACATCCAGCAGCGGGAAGTGTTTCAGGAGAATAAAAAAGGTAATGGAGCTCGCCAGAACGACCCAAAATTCCGCGAGACAAACCGACCCGATGACATACCTCGGATCGCGCCGTTTAGCGATCAGCGTGCTGGTGACGAGCGTTCCCCAGCCTCCGCCGGCCAAGGCGTCGGTAAATCCGCCCGCGCTCGCCAGCCATCCGGCCCGCTTCACCTTGTTCTTGGGATTGCGTTTGGTAAAGGCCTTGCGGACGATATAATAACCCAGGTAGATCGTATAGATCGACAACGGAATGCGAACCTTCTGCGCATACTCCTTGCCGAAATAGGCCATCGCTGCGCCCAGGATCGCGCCGATCACGCCGGGTATAACGATACTGCGGAACAATTTCTTGTTTATATTTCCGAACCGGTGGTGGGCATACCCGCTGACGCCGCTGGAAAAGACCCGGGCCGAATGTACCCGGCTGCTGACGATCGCAGGATGTACGCCCGTGGCCAACAGGAAGGTCGTCGAAATGGTCCCGTATCCCAGTCCCATCGAACCATCCACCATTTGGGCCAAAAAGCCCGTCAGCATCATGATAAAGAAGTCGGTCGTATCGAAGGGAAGTGAACGTACATATCCCACCATTCCGCTAAACGGCACCAGGGATAACAAGCCATGCCCCAGGACCATAAAGAGAAAGGCGAAAAGGGTCCATTTGACTACCCGCTGCCATTTGGCCGGCTTGGGCTTGGCGAGTATTTCCGGGGCAGGCCCTTCTTGCTTCGCCACAAGCACCTTGGTAAGGTCGTTCAGCCGGCGGACTTTCTCGGGAAAATCGCCATTTAACGACTGACGGATCGTCTGCATGTTATCCAGCACGTTATTCATCTCGTCCGGAATCATGCCCCCGATCTCTTCCTTCAGCCGTTTGGCGATGGTCGGAGACTTGCCGTTCGTAGAGATCGCTATTTTAAGATGTCCTTTGCGGACGATAGAGCCTAAATAAAAGTCGCAGAGGTCGGGCGTATCCGCCACGTTGACGAGGACGCCCAGCGCCCTGGCGTCACGCGCCACGGTTTCGCTGACGGTCCGGTCGTTCACCGCCACGATGGCCAGATCGGCATATTCCAGGTCGTGTGCATGATAGGGGCGGTCCAGCAGCCGGATATTGGCATGACGATCGGCCAGCTCACGGATAGCCTCGCTGATCGATGGAGCCACCAGGGTGATACAGGTCGTCGGTGAGTTTTGCAGCACCGTCTGAAGTTTCTCCAGACCCACGTTTCCCCCTCCGACGATCAGAAGCTTCAACCGTTCGAGCTTGATAAATACCGGGAACAAACGGTTTTCGTCTTTCGCTTCCTGGTCGGATGGTATATTTTGAGAAGATAGTTCCATTAGTCCCCCGAATATATAGAATAATACTGAGCCTGCGGCTGCTTTATTTCAACAGCCCATCGATAGTGATAGCGACATAGTACAAGCCTCCGATCGTCGGACCACCAGCATATTGAATATAGCGATGATCGAGGATATTCGAACCGCCCACCTTGATCGTCGACTGTACAGCCGGCAACCTGAAATTCACCTGTGCATCCACCGTGCTGAAGGCGCTGACGCCGCCATTGACCAGCGGGCTTTCCCAGAGGAAACTATCTTGCCATCTCCAGACGACATTGAATCCGACGTTCTTCACGATCTCGCGATTGCCGAAGGAAAGATTGGCCGACCACCTGGGCGTGTTGAAACCTGTTACAAAAATATCATCCGTTTTGTTGGATTTCATTTCGTTGAAATTGAGCGTGCCGCTGGCGGTAAACTTCTTATAAAAATTATAGGTCACTGACATGGCCGAACCATAGTTGTAATAAGTGTTCTTTGCATTGGTATAGACCCGGTAACGGTCCTGTCCCTGGCTGGCTGCCGTCGTAGAGGTAGCCGTCGTCGCATCCCTGTTTCGGTCCAGCATGGCCAGCACCGCCGCGTCGGTTCCTACCGTCGTTCCCTTCGGAACGAATACCTGCACCTGCCCGAGGAATCCGTCGTACTTATTGGTATAGGCGTCGATATCGATGACAAGATGATTGTCCAGCAATACGCTCTTGTATCCTATTTCGAACGAAGTAATTTTTTCCGGACGAGCTTTGGGCAGGTCTGCCCAGACCAGCAGGTTCCGGTTGGCCAGGGCCGCCGCGTCGGTATTGCCCTGGGCAGACACCGCTGCATTGAAATTGACCACCGACGCCTGCGTATAACTGTTTTCCAGGTAGCCAAGCCCCTTGTCGATATAGGACAGGCTGCCTACTCTTTTTACACGGCCGTTGTTCACATAGGACAGGGCCTCGAAAAGGGCAGGGAAGCGGTATCCTTCCTGGAAGGTGACCCGGAAGTTGTGCTTTTCCTTAAAGGTATAGACGGCTGCTATCCGCGGTGTCATCTTGGGGTCGAATTCAGGATTGTAGTCGTAACGCAGCGACGCAAAGACTTTTAGCCTTTCTTCCAGGAAGGTCTTCGTCACCTGTGCAAACCCGCCGAATTTTTTGTAGAGGACATCCTTGCCAAAGCTGCCGTCCTTCTCCGGCTTGTTCCGCTCGTCGATGGGGCGGGAGAAGTCGACAAAATTATTCCCGTCCGGGATGACCTGGTAAATACGCGCATCACCCCCGATCAGCAGATCGACAATCTTCACCGTATGAGAAAGGTCCCACTGCGCTTCGGTATGATACAGCCGGCTCTTTTGTACCAGGGCAGCTCCGCCGGTGACCGGCGCATCGGGAATAGAGCCCGACTTGATATCCCAGTTGTTGATCTTTATGATGGTGTCTACGAGACGATTGAATCTTTCCGTACCGGGTTCCGCGCGTCCGGCGTCGGCCTGCTGACGGGCGTACTGTGTAGCCGCTGCCAGGTTGGACGAGTTGAGCCCATTGTGTGAGGCGCCATATTGCTGTAAGGCCGTCTTATACTTCGTGCCCCAGCTGGTTGGGCTTTTGGTATCCGTTGCCCCGCCCGTATACAGATCGAGATTGTCGGCGAGCGGCTTCACATTGTAGGAGTCTCCCGTATTTTCCAGCGAGACATAGCTGCGGATGATATAGTTGCTTCCCTTTAGCTCGATATGATGATTCTGAACGACGACATTTTGCAGCCGGATCTTGTTGCCCCGCTGAAAGACCCCATCCATGGTTCCTACACGATAGGAATAGGATAATTCCGTTTTCTCGTTGATCCGGTAGTGCAGCGAAGCGTCGAACTTCAAATTCTTTACCTGCGGGCTGACCAGGTCCTTTTCCCAATACCCCGTGCGGGCTACGCGAAGAGTTTGGTCGGTTTTGTTGTCGATGGTAAGACCGCCGATGGATACGACATTGCTGCCCGCCAGCGCATCGTCGCCGTATTTGTTCCATCCGTCGAAGGCGACATTTGCCGCGCCATTCAACGCAGGAAAACCGGGATTGGCGCTTTTCAGATTGTTCGTGTTCTGATCCAGCCGCGTGTCCGAACGCCAGTCCGTACCCTGCATATAGCTGAAATTCGCTTTGAACGCGAATTTGCTCCCAAACGCTTTCGCATAACGGATGGCCGTCTCCGTCAGGACGGCGGGGTCGTGGTCCTTGCCATCCACGTGATTGATCCCCGTCTTATGATACACACTAAGCCCCTGGCTGGTGAAAGGATTTTTGGTCAGCAGGTTGGCCATCCCATTAATCGCGTTCATGCCATAAAGGGCAGAAGCCGCGCCGGGAGTGATCTCTACACTGGCAATGTCCAGCTCGGTGGGCCCGATGGCATTCCCCAACGGAACGCCCAGCGTAGCCGCCTGCATGTCCACGCCATCCACCAGCTGCATAAACCGGAAGTTGTTGGGAATATTGAAGCCTCTCGTATTCGGCACCTTGAAGGTCAGGCTCGAAGTAGTCATCTGAACGCCTTTCACATTCTCCAGCGCATCGTAAAAGCTGGGCGACGCCGTCTCCCGGATTGCCCGGATATCCAGCTTGTCGATAGCTACCGGCGACCGTAAGATACTTTCCGGCACCCTGGAGGCAGTGACGACCAGCTCATTCCCCAGCACGGTCTGCGTAGTCAGCGCGATCTGGAGATTCGACCCCAGGCTGGTCACTTCGAACTCCTGCTGCTTAAAGCCAATGGAAGAAAAAACAAGGGTGAAAGGGAGCTGCGATTTGGTCCGCAGCTTGAAGTCTCCCGCATGGTTCGTAACCGTTCCTGCGAGGCTTCCCTTTATCTGGACGCTGACGTCCGACAAGGGTTCTTTTTTATCCTGGCCGGTTACTTTCCCGGAAATCTCGATAATCGTTCCTTCCTGGGCGCTGAGGGCCGCGGAGCCTAGTAAGAGGATAAAGGTCAGTAGGGATTTGATGTGCTTCATAAGCTATTAGTCTATTGTATTAGTAGAGTAAATAAATTTTAATGTGCGAATATAGATAATAATCTAGTAGTTTAGTAGACTTTTAGTGTAAAAATTTACCCTGCAATCGGCCGTACACCGGGTGCAGGGTAGGGGTGAGTTAAGGCTTATACCATTTCTGGCGCAGCGCGAAATCGCCGAACTTCTCGCCGTTTGCGCGCTCCTTTTTATAAAGCCAGAATAATACGTCCAGTTCCTTCAGGATCGCCGTTTCGTCGAGGTTTTCCTTATAGATGCGATTCAGGCGCATCCCTTCATGGTCGCCGCCCAGGTGCATGTTGTAGTGCCCAAGCGCCGTACCGACAAATCCAATCTCGGCCGCATACGGTCTCCCGCAGCCATTGGGGCAGCCCGTCATCCGGATGATGATCTGTTCCTGGCTGAGCTCGTACTTGGCCAGCAGCCCGTCGATCTTACCCAGCAGGGTGGGGAGGTAACGCTGTGCTTCGGCTAGCGCCAGTCCGCAGGTCGGCAGCGCCACGCAGGCGATGGCGTTCTTCCGGATTGCCGATGCTGAGTCGGTGTGCCCGATGATGCCGTATTTTTCCAGGATCTTTTGGATCGCCGGCTTGTCTTTTGTCGTTATGTCGGCAAGGATCAGATTCTGATTCCCGGTAAATCGAAAATTCGCCAGTCCCGTTTGGGCCACTTCCAGAAATGCTGTCTTTAGCGCGGCCTTTTCGTCGTCCAGGATCCTTCCGCTTTCGATAAACGGGGTATAGTACCAAAGATTTTTGTGATTCTGCTTCCAGCCGTAGTGGTCTGTTCGATCGGTAAACACAAAGGGCCTCGCGTCTTCCAGCTCGAAACCCGTCCGCTTGTTCAGCTCGGCGCGGTACCAGTCCAGGCCATATTTGTCGACGGTATACTTTAACCGGGACAGCTTTCGGTCGCTGCGGTTGCCATAATCCCGTTGAATAGTAACGATTTCATAGATCGCCTTGAAAATCTTTTCATCGTCGGCCGGTACGAAGCCAAGGACGCTGGCCAGCCGGGGATAGGTGTCGGCATTGCCGTGCGTAGCGCCGAGTCCGCCACCGATGGCGAGGTTGAATCCCTTCAGCTTTCCCTTTTCGATGATGGCGATCAATGCCAGGTCGTTGGTCAGCGCGTCGATGTCGTTATTGGGCGGGATGACGATCCCGATCTTGAATTTACGGGGCAGGTACCGGTCCTGGTAGAGCGGATCTTCCTCGTCCTTCTTATCGGTCAGCTGTTCTTCGTCCAGCCAGATCTCGAAAAAGGCGCGGGTTTTGGGCAGCAGCAGCTCGCTGATTCGCGCGGCATAGGCGTGGACTTTTTCGTGCAGCTCCGATTCCATCGGGTGGGCGCTGGCCGTCACGTTACGGTTTACGTCGCCGCAGGCGGCGATCGAGTCCAGGTGCACCTGGCTGAACGACTTTAGAGTCGGCTTGATCCGGCTTCTCAGTATGCCGTGCAGCTGTACGGTCTGCCGCGTGGTGATCTTGATGGTGCCGGTGCTGTTTTCCCCCGCGACGTGGTGAAGCGCAACCCATTGCCCGGGTGTCAGGAAGCCGCCGGGGATCCGGAGCCGCATCATAAAGGAATAGAGACGTTCCAGCTTTTTCTCCGCGCGCTCTTCACGCCGGTCGCGATCGTCCTGCATGTACATGCCGTGGAATTTCACCAGGGTGGTGTCGTCTTCGGCGATGGCGCCCGTGACCTCATTCTTCAGGCCTTCTTCCAGGGTGCCGCGCAAGCCGTCACTTTTCTGCTTGATTTTCTCGACCGGGGATAAATTCTTATTGTCGCTCATAATTTAATGCGTCTTGGACCAGGGGTCCTCTTTAATATACATCTTTTACGTAACGGCCAGTTTCCTTCAGCTCATCGAGATAAGACTCGGCCTGTGCTTGTGTTTTTTTACCTTCCTGCTGGATGATGCCAAGCAGGGCCGCTTCCACGTCCGTGCTCATCGGGTCTTTTGCTCCGCAGACATAAACGTGTGCGCCGTCTTCGAGCCAGCGGTACAATTCGTGCGCTTCTCTTTGCATCTTGTGCTGCACGTATACCTTTTCGGCCTGATCCCTCGAAAAGGCCGTATTGAGCTTCGTCAGCACCCCGGTCTGCAGCCAGTTTTGCATCTCGGTCTGGTACAGGAAGTCGGTGGTAAAGTGCTGATCGCCGAAGAAGAGCCAGTTTCGGCCGCCGGCGCCCGTGCTGTCCCGCTGTGCGAGGAAGCTGCGGAAGGGGGCGACGCCGGTGCCCGGTCCGATCATGATCACGTCCTTATCCGGCGCGGGCAGACGGAACTGGGAGTTCTTATGGATATAGAATTCCAGCGTCTGGTCTGGGGCCAGCTGCGAGAGCAGGTCCGAGCAGAGGCCGAATTTGACTTCGCCGTTTACCGAGAATTTGTCCTTGCACACCGTCAGGTGGATTTCGCCGGAATGAGCCTCCGGTGAAGAGGAGATGCTATAAAGACGCGGGGCGGTCGGCTCGAGAATCGATACGACTTCCTGGAACTGGGCGGCGTCTTTTACCGGGTAAATCTTCAGCAGGTCCAGCAAGCCAATTCTCGTCTCCGGAATGTCCTGCTGTACGATGCCCGCATATTTTTTTACGACTCTTTCGGGTAGGTAAACGATGTTGAGCTTTTTGCGTAGCAGGTGCCCGATCGTCGTTTCTTCTCCACGAAGGGTCAGCTTACGATCGGGATCGGCGCCGGTAAGCGCGAAGATGGCGTCCACGGTCGCGGCCGGATTTTCCGGGACGAGACCCAGCGAATCGCCCGGCAGATAATCCAGCCCTTCGGCCGTAATTTCCACGTGGTGCGTCTGTTTGGCTGAACCCCGGTCATTTAGATTGATATTGGCGAGCACCGTACCGGTATATACTTTCTTTCCGGTATGCTTGGCTGTTACGACGACTGTGGGTGCAGCAGCAGGTTCTGCTGAGTTTAACCGTTGGAGCAGCGTCTCGAACCAATTGTTAGCCTGAGACTCATAATCGGTATCGCATTTTTCCAGCGATACGAGTCGTTGCCCGCCTGCTTTATGCAGCTGCTGGTCCACGTCTTCTCCCGCCTTGCAGAAGAGGGGATAGGCTGTATCACCCAGCGCCAGCACACCATATTTGAGCCTTTCCAGCTTTAGTCCCCCCTGATGAATATGATCGTAGAATTTCTTTGCAGCGGCCGGCGGCTCACCATCACCCTGTGTGCTGATGACGGTAATAAAATATTCTTCTTTAGACAGATCGTTCAGACGATATTGCTCGAGACCTACGAGCTTGGCATTGATACCTTTCTTTTTTGCCTTGGCGGCAAAGTCGCTCGCCAGCTTCTTCGAATTGCCTGTCTCCGTGCCGTAGGCTATGGTGATCTTGCTCACTGCCGGGGCTGCGGGTGTGGGCTCGGCAGCGGGGGCGGCTATAGCGGCTGTGGGGGCAGTGGTCCCTTGTGCAGATACAACACCGGCCAGATAGCCACTCAGCCAGATCAGCTCCTCGCGGGAGGAACCGGCGATCAATTCTTGCATCAGCGTCAATTTCGGTGTTGTCAGCATACTAGTTTCTTTTTTAAGAGTTGTTCCACCACGGGCGGAAAATAAAGCGTCCCATCGCTATTCTCGCTCTTCCAGCCAAACTCGGCGTGCAGCGCGGCCACCCTGCCGATAACGATGAGCGAAGGGGAGGCATATTCCTTATTTCCCGCCTTGGCGATATATTCGTGTATAGGGTAGGCTGTTACTTGTTGTTGAGGGGTCGTAGCCTGTTCGATCACGGCCACCCAGCGGTCTTCCTTTATGCCTTGTGTGATGAGATTTCCAATAAGCTCACCGAGCGGTGCGGACGACATATAGAAAACAAGCGTATCGTCCGTTTTTGCCAGCTCCTGCCAGTAGGTCGTGTCCAGCAGGTCCTGCCGGTAAGCCGTCAGGAAACGCACTGCCGTACTATGTCCCCGGGCCGTCAGCGGGATACCCGCATAGGCTGCTGCTCCAAGGGCCGCCGTGACGCCCGGCACCAGCTCATAAGGAATGTGATACCGTACCAGGGTCTGCAGCTCATCCAGCACATTGGAAAAGATTGAGACGTCTCCGCCCTTCAGCCGGACCACCCGCTTGCCCTGTAAGGCATGCTCGACCAAAAGCTGGTTGATATCGCCCTGCGAAGTGCTGGCGCCGCTCCGGCATTGTTTGCCGACGTGAATGACCTGCGCGTCTTTACGGGTATACTCGGAAAGAATGACGGGACTTACCAGCCGGTCGACGATGACTACGTCTGCCTGCTGCAGGTGACGCACCGCCTTCAGGGTCAGCAGTTCCGGGTCTCCCGGTCCCGCTCCCACGAGGATTACCTTTCCGATATGTTTTACACTATGCATATGCATCGAATCTTATCTTATTGCACCATGCAGGCGCCTACGGTTACATAACTTGTTTCATCGATCAGGATCACGCCGCCTCCAACGGATAGGTCCGTATACCGGTCGAAGGGTAGGGGAGTTGCGGTCCGGATAGTAGCCTTCACGATATCGTTCAGTCCTACCTGCGCGGGCGCAGGCTGTCTTTCCAGCGTGTTCACGTCGACCTTGTATTCGATCTCCTTGACCAAACCGCGTACCGTCCTGCTTCCCAGCTGCACGAGGTATTTATTCCCGGCGGCCAGCGTCTTGGTATCCATCCAGCAGAGCAGCACCTCGAACTCCTGCTCGACCTGCGGCAGATGGTCTCCGTTGACCAGCAGGTCGCCGCGGCTGATGTCGATATCGTCTTCCAGCTGCACCACCACGCTCTGCGGGGCAAAAGCCTCATCGACTTCCTTGCCGCCGACTTCGATGGTCTTGATCCGGCTGGTCAACCCGGCGGGCAGGACGGTGATTTTGTCACCCTTCCGATAGATTCCGCTGGCGATCTTGCCGGCATAGCCGCGATAGTCGTGGAGATCAAGATCATTGGATTGCGGACGAATGACGTATTGCACACCCAAGCGGCCTCTTTCCAGATCGATGTCTTTTTCCAGCTGGACCGTTTCCAATAATTCCAGCAGTGCCGGTCCTTCATACCAGGGGATACTGGTCGATTTCTCGACGATATTGTCCCCCTTCAATGCGCTGATCGGCAGATAGGTTACATCTTTGAGACCCAGTGTCCGGGCGATCTCCGCATAGTCGATCACGATATTGTTGTACCGGTCCTGCGAATAGTCGACGAGGTCCATCTTATTGATGGCTACCACGACGTGCGGAATGTTCAGCAGGGAAGCGATGATGGAGTGACGGCGCGTCTGCTCGACCACCCCGTTGCGGGCATCTACCAGGATGATGATCAGGCTGGCGTTCGAAGCGCCGGTGACCATGTTCCGCGTATACTGGATGTGCCCGGGCGCGTCGGCGATGATAAATTTGCGCCTGGGCGTGGAAAAATATTTATAGGCGACGTCGATGGTGATGCCTTGCTCGCGCTCGGCCCGCAGTCCATCGGTCAGCAGCGCCAGGTCGATCTCTCCGTCTTCCTTGTTTTTGCTTTGTTTCTCCAATGCCGCCAGCTGATCGGCCAGGATGCTCTTGCTATCGTACAAAAGCCGCCCGATCAGGGTGCTCTTCCCGTCGTCCACGCTGCCTGCTGTTATAAATCGTAGTAAGTCCATTGTCAGTTTTTTTAAAAGTACCCGTTCTTTTTTCTGTCTTCCATCGCGGCTTCCGAAACCTTGTCGTCGATCCGCGTCTCTCCGCGCTCGCTGGTCCGCGTAGCCGTTATCTCGCGGATGATATCGTCGATCCCCGAGGCCGACGATTCTACCGCCGCCGTGCAGGTCATATCGCCTACCGTACGGTAGCGAACCCTGCGAGTCTCCACAACGTCCGTCGCATCCAGCCGGATAAATGGCGACACTGCTACCCATTGTCCCTCGAAGTCGATCACCTCGCGATCGTGCGAAAAATAGATCGACGGAAGGTCGATTTTCTCGCGGCGGATATAGTTCCAGATATCGAGCTCCGTCCAATTGCTGATCGGAAACGCGCGGACGTTCTCCCCCTTCCGGATACGTCCGTTATAGATGTTCCAAAGCTCGGGCCGCTGGCGCTTCGGGTCCCAGCCGCCGAACTCGTCCCGGACAGAGAAGATGCGCTCCTTTGCCCGCGCCTTTTCCTCATCCCTGCGGGCACCGCCGATGCAGGCGTCGAAGCCGAACTCCTCGATCGTATCCAACAGGGTAAAAGTCTGCAGCGCATTTCTGCTCGCGAACTTGCCCCCGGGCTCGGTCAGCTGACGCTTCTGGATCGTATCCTCCACTTTTCTGACGATCAGCTTTTCCCCGATGCTATCCGCCAGCGCGTCGCGGAAATCCAGGGCTTCCGGGAAATTGTGCCCCGTATCGATATGCACCAGCGGGAAAGGAAATTTTCCCGGACGGAAAGCCTTCAGTGCCAAATGCACCAGCGTGATGGAGTCCTTCCCGCCGCTGAACAGCAACGCCGGACGTTCGAACTGCCCCGCCACTTCCCGCAGGATATGGATGGCTTCCGATTCCAGTTGGTCCAGGTAGTCTAGCTGATAGTTATGTTCTTTGCTCATAGTTTCTTTTTTAATTCACTGCGTCCAGTCGTTCTTAATTCGCTGCGTGCAGCCCACATTCCTTTTTACTATTGTCTTCCCACCACCACCTTCCGGCCCGGAAATCTTCTCCGGCGCGGATGGCCCTTGTACAAGGTGCGCAGCCGATGCTGACGAAACCTTTATCATGTAAAGGATTATACGGCACGTTGTGCTCGTCGATATACTGCCGGACCGCATCGGTATCCCAGTGCAGCAGCGGATTGTATTTAATTACGTTGTTGCCCCCGTCCCATTCGATCACCGCATGGTCCTTGCGCTCGGGAGAGTGCTCGGCCCGCAGACCGGTGACCCATACCGCCTGGCCCTGTAACGCCCTTTTCAGCGGCTCCACCTTACGGATAAAGCAGCACTCCTTCCGGTTCGCCACCGACTCGTAGAAGGCATTGGGTCCTTTTTCATTCTGATAGCGCTCCAGCAGCTCCCGGTCGGGGAAATAGGCTTTTACCGGAACCCCGTACTTGCTGTTGGTGCTGCTCCAGACCGAATAGGTCTCGGCGAAAAGCCGCCCGGTATCCAGGGTGAAAATTGAAATC
>JAFDYG010000423.1 GCA_018267545.1 Bacteroidota bacterium
CCGTATTCTCCCCCTGGCGGAAGAACATATCGATAATTTCCTGCGTCATAAGCTAAAGGAAAGCATGCCGATGATCGGGATGTTTATCGGGGACAAAACGATCAGCCAGCTCAAGGCCGTCTTCATGAAGGAACTGGAAGAGCTCTTCCCTGTCATCATGAAGAATTATGTCTCCAACCTACGGCACGACCTCGACCTCGAACGCATCGTCGTCGACAAAATCGCCAATTTCTCCAACGACCGGCTCGAAGCCATGCTCAACCAGTTCCTTACCAAGGAATTTCGATTTGTCGAAATCATCGGTGCAGCGTTGGGCTTTTTAATTGGTCTCTTACAGATAGCGCTAACACTGTTGATGAAATAAGTGATAAAATAACTGCATATTAACAGCGTTTAACCGCATTTTACCCGGCCGCTTTTTATTAACCCTTCCGTATTTGTTTTATACCGTTTGTACAGATTGGGCCAATTTGCTAAATGTTTTGACCTGAATTTTGCCTCCAAAATGGAAATATAATACTCATGAGAAATTCTTGGCTTTTGTTATTGGTTATGGCGATGTCATTGGCAGGCTTTGCCCAGGTCCCGGGCGGGGGCGGCGGCAGAAGAGGCGGCTTTGGCGGCGGACAAGCTCCGTCGATCGGTCACTTCTATGGAAAAGTCGTCGACACAAAAACAAATAAAGGAATAGATGGCGTTTCAATCCAGCTGATCGGGACCAAATTTGATACGGTAACCAAATCCCGTAAGGATACGGTCATTTCCGGCATGATCACCCGCCGCAGCGGTGAGTTCAGCCTCGAAAATCTCCCCATCTTCGGCCAGTTCAGACTGGTCATTACAGCCATCGGCTACAAAACCTATGATCAGAAGGTCGCCTTTGACCTCAAGGGACTCCGCGGCGGCGGTGCAGGAGCAGCCGGTGGCGCTGAAGGAGAAGGGCAGCCCGGTGGAAATATGGGCAATGCCATCAACGCAGTCGATAAAGACCTGGGAAATATCAAGATGGTCGAAGACGCACAGAGCCTCGAGCAGGTAACGGTGACGGCTTCCAAGCCCCTCATCCAGATGGGCGTAGACCGCAAAATCTACAACGTTGAAAAAGATATATCGGCCCAGGGCGGTACCGGTGTAGATATCATGAAGAATGTGCCCTCTCTGCAGGTCGACATCGACGGAAACGTCACTCTCCGCAATAGCTCACCCACGATCTTTGTGGATGGCCGTCCTTCAACCCTCACCCTCGACCAGATTCCTGCCGACGCCATTCAAAGCGTCGAAATCATTACCAACCCCGGCGCCAAATACGACGCTTCGGGCGGTACGGCGGGCATCCTCAATATCGTTCTCAAGAAGAACCGCAAGGCCGGCTACAACGGCAGCATCCGCGCGGGTATCGATATGCGGGGCAAATTCAACATCGGCGGCGACCTCAATGTCAAGCAGGGAAAGATCAACTTCTTTATCAATGCCAACTACAACCAGCGGAAATCCATCTCCAACGGTACGACCGACCGGTATACGTTCTTTGGCAATCCCGCCGATAGTCTTCACCAGTATGACCACAACGTCAGCAACAATCACTTTATGTTCGGCCGCGCTGGTCTCGACTTCCTGATAGACAACCGGAATACGATTTCCCTTTCCGGAAACATCGTCCATGGCGAGTCCACTCCTACGACCAGCAGCGACCTGACGGTGGATGACCTTTTCCCTTCCGGCACTACCTATTCCCAGACTTTCCGGAATTCCTCGTCGAAGTCCAACTTCAATAACCACGGGGCAATGCTCAGCTACAAGCATACTTTTCCAAAAGCCGGCGAAGAGCTGACCGCGGACGTGAACTACAGCCAGGGCGCCAACGACAATACCAACCTCATCGTTTCCGACATCCACAATATCAAGGGACAGCCTACAACATCGACCTATCAGCAACGGCAGACCGGCAACGGCGACAACAAGTATTTCACCGGGCAGATCGACTATACGCTGCCCCTCGGTGAAAAATCCAAATTCGAAGCAGGCGGACGCGCACAGATCCGTAACAATACCAGCCTGAACAACATCG
>JAFDYG010000424.1 GCA_018267545.1 Bacteroidota bacterium
AATACGGTTATTTATGAAGCGCACGTAAAGGGTATGACCAAGCTTTTTCCGGATATTCCGGAGCAGCAGAGGGGTACTTATGCGGGCATGGCGCATCCTTCGGTTATCGGCTATCTGAAGAAGCTGGGCATCACGGCGGTAGAGCTGATGCCGGTGCATCAGGGTATTTCGGAGCGGCACCTGGTCGAGAAGGGATTGAGCAATTATTGGGGATACAATACTATTGGTTTTTTTGCGCCGGATATCCGGTATTACAGCGGTAAAGCGGAGGGCGGGCAGGTGCAGGAATTCAAGAAGATGGTCAGGGAGCTGCATAAGGCGGGGATCGAGGTCATTCTCGACGTCGTATATAATCATACGGCCGAGGGGAGTGAGATGGGACCTACGTTATGTTTCAGGGGCATCGACAATTCGGAATATTACCGGCTGGCGGAGGACAAGCGCTTTTATTATGATTATACGGGAACGGGGAATACGCTGAATGCGAGGCTGCCTAATGTTCTGCGACTGATCATGGACAGCCTGCGGTATTGGGTATTGGAGATGCACGTGGATGGTTTCCGGTTCGATCTGGCGGCGGCGCTTGCGCGCGAGCTGCACGATGTGAACCGGCTGAGCGCGTTTTTCAGCATCATCTATCAGGACCCGGTGCTTTCGCAGGTGAAGCTGATTGCGGAGCCCTGGGATGTGGGTGAAGGCGGTTATCAGATCGGGCAGTTTCCGCCGGGATGGGCGGAGTGGAATGGGAAGTATCGGGATTGCATGCGGGATTTTTGGAGGGGTGCGGATAGCATGCTGGCGGAATTTGCGGAGCGATTCACCGGGAGTTCGGACCTGTACAAGAACGACAATCGCAATCCTACGGCAAGCGTAAATTTTATTACGGCTCATGATGGATTCACCCTGCATGACCTGGTCAGCTATAACGAGCGCCACAACGAGGCCAATGGGGAGGAAAACCGGGATGGGCCGGAGGACAATAAATCCTGGAATTGCGGTGCGGAGGGGCCGACGGGTGATCGGGAGATAGTGCGGCTCCGGAACCGTCAGAAGAGGAATCTTTTGACGACGTTGCTATTGTCGCAGGGGGTGCCGATGCTGCTGATGGGGGATGAGGCGGGGCATACGCAGGGTGGGAACAATAATGCGTATTGCCAGGACAGCAGGATATCGTGGATAGATTGGTCGAAAGGAGATGAAGAGCTGATCCGATTTACGGCGGAGCTGATCCGGTTGCGAAAGCTGCATCCGGCGTTTTCGCGTAAGCACTGGTTCAAGGGAAGGCCGGTGAAGGCGGTGGGTATGACGGATATCGCCTGGTTTCTGCCGGATGGAACGGAGATGACGGATGTGCACTGGCAGGAGGGGTTTGCGAAGTCGCTGGGTATCTTTTTATACGGAGGGGGATTGCATTCGATCGATGAGGAAAACAGGCCTATTTTCGACGACAATTTTTTTATGGTCTTCAATGCGTATGACGGGTCGCTGGAGTTTCAACTGCCGGATATAAAATATGGAAAGTGCTGGAGGAGGCTTTTGGATACGGCCGATCAGCTGGGGCAGCCGAATAAGTATACGCCGGGCTCGACGGTGAAGGTCGAGGGGCGTTCGATTATTTTGTTACAGGCATCATTGCAGTGGCCGAGGCCCTGACCTGTTCATAGACGGAGACGCCCCAGGGGGGAAGGACGAGGAGGAAGCCAAGAGAGGTGGAATGATCTAGCACGTTTTTCCAGGGTGTTTCGGGGGCGCCATAGTCGAGATGGGCGGTGAGGGGGTGGTCGGAAAAATTCAGCAGACACAGCAGGTGATGGGACTGATCGGCGGAATGGCGGTATAGGGCGACGCCTTGATTGGAGAGGAGGTCGGCGCGGAAATTATTTTTTGTGAGGTCGGAAAGGAGGGGATGGTTTTTACGGAGGTCGAGGAGTTTTTTGTGCCAGGCGAGGAGTTCGGCGTGGCTGCCGGATTTACGGCGGTCCCAGTCGAGGATGGAGGCCTGGAAGGTTTCTATGGCTTGTGAATCTTTGGGTTCGCCGTCCCAGTCGAATTCGGCGAATTGTTTTTTACGGCCTTCCTGGAGGCCGTTTGTTATTTCCGGGTCGCTGTAATCGGAAAAGAAATAAAAGGGATTCGTCTCGCCGTATTCTTCGCCCATGAATAGAAGGGGAATATAGGGACTCAGGAGAACGGCGGCGGCTGCGAGCTTGAGACGGGGAAGGTCGACGAGGGCGGACAGGCGTTTGCCGTCGGGGCGGTTGCCGGGGAGGTCGTGGTTTTGGTTGAAAACGACAAACCGGTGGCCGGGTAAGCCTGCGGAGGAAGCGCCGTGTTTTCTTTGGCGGAAGAAGACGTATTCGTTGGAGTGTACGAAGCCTTCGGTGTAAGCTTTGGCGAGCTGGCTGAGGTGGCCGAAGTCTTTATAGTGTTTCCATACTTTGCGGTCGAGGAGGACGTAGAGGGAATGGTGGAAGTCGTCGAGCCATTGGGCGTCGAAACCTTTACCGCCGGTGATGGTGGGTTGAACGACGCGGGGGCTGTTGAGGTCGCTTTCGGCGATGAGGTAGAAGCGGCGGAGGGAGCGTTCTTCCCAGTCGCTAACGGCGCCGCGCAGCTGATCCCAGATGGTAATGGCGTTGCGGTCGAAGATTTCGTGGATGGCGTCGAGACGGAGTCCGTCGATGTGGAAGTGTTCCGCCCAGTGAAGGACGTTGCCGATGACGAATTCTTTTACGCCGTCGGACCAGGCGCCATCGAAATTCAGGGCGGGTCCCCAGGGGGTGTGGTATTTATCGGTGAAGTAGGGACCGAAGCGGTTAAGGATATTGCCTTCGCGGCCGATGTGATTGTAGATGACGTCGAGGAAGACGGCGATGCCGCGCTGGTGGCAGGCGTCGACGAGGGCTTTGAGGCCGTCGGGGCCTCCGTAGTTATTTGCGACGGCGTAGAGAAAGGCTTCGTCGTAGCCCCAGTTGCGGCTGCCGGGGCATTGGGCGACGGGCATGAGCTCGATGGCGTTGATGCCTAATTCGGCGAGCTGGTGCAGGCGGGGGATGATGGCTTCGAAGGTGCCTTCGGGGGTGAAGGTACCGACGTGGAGCTCGTAGAAGATGAGGGAGGAAAAGGGGTGGTTGTGCCAGGAGTGGTCCTGCCAGTCATATTTTGCGTGGTCGACGATGGCGGAGGGGCCGTGGACGCCTTTGGGCTGCCAGGGGGATGCGGGGTCGGGGAGGGGTATGTCATCGTTGGGTTGATATAAATATTGGTCGCCGTGGTTTATGTTGGGGACGTCGGCGTGGAAATAGCCGTTTACATCTTTAGTCATGGGATAGGTGTGTGCCGGGCTTAGGAGGTGCAGGGTCATTGCTTTTTTTGCGGGGGCCCATACGGAGAAATGGCATTGGTCATTATCTAGGAATGGAGCTGGCATTCATCGAGTTTTACGACCAGGCCTTCGTCGCCGCTGAGGGCGATCTTGTCCTGGACGGTGGTGTTTAACTGTTCGGGATAGGTGTCGATGACGATGGTTCCTTTGAAACGAATGGTTGTGGGGGTAAAATAGCAGGGGCGGTGGGAGAGGTTGAGCACGATCAGGAAGCCGGCTTGGCCTTTAGTCTGGCGGAGATAAGCGATGAGCTGGTTATCGGAGTAGACGGGCCGGTAGGAGCCGGTCATGAGAGAGGGTTCTTTCTGGCGGAGGTCGATCAGGGATTTGTATAGGGCCAGGCTGGAGAAATCGTTTTGTTTTTGTACCTGGACGTTGCGGCGGTGGAAGGTGCGGTCGAGGCGCAGCCAGGGTTTATTTTTAGAGAAGCCGGCGTTGTCGCTGTGGTCCCACTGCATGGGGGTACGTTCCGGGTCGCGACTGAGATTCTTACCGGGCATGTTCAGTCCCTGGGGGTCCTGGACTTCCTCTTCGGGGATGGGGACGTCGCGCATGCCGATTTCGTCGCCATAATAGAGTGTGGGTGTGCCTCGCAGGGTAAGCAGGAGGATGGCGGCTACTTTTGCCTGCTGGACGCCGATGCGGCTGGTGATGCGGGGCTGGTCGTGGTTGCCCATCACCCAGTTGGGCCAGGCTTCGGCGGGCAGGGCTGCTTCGTACTCGTCGATAGCGGCAGAGATGAGCAGCGGGTCCCAGGGTAGGGAGATGAGCATAAAATTGAAGGGCAGGTGGGCTTCTTTTTCCTGCAGGCCGTAGTAGGCTATGAGGCGATGGACGGGAAGGTAGATTTCTGCGATCATCAGGCGTTCGTCGTATTCGTCGAGGAGCTTGCGCATTCGGGCCGCGATGCCGTGCATTTCGGGTTGATCGGTGGAATAGGCTGGGATCTGTTGTTCATAGGTAGCCATGTGTTCCTCGTAGTTGGGGTTGCGGGGGTTGTCGCGCCATTGTTCATCTTTGATCATGTGCCACATGGCGTCGACGCGGAAACCGTCGACGCCGCGGTCGAGCCAGAAGCGCATGACGTTTAGCATGGCTTCTTCCACCTGGGGGTTACGCCAGTTGAGGTCGGGTTGTTTGACGAGGAAAGCGTGGTAATAATATTGTTGGGTTTTTTCGTCCCATTCCCAGGCGCTGCCTCCGAAGACGCTGAGCCAGTTGTTGGGGGGAGTTCCATCGGGTTTTGCGTCTTTCCAGATGTACCAGTCGCGTTTGGGGTTATTTCTTGAGCTGCGGGACTGGATGAACCAGGGGTGTTCGTCGGAGCTGTGGTTGGGGACCAGGTCGAGGATCAGCTTCATGCCTGCGGCATGGATTTGTTGCAGGAGCTCGTCGAATTCTGCGAGGGTGCCGAATTGGGGCCAGATGTTTTCGTAGTCGGAGATGTCGTAGCCGAAGTCGGCCATCGGGGATGGATAGATGGGGGAAAGCCAGATGGCTTTTACGCCTAGCCACTTCAGGTAGTCGAGGCGCTGGAGGACGCCTTTGAGGTCGCCGACTCCGTCGTCGTTGCTATCCTGGAAGGAGCGGGGGTAGATTTGGTAGATGATGCCGTCTTGCCACCAGTGGTAAGACGCTTTTGTTTTTGGCGCTGGTTGAGTTGCGGTTTGGCTCATTGGCGTTGTTTTTTCATGTCTTTTCTGCGGAGGGCTTCGTTATTCCACTTTTTTTCGTTGCCGTAGTCGGAGCCGGTGGTGGATTCGCTGCCTTGCTTGTTTGCGTTTCTTCCGAGCTGGATGGATCCCTGGCCGAAGTTGGAGCCGCCCTGGGTGGTGGAGCCGTGGTGGAAGGTGGCGCGGGTGGGCTTGTCTTCGGTTATTTCGTTTTGTTTGGGTGTGTTATGCTTTTTCATATTATGGCATTTTGGTTGTTTATGCCATAATTATGCCCGGCCCTGGCGGGCCGGGGCGGGAGGATTATAGTTTGACCTGGAGGGTTATGTAGCCGGCGCGGCCGTCTGCGGGGATGATGCCGGGGCCGGGGTAGGAGTCGGCGCGGCGGGTGAAGTAGTGATTGTCGGAGAGGTTGTTGATGGTGCCGGAAAGGGAGATGGTGCGGGAGAGGCGGAAGTCGGCGGTGAAGTCCATGACGTAGTAAGCGGGGATTAGGCCGTTGATGCCGTTGTTGGTGGGGGTGGTGGAGTTGGTGGCGTCGGTGAACTGCTTGCCGGTGTAGGAATATTGGGCGGTGGCTGAGAGGCGGCCTTTGCGGAAGCTGATGCCGCTGCGCCAGATGATGTCGGGAACGAATTCTACTTTTTTATTGGAATAGGCGGGTTCTTTGCTGTGAACGTAGCGGGAGTCGATCCAGGAGAGGTTGGAGAAGATGGAGAGCCTGGTGTGGGCTCCGCTGCCGGCTATGAGTTTCCAGACGTCGAGCTCGGCGAAGGATTCTACGCCCCAGTTGCGGGACTGGGCGACGTTGGTGGTGAGGCGATAGATGTTGGGGGAGGTTGTATCCTGCTGGAGGATTTTTCCGATACGATTATTGTAGTTGATCATGAAGACGCTGACGTCGTAGTTGAGGATGTCGGAGTGGCGGCCGCGGACGCCGAGGTCGACGCTATAGCCTTTTTCGTCCTGGAGGTTGGGGTCGATATGATAGTTGGGGTTGACGATGCTCATGTCGTTGAAGTTGATGCCGCGGTAGTTCTGGGAGAAGTTGGCGTACCATTGGACGTCGGAGCTGGCGACATAGCTGAGGCCGAGGCCGCCGATAAAGAAATTGCGGTTGCTGAGGCGGTGTTCTTCGACGAGCTTGTTGTTGAGGATGACGCGGACCTGGTTGATGGTAAAGGCGTTGTAGAAGCCGTCGGAGCGGGTAGAGATATTTTCGAAGCGGATGCCGGGGATCAGGCTAAGCTTTGGAGTTATGCGGAAGATGTTTTCGGCGAAGAAGGCCAGGTTATGGTTGGGGAATTTATAACGGGAATAGCTGAGCGAATCGAAGAGGGTCGATTTTGTGAACTGGAAGTCGGAGGAGGTTCCTGTTGCGCCGTCGTTGGAGTTACCGATCTGGCGGTCGGTATTGCCGTGGTAGTAGCGGACGCCGCCGAGGAGGACGGAGGGGTGGTCGGTCTTTGTGTTATAGGTATAGAGCAGGCGGGTTTCGTTGCCCCAGTTGGTGAACTGGTCCGTGCGGTATTGTCTTGGGCCGCCGGGGTCATTGACGGTGTTGATGATGCCGAGGGCGTCGCGGTTGGCGGAGAGGCCGAAGAAGCGGGAGTTGAGCTGGAGCTTTGAGCTGATGGCATAGTCGAGGAGGAGGGCGCCGAGGTTCCAGTTTACCTTGAACCAGTTGCGGGACTTGGT
The DNA here is from genome assembly GCA_018267545.1 of Bacteroidota bacterium. Taxonomy (GTDB): domain Bacteria; phylum Bacteroidota; class Bacteroidia; order Chitinophagales; family Chitinophagaceae; genus Puia. The sequence continues at coordinate 6,757 of JAFDYG010000424.1, forward strand.
GGCCTGGCGTGGGTCGGCTTCGAACATGGCGTCGGTGAGGCCGCCGGGTTGCTTCTCGAGATAGTCTTCGTGGGTATACTGGACCGTTATGGAGAGCTTTTCGCTGGCGTGCCATGTTTCGGATGTATAGCCGGTGTTGACGTTGAAGCGGGAGTTGGGACGCCAGCCGTCGCCGGATTTATGCTGGAAGAAGGCGTAGTAGTTGAGGTTTTTTATAGTGCCGCCGATGCTGGTGGTGGTGTTAAGGAAGCCCCAGGAGCCGGTGGAGAGACGTTCGAGGAGCTGGTATTTGGCGGTATCGGAGCCGTGGTTGAGGCGGAAGTTGATGATGCCGCCGAATTGGGTGCCGTATTGGAGGGAGGAGGCTCCGCGGACGATTTCGATGCGTTCGATCATATCGGCCGAGGGGGTGTAGTAGCTTTCGGGATAGCCGAGGGCGTCGGCGCTGATGTCATAGCCGTTCTGGCGGGTGTTGAAGTTGCTGACGCGGTTGGGGTCGAGGCCGCGGCCGCCGATGGCGAGCTGGATGCCGGCTCCGCCGTCGTTTTCGTAGATGTTGAGGCCGGCGACTTTCGAGTAGAGCTGGCGGCTGTTGTTGGTGGCGGTGTTGGCGTTGAGGTCTTTTATGATGACTACTTCGGATTTTTTGCCGGCGTAGATGCCGGCTCCGTCGACGTCTTTGAGGCGGGTGATGCCGAAGCCGTGGGTTGTGCCGCGGACCTGGGCGGAGTCGAGGAGTTTGGCGTGTGTTGTGTCTTGCGCTTGTGTGGTTGTGTAGAGGAGGACGAGTAATATGGTGGCGTATGTTCTCATTGCTTGAAAGGTAGTATCCATGTTTTTGGTGAAAGGTTATAGGGTTGACGGCCGAGGTCGATGGTGCTGTCTATGAAGAGGCGGCTGCCGCTGCCGTTTAGGGTTACGTAGCTTTCGACGGTGACTTCTTTATTTTGATAGACGTCTTTGAGGTAGTGGGCGTATTGGAGGATCATGTCGGGTTGGGTCGACATTTGGCGCTCCTGGAAGGAGGTTAGGAATTTATGGTTGTCGACTTCGCCTTTGCGGCCGGTGACGGGGTCTTTTATATAGAAGAAGCAGGTGCCGCTTTTCTCCATGAGCATGACGCGCCAGGAGAAGCGGTAGCCTTCTTCGGTCCAGAAGAGGCGGCCGGGGTATAGTAGAAAGCGGAAGGGCAGGATGAGCTGGAGGATGAAATAGGTGGCGAGGGTGTAGGTTAGTAATTTTTGTTTTTTGGGCTTGGGTTGCCAGGTTAGGTTGCTGGCTTCGGGGCGGTTTTTGAAGGGGAAGAAGACGAGGGTGACGGCGATCATGATGAAGGGGAACATGCCGATCTTGAAGAGCCAGGCGGTCATCAGGTGGAAGGCGACGACGAAGAAGTAGGCGGTGGGGCGGGTCTTGCGGTAGAGCAGGAAGAAGCCTGCGGTGAGGTCGAAGATGGCGCCGAACCAGCTGAATAGGTAGGCTACCCAGGCTTTGTCCATGAGTGTGCCGATGAGGGGAAGGTTGGTATTGGCGGGGAGCCAGATGCGCAGGGGTTGGGCTTCGATAAGCCAGTCGACGGTGAGCTTGCTGAGACCGGCAAAGAAGTAGACGAGCACGAGCTGTGCCTGAAAGATTTGGATGGTCCAGGCGGGGACCTGGGTTGCTTTTAGGGCGGGGTTGCGTTTTACGTCGAGACTTAAGTATCTGTTGGCGGGTACGAGCAGAAGCAGGAAGGTGAAGATGCTGACGAAGTAGTAGTGGTTGAGGTAGTAGGTTTTGTCGAGCAGCTCTACGTAGACGAAGGTGATGAGATAGGTGAGGACGGCGGTGCGGTAGTAGAGGCCGAGGGCGATGCAGGCGGAGGCGAGGGCCATGATGGCGAAGACGGTATACATGCCGGCGGCGGGCAGGGGGTGGACCCAGCCGAAGGCGTAGAAGGTGAAGTGGTATTTCGGTTCTACGTAAAATGGCACGATCCATCCTTTGAGGATGAATCGTATCGTACTTATAAACATTATTGTACCGAAAGCTATGCGGAGCACGGCCAGGGGGGCGATGGGCCTCGGGGCCGTAGCAGAGCGAGCCAGCGGTGCGATGTTTTTTATTTTAGTCGCCATCATTGTCTCCGAATGTGACCAACACGCCGAGTGCCGAGGTCATGTCCGTCTTGATCAGGACGACCAGCTTTTGGGTCGTGGTGTAGACGGCGATGGAGGGGGCTGCGTTGGTTTGTATCGTTTGGGAAAACGGATCGGGGATGGCTTGCATGCCCGAGACGGCCGTTGCCAGATTGACCCTGATGGTATCGGATAGGAGGCCGTTGCCGTATTTTGTTTGTTTTTGAATCAGGTAGTCTTTGAGACCGGGACCGGCGCCGGCTGTGCCGATTCCGAGGTAGAGGTTTTGGGCGGCCTTGAGCTGGTTCAGGGCCAGCTGTGAGGAGATACCACTGTAGTAGGCTTCGACCTGGTCGGGCAGGATGGGGAGGGTTGTGCCGGGCGGTTGTTTCGCTAAGGGAATACCCAGCTTGTAGTTTTTCAGGATTTCGAAGTCCTGGATAAAGGAGTTGAGGAGCAGGCCGAGACTGCTGGAGATGCTATTGCCGGTTCCGTTGATGAAGGTGTTGATGTAATTGCCGCCGGAGGACTGCCAGCCTTTGAGCGCGTTATTGGCGGTGGTTTTTATATCGGCGGAAACGGTTGCCAGGTATTGTTTGCGGTTAGCTGCGTATTTGCTGGTCGTAAAGCTGTCGAGGGCGGCTGTTTTGGCGCCGAACAGCAGGTAGTCGATGGCGGGGAAGCCCTTTGCTGCGACGTTGGTAAAGCCGTTTACGTTATAGCTTGCCACGAAGATATTGCTGTCGATGGTCCTGGCGCCTGCCGGGAAGAGGTTGACGCTCGACAGGAGGGGTGAGCCGGATGAGGCGGGTCCGAAATAGTTGTAAGCGGAAGCGTACTGCCAGTTGATGTAAGCTGTTTTGAAGATGTTTTGAGTGGCGGTGAGCTTGGCGCTGGTCGGTCCTGCGTTGAAGTCGAGGATGGCCGAGTCGAGGGAGTTGACGGAAGCCGACAGGTTGACATAGGCGGGCAGGATGATGTTGTTGCCGATGTTGGTGAGGATGGTATCCTTGCCGGTGTTGCCGCCACCGCCGCCGGGGTTATTGCCGCCGCCGGACTTACTGCATGAATAGAAAATCCCTGATGCGGTGATCAGGGTAACAATTGGGAAAATGATCAAGTGTTTACGTCGCATGTCCATACTATTTAAAAAATGCCGGCAGCATGAGTAAGTGCTGCCGGCTAAGAAGGTTATTGAGCGGCCAGCTGGGTGGCGGTAAAGCCGTATACCTGTCCGATGAATTGGCGGATGGCGTCGGTCTTTGCTTTCAGCTGAGCGGTAGTCTGGGTCGTGTTGATAAAGTTATAGAGGTTGGGATTGGTTGGGTTGGAGCTGTCGAACAAGGTGAGCAGCTGGGTGATCTGAGCGTCGGTGATCTTGCGGTTGTAGGCGTAGTATTTCAGGTCGCGGGCAAAACCGAGGGCTTCGCCCATGGTGCCCATGGCGGCAACGGCGTCACCTGCGTCGATATTTTGGTCGGTTTCTTTCATTTCCTGAACGACGGAGGCGGCGGTCAGCTGTTCGAAGGTTGTGACGAGGATGGTGGATTGTGCGTCACGGGTTTTTGTATCCTTTGCGCTGATGGCGGCACGTCCTTTGAGGAAGGCGTCCATGATCGTTTTGTTGCTGCCCAGACCTGCGTCTACCTGGTTGGAGTAGCTGCTGAAGTAGCGCAGACCGGTTATATTAGTCGGGAAGTCGACGGGAACGGCCCAGAATCCGAAGGCCTCGTCCCAGTAGTGTTCCTGGGCGGTGCCGGAGCCGGTTGTAACGGTTGTGTTATTGGCGCCGGCGATAGAATCCTTTATATAGCGATTGGTGATCGAGTAAGCGCAGAGACCGCCGTTGAAGGTTTTGCGGACTACCTGGTAGTAGAAGACGCCGTTTGCGGAAAGAGCGTATTTCTTGTTGCCTTTGCTGACGGCACGGCCGGGCTGGCCATTGGCGGAGGTGTTGGACTGGCTTGCAAGGGCGATGCTATCGAAGTAGTTGTTGAGGTCGGTGACCGCGGCGGGGGCTACCCAGGAGGAGAGCTTGAGACCGCTGGCGTTCAGCTTGAGGGCGGTATCGGCGAATTTGTTGCCCGTGTTGTTGAACATGTCCTTGAGGTCCTGGGCGCTGACGACCGTGTTGGCGTTGCTGGCAGTGTTGATCTTTGCGCCGATCTGGTCGGCCATTGCCAGCAGCTTCAGGACGTTGGAGTCGTTGAAGTTGGTAAAGTTATAGGTCGTAGGAACGGTATATACGGGGATCGGGTCGCTATGATCTTTTTTGCAGCTGGCAGCAAGGATAAGGGCGGAAAGCAGGAACAAATTCAGCTTTTTCATATATCAGTTGTTTTCGATTTTAGATTCTTTTTAGACTTATTTTAGATTTCCTTTAGATTCGGCTGCAATATTAGGTTGACATTCAAGGCTATTGTTACGCAATCGGGAAACAGGTTTTCACAATCGGGAAAATGGCTGCAGGGGGTGAATTTTTTGGGTTGGACGGCGACTCCTGTGGGGAAGGCTGCGTTTGGTATTGGTTTTGCGATTTGGATAATAAAAATATATGTCGTTTGTTATCAAAGAATTAGAGGAATTGTTATTGCACGGGAATGCGCACGCAAGTTTCGAGAAGGCGGTAGGTGGGGTGGATCCCGGGTTGGTTGGAAAGGTCCCGGAGGGGTTACCGTATAGTATCTGGCAGCTGGTGGAGCATATTCGGGTCGTGCAGTGGGACATTTTGGAGTTTAGCCGCAATCCGAAGCATGTGAGTCCGGACTGGCCGGAGGGATATTGGCCGAAGGAAAAGGCGCCGGCGCATGCGGGGGATTTTAAGAAGTCGGTGGATAAGGTGATTGCTGACCGGAAGGCGTTTATCGGGTTGCTACGGGAATCGGGGGAGGGAATTTATACGCCTTTTGCGCATGGGGATGGGCAGAGTCTATTTCGGGAGGCTTTGCTTATTGCGGATCATACGAGCTATCACACGGGTGAAATTATTATATTGCGGAGACTACTTAAGGACTGGGAGTGAAAGAAATCAAGACTATTATTCAGGCGTATCATTCCATTGATTTTAGCTGCACGAAGGCGGCCCTGGCGACCGTTGTCCGGGTGGAGGGGTCGTCGTATCGCCGTTCGGGGGCGAGGATGCTGGTTTTGGATGATGGTACGTACCTGGGGGGGATTAGCGGCGGGTGTTTGGAAGGGGATGCGTTGCGGAGGGCGCAGAAGGCGATCGGGTTGGGGCAGGCTTCGGTGGTTACGTATGATACGACGCAGGATGACGATTATCAGATAGGAGTGGGGTTGGGGTGCCAGGGGATTATCGATGTGCTATTTACCCCTTTGAGGTCGGAGGATGGGGGGAACCCGGTGCTTGTGCTGGAGAGGCTGGTGGGTGTCAGGGAGCCGGTGGCGGTGGTGACGGTGACGGGTGGGGAATCGCTGGGGCGGACGGTTGTCTGGGGGGATGGCGGTTTGCCGGCGGGGTTATCGGGTGATGTGGAGGCGTGTTTAGAGGCCAGGGCTTCGAGGGCGGTGGTGCATGGGGAGCTGAAGGTGTTTATAGAGGTGTTGCTTCCGGCGATACATGTGGTGGCTTATGGGGGTAATTATGATATAAGGACGTTGCTCAACCAGGTGAAGGAGCTCGGTTGGGAGTCGACGGTAGTTTTGAATACGGCGAGGGCGGAGAGGTCGCTGGTGGCTGCGGCTACGGTGGTGATGGATAGCAGGGAGCCGGGGTTGCCGGGGATCGACGGGTATACGGCGGTGTTGTTGATGTCGCATGATTATAAGACCGATTTAGTCAATTTGAGGAAGGTGCTGCCTTCGGCGGCTTCGTATATTGGAATGCTGGGGCCGAGGAAGCGGGCGGTTAAAATGTTTGAGGAGATGGGGCTTGGGGAGGAGGAGATAAAGAGGGTTTATGCGCCTGCGGGGTTGGATATTGGCGCGGCGACGCCGGAGGAGATAGCGCTGTCGATTTTGGCCGAGGTGAGGGGGCATTTTGCGTCGCGGAGCGGGGCTTCATTGCGGTTGAGAGAGGGAACGATATATTAGAATTGGGCTAGGCTATAGCATGTTTCTAAGCGTATTCTGGTCGGTGATGGCGTCGCCGATGGTGTTATTAAAATACACATATACTTCTTTACCGGCGTTCTGCCATTCTTTTATCAGTTTTGCATATTCTTCGAGGGTTGAGGTGGTGTAGCCGCCTTTGTAGTCGCCTGCGGGTCCGTGGAAGCGGAGGTAGGTGAAGGGGGGATTGTTTGGGGTAAGGATTTTGGACGCGGGCATGTCGTGGAGGACGAGGGTGGCTTTGAAGCGATCGAGGAGGGCGGTGGTGGCGGGGTGGTACCAGCTGTTGTGGCGGAACTCGACGGCGATCTTCCAGGTGTTGTCGATGTGGGTGATGGCGTGGAGAAGGTTTTCGAGGGATTCGAGGTGGTTTGATTTTATCGAAGCCGGGAACTGGATGAGGAGGCAGCCTCTTTTGTCGCGGAGCTGTGCGGCGGCGTGGAGGAAGCGGGTGAGGTTTTCGGGTGGGTAGTTGAGGTTGGGGGCGTGGGTGATGGACTGGTGGAGCTTAACCGTAAAGCGGAAGTCTTGCGGGACCTCTGCGGCCCATTTGGCGAAGGTGTCTGGTTTGGGGATTTTGTAGAAACTGCTGTTGATTTCTATGCTGTTGAAGAGGGAGGCGTAGTAGGTGAGGCGGGTGCCTTTTTGATATTCTTTTGGGAAGTGATTTTTGTTGGGGACAGGGAGGACGAGTCCGCTGGTGCCGAGCCAGATGGGTGGATTTGGGGCGTGGTTCATGATTGTTGTTATGCAAAGAGGCTGCCAGGGGGGTGGGGCTGCGCGGAGGTGGGGGTTACGGGAACGTTTGCGTAAATAAACTGCTCATTCTTATCGTCTATTCCGGTAAAACTCGCTAGCATTGGATATGGGCATTAAAACGATTGTACTGGCATATGTCACATTATTGGTCGTTGGGGAACCGACGACGACGGTCTGGCTCGTGGGGGACTCCACGATGGCGGACAAGGAAGTAAAGGCATACCCCGAGACAGGTTGGGGTATGCCTTTCGCTTATTTTTTCGATTCGAGCGTGCGGGTGGATAATCTGGCAAAGAATGGGCGGAGCACGAAGTCGTTTATACAGGAGGGCAGGTGGGAGATGGTGGAAAAGGGGATGAAGGAGCGGGATTATGTGCTGATCCAGTTTGGGCATAATGATGAGGTGCCGACGAAGGCGACGTATACGCCTCCGGCGGAGTTCGAGGGGAATTTGGTTCGGTTTGTTACGGCGGTTCGGGAGCGGAAGGGGGTGCCGGTGTTGATTACGCCGGTGGCGAGAAGGAAATTCG
>JAFDYG010000425.1 GCA_018267545.1 Bacteroidota bacterium
AATCGGCGAGCTCGTACTCCTGCCCACCGTCCGCAGCCAATCCCCCGACGTGCTCATCGCCGCACCCGGGACCAGCTGCCGCCACCAGATCAAAGACGGAACCGGCCGCAAAGCCCTCCACCCCATCGAAATATTATTTGATGCATTAAACCTATAGCTATGGCCACGGGAATGAAAATGAAGATCGATCCGCGCCTAAAAACCAACAACGATACCGGCTTCGGCACCAACGCAGACAGCTACGGCGGCCGCTTCATCAACCGCGACGGTTCCTACAACCTCCGCAAAGAAGGCGTGTCCTTCTTCGATCGCTATAGCATCTACCACCACATGCTAACCCTCCCCCGGTGGAAATTCATCGGCGTGATCGTAGCATTCTACTTCGCCATCAACCTCGTCTTCTGCAGCATCTACCTGCTGATCGGCATGAACCAGTTCCAGGGCCTGCTTTCCACCACCCCCTGGGGCCTCTTCAAAGAAGCCTTCTTCTTCAGCACCGAAACTTTTACTACCGTCGGCTATGGCCGCGTCAACCCGGTCGGAGGCCCGGCTAATCTTGTCGCGGCCCTCGAAGGCATGATCGGCTTCCTCTCCTTCGCCCTCGCCACCGGTCTCATCTACGGCCGCTTCTCCCGCCCCCGCTCCTTCCTCGCCTTTAGCGACTATGCCCTCGTCGCCCCTTTCAAAGGCGGCAAGGCGCTGATGTTCCGCTTCGCACCCTACAAAGACAATCACACCCTCACCGAAGTCCAAATCCGCGTCAACATCGGTCTGAAGGTCATCCAGGACGACCTCCGCGAAGAATACCGCTACTACGAGCTCTCCCTCGAACGCACCAAGGTGGAAAACCTCGTCATGAACTGGACAGTCGTCCATCCCATCGACGAAAACAGCCCCCTCAATGGCCTTTCCTATAACGACATGGTCGCCGCCGACGTCGAAATCTACGTCCTCATCCGCGGCTTCGACGATATCTATTCCAGCATCGTCCAGCAACGCACCTCCTATACCTACCACGAAATAAGGGTGAACCGGAAATTCTTACCCATGTACCGCGAGAGCGAAGACGGCCGTACCACCATCCTCGAGCTCCAGAAACTAAACGACTATGAGGAACTCACCGAAACATTATAACAAATCACCGAAACGCCAGCCTCCCGGCATGAATTAACACAAACATTATAAACTATTAACAAGATTTCTAGTCACAGGTCGCGTAATTTCAACTATTGAATATTTCTATCAAAACATACATCCTCCCTGCTTTACTTCTATTGGTGGCCCTCTCAGGCCGCACCCAGGATACCCTGAAAAACAAACAGGTCGACCTGGTCGACGTAGGCCGCTCCTGGCTAAAAGGCCGCCACACCCGCCGCGAAGACACCCTCCCGACTAAACAAGGAAAGCTCCACATATCCGCCCTACCCGTCGCAGGCTATACCCTCCAAACCGGCTTTGCCGGCGTATTAAGCTCCAACTTCGCGTTCTATACCAGCGAACACAGCAAGGCCAATCTCTCCTCGATCCTCACCAGCCTCACCTACTCCCAATACAAACAAATCATCTTCCCCATCCAGGCCGACATCTGGACCCGCGGGAATAAGTACAATATCGTCACCGACTGGCGCTATCTGAAATACCCCTCCCTGACCTATGGGCTGGGCGGCAACACCAGCACCGACAGCGGCTACAACATCGACTACGGCTACCTCCGCCTGCACCAGGCCATCCTGCGGCACGTCGCCCAGGACTTCTACCTGGGCCTGGGCTATGACCTCGACTACTTCTGGAACATCCAGGAAATCGACCCGCCCGCCGGGAAAACCACGGACTTCGAACGCTACGGCCTCAGCCGCTCCGAAGTAGCCTCCGGCATCTCCGCCCACCTCCTCTTCGACAGCCGCCGCAACCCCATCAACCCCGAAAAAGGCGACTACGCCAGCATCACCTACCGCCCCAATTTTACCTTCCTCGGCAGCGACCAAAACTGGCAATCCCTTCTCTTCGACCTGCGCAAATACATCCCCTTCCCCGGCAGCTCCCGCAACATCCTGGCCATCTGGTCCTACGACTGGTTCACCGT
>JAFDYG010000426.1 GCA_018267545.1 Bacteroidota bacterium
CCGACACACCCTTCAAATCCTTCATCAGCTGCAAATAATCCTTGAAAAAACTCATCCGAAAGAAGCTGTCCGTCTGCACCCCCACGACCAACACATTCCCGTCCTCGCCAAAACGCTGACGGAACTCCTGATAGGCCTGATATTTCGGATTATCCGTAGGAATCGTCTTTGTAAAGTCATAGCTCAGCTGGACCCTGGAGGCATGATAGCCCATAAAAGCAGTGACGGATAGGAGTACGATGAGCCAGAAGAGTCTATATTTGAGAAGCAGACGGGCAATGGATTCCCACATGTATGAAAATTTTACTTTGCAAATAAACTGCAATTTAGGGACTTTTGAGCCGCCGCAAGGAGCGCGAAATGTTACATAAAACCAAAGGAATCGTCTTAAAAACAGTCAAATACGGTGAAACCAGCCTTATCGCAACGCTGTACACCGAACTCTTTGGCCTCCAAACCTACATCGTGAGCGGCGTCCGCACCTCCTCCAAAAAAGGCCCCGGTAAGGCTAACCTCTTCCAGCCCTCCGCCATCCTCGACCTCATCGTCTATCACAATGACCTGAAAAACCTCCAGCGCATCCGCGAGATGAAATGGTCCGCCCTCTACCAGCACATTTTTTTCGACGTGCTGAAAAACGCCGTAGCCGTCTTTATGGTCGAGCTCCTGACAAAGTGCATCAAACAACCCGAACCCAACCCCGACCTCTTTTATTTTATCGAAGACGCCTTTCTTCACCTCGACACAAGCGAAGGCCGGGTCCAGGCAAATTTTCCTTTATTCTTTATGCTCCACCTCGCGGGCTTCTTCGGCTTCCGTATCCAGGATATCTATAGCGAAAAGACCCCCTTCCTCGACCTCCAGGAAGGTCAGTTTGTCGCCGAGCATCCTGAGCACCACCAGGTCTTAGAAGGCAATCATAGTTATATAACTGCCCAGCTCCTCAGAGCGCAGCAGCCCGCCGAATTACAGGAGCTCGCCCTCAACCAGGAAACGCGCAGAGCCTTGCTGCAGGCCTATCAGCTCTTTTATGCCCTCCATATTCCCGAGTTCGGCGAGATGCGCACCCTTTCCGTCCTGCAGACCGTTTTGGCATAGTTAGTTCTAACTATTTACACATTAGAAAAAGCGAAATTCCACTTATTTTGTGTTCCTTCACAAACCGGTTACTAACCGGTTGCATGACCGGCATTTAATATCCTAAGTTTTTCCTTTGCTCTAAACTTAATGAATATGAAATGTAATCACTGCGGCTGGAACAACAACAGTACCGACAAGTATTGTATCAAATGCGGCAACCTCCTCCCCGTAAACAACGAAACGATCGCCGGTAAGTCAGCGTCTTCCGTCTCGTCCGCCTCTCCTGAAACAATTCGCGGCGCAGCCGCACCCCCGCTGCCCAGCGCCGAAACAGTCCCCGCCCACGCCTCCCGCGAAACCATCGACCCCTATCGCATCCAAACACCTCCCCCAAAAGAGTTCTTCCTCCAACGCCTGGACGAGAAAGACGCAGCCCCCGTCATCCTCTCCTTCAGCGCCCCCGACGAACTCGTAGAATTCAACCGCGCCAACCTCGACGCCGAGAACAGAACCATCACCAGCAAAGTACAGGCGCGCGTTACCTTCTCCGACGGCAAATGGCATATCATCGACTGCAGCGAAAAGAAAAGCACCTTTATCCGAGTGTCGGAACAGCACGAGCTCAAGGACGGCGACATCCTGGTCATCGGCAACAAACGATTCATTTTCTCCCTCACAAACCCTAAAAACCAGTAGTAATGAAAAACGAAGAATACGTCGCCCCCAAGCGGTTCTACCCGCAGCCCGGCGACCGCATCGATAAATACCGCCTCATCTCCGTCCTTGGAGAAGGTTCCTTCGGCATCGTATACAAAGTACAGGATGAAGGCGGAAAGGTCTTCGCCCTCAAAATGCTCAAACTCTGGGAGATCGCCTACGAAAAAGAAAGACAGCTTCTTTTGAAACGCTTCCAGCGCGAGTTCGACATCGCCGGAATCGAGTCCAAATACATCGTAAAGAGCCACGCCTGCGGACGCATAAAAGGCAACCCCTTTATCATCATCGAATATTGTGAAGGCGGTAGCCTCGCCGCCTGCGTAGGCCAGCCCAACCGTATCCCGGACATGAATAAGCTGGGGTTCGAGGTCCTCGCCGGACTGCACGAATTACACCAGAAAGGCTTTTTTCATCGGGATATAAAACCCCACAACGTCCTGCTCCACGCCGACGGCGGCGTCAAGCTCTCCGACTTCGGCATCGCCGGACACAAGAACTCCCGCCTTACAGAAAGAAATATCTTCGGAAAGGTCGAACACATCTTCGGCACCTGGGCCTATATCGCCCCCGAACAGGCCAATAACAAGATCTCCTTCAAAGCCCTGGACGCCGTTGCCGATATCTATTCTTTCGGAGTAATGATGTTCGAGCTCTTCACCGGACGCTATCCTTTTCCGCCTTATAAGATCGAAAGCGAAAAAGACCTGCTCGAATACCTGGAAAATGCAAAGAAGGGTAATTATGTCGGCCTCGAACTCTACCGTAACCATATCTACGACGCCTGGCTCCCCATCATCCGCAAATGTATCGAGCCGGATTATCAGCATAAGCGCTTCAAGACCGTCGCCGATATCATCCGCCAATTGGGCTACCGCCCCGCAGTACCACAGGAAGCTCCTCCCGCCGAAACCATCGGAAGCAAACCCGCTATCCAGGTTACTTACGGCGAAGAGCTCAACCAGCTGTTCGACCTTACCCTGCTGGCCGATAAAAAACAAGGCTCCCTGCTGACCATCGGCCGAAAAGACCCTTCCGTCATCAATGATATCGAGATCGCCGAGGTAGAAACCCGCTATATCTCCCGCCGTCACGCCATCATCGAAAAGAACGGCTCCTCCAAGGCCTGGGTAATAAAGGACGGACAGTTTCATTCCGACCGCAAGGAATGGGTACCCTCCCTCAATGGACTGTACCTTAATGGACAACAGGTAAACCAGGACGGCAGGGAAATAAAGCCCGGAGACGTCATTACCATGGGAGATACCACCCTGCGCATGATCATGATCTGAAAAACCGGTTGCTAACCGGTTGTCGTACCGGCTTCCGGCTAAACTCGCTGTTACTTTGGTCTATCAAAATCACCCAACAAAAAAAACCAAAATGGCACAGTCTACTATCAACCCAGCAAGTTCTACTCAAAAATTCTCCAAGTCTGTCGGCGGCTCTCTCAAGTCCCTCGTCGGCGGCAAAGGCAGAAAATATTTCGTCCTGGAATACGCCACCTCTTCGGAAAAACACCGCGCCGGCGAAACAGTAGAGTTTATCGGTGACTATATCGAAATGGGCAGAGGAAA
>JAFDYG010000427.1 GCA_018267545.1 Bacteroidota bacterium
GACGGCGTCCTTTTCTTTCTTTTCGTCTTCCAGTATCGAGCGTTCCTTGCTTTGTTTCTTTAGGGCTTCGTCCTTTTCGAGGCGGGTCACCTTCAGTCCGTCGATCTTGGAGCGGAGGACGTCCTGGGTACGGAGGATATTTTCCGCGCGTTCTTCCCGGTATGCGCGGTAGGACTTCAGGTACTGAATCCGGCGCACCGCGTCGTTGAAGCTGATGGCACTGAAGATGAAGTTCAGGAAGTCGTAGTTGCTGCGGTTTTTGTAGGCGAAGACGATGCTCTGCGCATATTGGACGCGGAGGGTGTCGAGCTCGGACCGGAGCTTGTTGATGTCGCGGTTCGAGTTGTCCATGTCGCGTTGGATGAAGTCGATCTGGGAGTTGATATTGTTGATAGCGGACTCGCGGAGCTTCAGCCGGCGCTGAAGCAGGTTCAGCTGGCCCAGGGTCTCGCGCTTATTCTTATGGGTTTCCTCCAGGGAGCGTTTTACGTCCTCGATCTCCTTTTGGATGGCGGCGCGTTCCTTTTCAAGGTCGGCGCGGTTTTGCGTCGGCTGTTGAGCGCTGAGTCGGCCGGCCACGGCCAGCAAAAGAAGGGTTCCCGTAAGAATTTTTCTGAGCATAGTCCGAATTTAAATATATAACGCTTATCTCCGCTTATAATTTTTCGGAATCGTAAAAGGAAAAACTAAAACTTCGTTAAACTTAAACGACTTATAATTGATCTCGATATCCACCTTCGTCCTCTCAGCGACCGAAATCTTCCGGTAAGTAGAAAAGGGCACGCTCGCAGAGAAATCATACTCCCCATACGTCATGTCCCCCGTCCGCTGCCGCAGCGGGTCGGTGTCGTCCAGCTTGCTGTGCTGCAGCGTGCCGTCGGGATTTACCGTCAGGTAGTTGCGGAAAGTGGCGCCCGTGCTGAACAGCGAGATGCCCTTGGTCTCCGTTTTATAAAAGACCACACGCGCAGTGTCGAGGAAGACCGGATTGCCCAATAGTATATCCTGCAGGGTTTTGAAGTCCACAGGCAGATGTATCTCGTCCTGGAGATAGGAGACGGACCGTATGCGGACTATCTTCTTTAGCTTATCCAGCACCTTTACGCTATCCGGCGTGATCATCAGCCGGAAGGCCTCGATCCCCAGCGCCGCATTCACGGCCACCCAGATCGCGCTGTCCTTCTTCATCCGCACAAAGGCGTTGAACTCGTAGTCCTTGCCGTCGCCACCCTCGTAGTGAACCTTCATCTTGGCCGAAAAGGTCGTAAAATCGATATGATTATGGCTGAGCTTGCCCAGGGTCTGCTGGATGACGGCTATCGAATCGGCGTGGGCGTCACGTACAGGGGCAACCGCGGCGCGGGCTGCATTGCCCGTCGTATCCTTGTGGGGGCTGGGGGTACTGATGACTTTTTGGATTTTCTTGGTAGAGCGGCACCCTTCTGTTCCAATGGCCAACAAGCCGATCATCACGATGCCTGCCAGGAGTCTATACATGTATTTTATATTGTTGAGTGAAAGTTTTCAGGCCTTCCGCTGTCGGGCCGGCGGGACCTTCATTCGAGCCGGGCGGGCCTTTCGGCCGGCCTACGCCTTCCCTGTATGTCCAAACCCGCCTGCATTCCGCGCGGTCGTGCCGATCTCCGCCACTTCCTCCCATCCAATCTGAACCACAGGGCTGACGACCATCTGTGCAATGCGGTCACCGGCATTGATCGTCTGCGCTTCGGCTGAAAGATTGATCAGGATGACCTTTACCTCTCCCCGATAATCCGAGTCAATGGTCCCCGGTGAATTGAGGACGGTGATGCCGTGCTTGGCGGCCAGACCGCTGCGCGGACGGACCTGCGCTTCATAGCCGACCGGCAGCTCCATGAAGAGACCCGTCGGGATGAGGTGTCTTTCCAGGGGCTTCATCACTACGGGTTCGGAAAGGTGGGCCCGGAGGTCCATGCCAGCAGAGCCTTCGGTGGCGTACTCGGGCAGGGCGTTCGGAGAATGGTTGATGATTTTGACCTTGATGTTTGACATGCGGCAAAGGTAGGGGTTTGGCGTCATCCACCCGCTAGGCGCCACGCTCCAAAAGCACGGTAGCATACGCGGTGAGGCCTTCTCCCCGACCGATAAAGCCCATCTGCTCGGTCGTGGTGGCTTTGATCGAGACGTCATCGAGCGCCACGCCAACCGCAGCGGCGATAATTTCCTTCATCTGCCCCGCATACTTCATAATCTTCGGCGCCTCCAGACAAACCGTGCTGTCGATGTTCACGACCTTCCAGCCTTTGGCCGCGACCAGCTCCATCGTCTTGCGAAGCAGGATCTTACTGTCGATGTCTTTATACGCCGGGTCGGTATTCGGGAAGTGCATGCCGATGTCTCCAAGGCTCAACGCCCCCAGCAGTGCGTCACAAATCGCGTGTAACAAAACATCCGCATCACTATGCCCAAGAGAGCCCTTCGTGTGTGGGATACGCACTCCGCCGAGCCAGAGCTCACGCCCCTCGGCCAGCTGATGGAAGTCAATACCAAAACCTATTCTGTATGCCATAAGTACAAAAATAAAAGACCCGGGGCAAACCCGGGTCTCCAATATGCGAGATAGATAGAATTAATTCGTAGAACCCGACGTATCGTTATTGCCGCCATTCGAATCCAGGTCGAAGGACAACCCAAAACGAAGCGTATTCGACAACGGACTACGGTTATTGCCGCTACCCGAAGGAGCCAGGTACGAGAAGTTCAGCCCAAGCACATTGTACTTCAGACCGACACCGACGCTGAAATACTGACGGCCGCCCTTGGTCTTGTCTTCGTAGTAGTAGCCGGCGCGGAAAAAGAACTGGTCCTGGTAGGCGTATTCAGCACCCAGAGAGAACTGCAGCGTCTTGAGCTGATTTTCGCCGCTAAAGCTGCTGAACCAGCTGCCGACAAAACTCTTGTTATGATAGTTCGATAAATTCGTAGAGTCAATCCTTGCATTTTCAACCGGGTCCGCCGTATTCGCCGGCTGGGGGGCGACCGGAACGAGCAGCTTGTGCATGTCCAGACCCACGAGCAGCTTGTTATCTTCGTTGAAGACAGCGGTATAGCTGGCGCCAAGACCGAGGTCGGCAGGGATATAGTCTTTTTCGGTAGCCGTATTGGTGTAGCCGATCTTACCACCCAGGTTGGTCAGCGCAGCGCCAAAGTTCCAGCCACCCGCTTCTTCAGTCACGCCATGGTAGAACAGCGAGATATCCGCGGCAAAAGTCTTACCCGGTTGATACGTCAGCCCACTCGGAGCCGAATATCCCTGTGCCAGGTTGGAGTAGATATAGCGACCCGCCAGCGCGATGCTCAGCTTATCGCCGAGCTTACGGGAGTAACCCGCGTCGAGCGAGAACTCGCGGGGGTTCCCCTTACCAAGGGAGTTGCCGCTAAAGTCTTCGAACTGGATGCTACCCAGACTGAAATACCGAATACCCAGCGAAAAGGCCGAGTTTTCATCCAGCTTTTTATAACCGGAGGCAGAGAGAAGATATACGTCGTTCAGTCCCAGGTCCTTCAACCAGGGAGTATAGGTCAGCCCGATGCCGATGTCTTTCTTGGCGAAGGGCGTCTTGGCCAGATTGTAAAAACCCGATGCCGCGTCCGGGCTCGTGGTCAGACCCAGATCACCCATGCCCCCGGCGCGGGCGTCCGGAGAAATCCGCAGGAAGGGAACTGCCGTCGTCGTCACATTGATCGCATTAGCCGTATTTTGCCCCATCACCTGTCCGCCTACACAACTAAACACTAAAAAAGCAGCTAATCCCTGGTAAAATCTTTTCATGAGCTTGTTTTTTCTTTAAAAATCACAAACACGCAAATTTTGACAATTTGGTTTCTCCTGCCCAAGTAGTTTTTTTAGAGGCCGGAGGGTTTTTACTTCCGTAAGTTAACCGAGTAGTTTTGTGATATAGGCGGCTAAGTTAATGGTTTTTAATGTTTTGCAAACAGGTCGGGATTGACCGCGCCGGCCAGGCCGACGACGACCCTCTTCCAACGGGTTTTGTGCTATTTTATTGTCTTAATTCGCACTCGTTAACATCAACCCCAAACATCCGGGGCCGCCCGCCGGCGACCCGGGGCACCCCGGGGCCCAAAATCCGTGCCATCTCCTCCCCCGAGAGGAGAGAATCACTAACTTCGCCGCCGGGGCAACTGTGGATAACTAACTCCCGTATTCTAATACAATAATCCCCCCTAATTAATCGTTTTTTCCCTTTACAACCCGGTGGGCTAACCCACCCGGCAAAAAAATGCGTCAATTTATGAATCTGAAAAACCTAGCAATCCTGGCATCTACCGTATCCCTCTTTGCTGCCTGTCACAAAAAGCCGGAGCAATCCTCGGCAACAGGCTGGAATTATAACGATTCCAAGATGGGCGGGTTCCAGGTTTCCAAAGAAAAAGAACAACGCACGGGCCCCGGCCTGGTGTTTGTTCAGGGCGGTACCTTCACCATGGGCGCCACCCAGGAAGACGTCATGCGCGACTGGAACAACGTTCCCCGCCGTGTAACCGTCAACTCGTTCTACATCGACCAAACCGAAGTGGCCAACATCCACTATCGCGAATATCTCTACTGGCTCAACAACGTGTTCGACGCCGACGAATACAAACCCGTCCGCGACGCCGCCCTGCCCGATACCCTCTGCTGGCGCAGCGAGCTGGCTTATAACGAGCCGATGGTGGAATACTACTTCCGCCACCCGTCTTACAACTACTATCCGGTTGTCGGCGTGACCTGGAAACAAGCCCACGACTTCTGTCTGTGGCGCTCCGACCGTGTCAACGAAAAGGCGCTGATCGACCGCGGTTATGTAAACGCCAACTCCGTCAAGAACCTCACCGGTCTCGGACAGGAGAACTTCAATACAAAGGCTTATCTGATGGGCGAATTCCAGGCTACTCCTGACAAACGCGCCCGCTCCAAGAGCAACCCCCTCAAGAACCCCAACGGTACCCCCCGTACCCAGGTTACCTTCGAGGACGGTATCCTCCTCCCCAACTACCGTCTCCCGACGGAAGCTGAGTGGGAATACGCCGCTCTGGGTTATATCAACCAGAACCCCCTCCCCGGCAAGAACGACAAGAACCGTGGTGAGGAACTGATCGCCAACAAACAAGTTTATTCCTGGAGCAATAACGTCAACGGCCTGCGCGACACGCGTCACGGCAGCTGGCAGGGTACCTTCATGGCCAACTTCAAACGTGGAGCTGGTGATAACATGGGTGTCGCCGGTGGTCTGAACGACAACGCCGTTTACACCGCCCCCGTAAACTCCTTCTTCCCCAATGGCTTCGGTCTTTATAATATGTCCGGTAACGTGAGCGAGTGGGTAGGCGACGTCTACCGCCCCATGACCGGCCAGGACGCCGACGACGTTGCCCCCTATCGTGGTAACAAGTTCGAAACCGTCGACTACGGCAAGGAAGGCAAGGCCGAAAGAGACAGCCTCGGTCGTATCAAGATGCGTAACGTCACCGACTCCGAGAGCATCCGCCGCCGTAACTACCAGAAGGGCGACGTTATCAACTACCTCGATGGTGACTCTTCCATCACCGGTATCACGTACGGTTATGGTAAGACTACCCTCATCAGCAACAAGTCCCGCGTAATCAAGGGCGGTAGCTGGAATGACCGCGCTTACTGGCTCAGCCCCGGCGCACGCCGCTTCCTCGAAGAAGACCAGTCCAACAGCACGGTCGGTTTCCGTTGCGCGATGGACCGCGTAGGCAGCCCCGCAGGCAATGGCCGTCAGACCGGTATCAACTACAAGCAAAGACGCCAGAATACACGTAAACAGTAACCTACACCGGGAGGCCCTGGAAGGGCCTCGTCCGAAGGACAGATATTAGCGCTGTGCAGGAGATGCGCTAATTTTTGATAAAGCGCATCTCCTGCACATAATTGACGCACAGGCCCCGCTACACGCGGGGCTTTTTCGTTGCCCATGTCCCGTCCTGAAAAATCCCCCCCCCCACCATTCGGAAAGCAAGAACCGCCACAAATAAAACAAGACATATCGATCTCTGACCGGTATGTTAATTTGCGCCCTTCAACGTAACAACTCCAGAAACGCTCGATCCCTCAAACTTCACTAAAAACTTCTAATCGAATGCGTTTAAAGTATGTACTACCGGCTTTAGCCCTGACAATCTTCTATTCCTGCAAGCGCGATATGATCGCCACCTCCGGCGACATCGACAAGACAACCAAATTCACTGCGGCTGCCCTGACCGACCAGACTCCCCTCATCGGTATAGTCAGCGTCCCCCAGGTTGCCATCGGCATGGTCACCACGCTCGTCGGCGGTCCCGCAAGTCCGAACATCTTTCCCTCGCCCGCAGGTATCGCCTTCGACGTATCCGAAAAACTTTATGTAACCGATCAGCAGACGAACCAGGTAAAGAAAATCGACCCGAACACCGGCGCAGTGCTTGCCGTCTGGGGCAGCGGCCAGGCCGGTCTCAAAGACGGCTCACCCGGACAGGCTCAATTCAAAAGTCCCCAGGGCATCTGCGTTACACGCGACGGGCGGATCTTTATCGCAGACGCCGGCAACAATGTTATCCGCTCCATCAACGCTCGCGGTGACAGCGTCGGCACCGTCGCAGGCAGCGGGATCGCAGGCTTCGCGGACGGCGTCGGCACCGTTCCCAAATTCAATCATCCCACCGGTATAGCCATCGATGCTGCCGGCACTCTCTATGTCGCCGACCAGCTCAATAACATGATCCGCCGCATCACGAACGGAAACACCGTCACCCGATGGGCCGGTCAGCTCACTCCCGGGTCGAAAGATGACGCCGGTTCCCTCGCTTCCTTTAATAACCCTACAGGTGTTGCCATCGCGGGCGACGGCTCACTCTATGTCGCCGACGGCCTCAACCACAAGATCCGCAGAATCGTTCGCGGAATCGTTACGACCGTCGCGGGCAGCGGTATTTTCAATCACAAAGACGCAAATGGTCGCGAGGCAGGCTTCCAGTTCCCTGCCGCCCTCTGCTCCACTTCCAGCGGGGGCCTGTTTGTCGCCGACTTTTTCAGCTCGGCGCGCTACATCGACGAGCACGGCAAGGTTACCACGCCCGCAGGCTTCGCTATAGGATTTGCCGACGGCCTTGGAGCGGCCGCCGCATTCAATCATCCCGCCGGCATTACCGCTACGTCCCACGACCGTGTCTTTATCGCCGATCAGGATAACCACGCCATCCGGCAGGTCAGGATACAATTAGCCGTAGCCACGCTTGCCGGCAACGGCCACACCGGCTACCAGGAAGGAACGGGCATCGATGCTTTTATCGAATCCCCTCGCGCCCTGACCGCGGGCCCCGGCGGCACCGTCTACTTCTATGACGGCAGGGGCAATCTGCGCAAGTGTACCCGGGACGGCGTGACCAGCCTCGTCCTGCCTGCCCCGCCCGTTGTTCCCGGCCTGGGTCTGGCTACCCGTAAGATTGTGGTCGACAATGCAGAGGGCGTCTACGTGCCGGATCTCTTCAACACCAGCATCGTCGGGATCAGAAACGGAGTAACAAGCACACTCGCCGGCAACGACAAAAGCGACGCGGATAGAGACGGACAAGGCGCCGGCGCCACCTTCACACCCCTCGAAGCCATGACCACCGACGGCTTTCAAAATATGTATGTTGCGACTGCGGCCGGTCATATCCGGAAAGTTGGCTTCGACGGCAGGGTAACGACGATTTTTACAAACAGCGCATTGGCAAACGCCACGGTCAGGCTCGCCTACAGCCACAACGCCAATGGACTCTACGCGCTGATCAATCATCAAACCGTACTATTCTTTTCGCTGACAGACCATACGACTACAACCCTCTATACTGCCGGTGGTCCCCAAACCCCCAGCCTCAACGACATCTGCATCGATGCGAATGATAATAGCGGTCCCTATGTCGCGGGCGCCGACAATAAGGTCTATCACTTTTCCGGGCCGACGCTTTCTCCGATCGCAGGACAGGGCATCGCCGGAGATGTAGACGGCCCTACCGCCACGGCCCGGTTCAATACCCTATCCAGCATCGCTTCGTTCGCACGAGTGATCTATGTCGCCGATATGAATAATAACCGGATCAAGATCATGGACGCCTTTTAGATGAACAGTATGCGGCCGTCATCCTTCCTGCTTCAGCGCACCGACAGGACTGGTGATGGCCGCTCTTATCGCCTGCACACAGATCGTCGCCAGCGCGATCAGCAGCACCATCGCCCCCGCGCCGGCAAACATCCACGCACCGATACTGATCCGATACACATAATCCTCCAGCCATTTATTCATCATCAGGTACGCAATCGGAGAAGCAATTACAAACGCAATCAGCACGAGCTTCAGAAAATCCCGCGACAAAAGCCCCGCCACCTGCGCAACCGACGCACCAAGCACCTTCCTGATTCCCATTTCCTTCCGCCGCTGTTCCGCCATAAAGGCCGAAAGCGCAAACAGCCCCAGACAGGCAATCACGATCGCCAGCGTAGCCAGCGCGGTCGTTATATTTCCCGTCCGCTGGACGTCCTTATACATGTTCTGAAACTCCTCGTCCATAAACGTATAGCGCAGCGACTGCTGCGGAGCGAACTTCTTCCACACGCCGCCCACGCCGCTGATCATTCCCTTGATATCCTTCGTATTCATCTTCACCGCCACGATCGAAGACCAGCGGCCCAGGAAGAGACACAACGGCCCCACGTCCTGCTTGATCTTTTCAAAGTTGAAGTCTTCCATGACGCCGATGATGATGTGACCGGAGTCCGACAGTCCGCCGTTTGCAATCCTGCGCCCGATGGGATTTTTCCAGCCCAGCTTCCTGGCCATAGCCTGGTTGATGACCACCGCCTGCGAGTCGGTGGGCATGACCGGCGAGAAGCTGCGCCCCTCCGCCATCTTGACACCAAGCACCTTCATATAGTCCACGTCGCCATACCAGCGCTGGGCCGCGACTCCCTGGTCGGTTTTCTGATGACCAGGTTCCCACCAGGTATTCATATTGCGTTTGCCCCCGGATAGCGGGAGGAAGTCGGTGATCGACACGGCCTTTATTCCCGAAAGCTTTTCCAGGTCGGCCTTAAACGCCGGCAATTGCTTATCGAGCGTCCCCGTTCCCTGTATCAACAGGACCTGGTCCTTGTCGAAACCCATCTTGCGGTTTAGGATCATCTGCATCTGACTATACACTACCATCGTCGCAATGATCAGAATTACCGAGGTTGTAAATTGAAAAACCACCAGCACGGACCGAAGCCCGGAATGCCGGCTACCCCGCGCAACCTGCCCTTTCAGCACTTCCACCGGACGAAACGCGGACAAATAAAACGACGGATACAACCCCGACACCAACCCCACCAGCAGCATCGAACCCAACACAATAGGAACCAGCCACCACTCCCCCCAAGGGAATCTTATCGAAGTCCCCGCCAGTTTATTAAAAAGCGGCAGCAGCGCCCAGGCCAGACCGATCGCCAGCAAAAACGAAAACATGCTCAGCACCAGCGACTCCGTCAGAAACTGCTGCACCAGACCCGTGCGACGAGAGCCGACTACCTTACGTAGTCCCACTTCCTTCGCTCGGTTGGCGCTGCGCGCCGTAGAAAGATTGATAAAGTTGATACAGGCGAGTATCAAAATAAAAGCCGCGATCGCCCCAAAGAGCCAGATGTATTTTCGGTCGCCATGAGGATGACTGTCGTTGATCTCCGAGCCCAGATGGATGTCCGCCACCGGCTGCACCTGGTACCTCAAATTCTTTAGCAGCACGTCCGCCATCTTATTACCATTCGCCACCATCACCGGATACCAGAATTTCTTTACAATCCCTTGTATATTGTCCTCCAGCTGCGCCCGGTTCGTTCCCGGCCGCACCTTTATATAGGTGTCGTAGTTGCTCGCATTCCAGGATTCCTGCTCGCCGTCCCAGAGCTTGTGCCCGGTCATCGACAGATAAAAATCATAATCCAAGTGCGAATAGGGGGAAGGGTCTTCCATGACGCCGCCGATCGTCCAGGGCTTGTCCGCCTCATCGTTTATCACCACTTGCTTCCCCACCGGGTCTTGGCCAGGATAGAACTTCTCCGCCTTCCTACGCGACATAATCAGCGTAAAAGGCCTGGCCAGCGCCTCCTCCGCATTCCCATAAACCATCTTGAAGCCAAACATCACGGGCAAAGTGGAATCAGCCCAGGTAAAACCCTCCTCGTACACATCCTGGGTCCTATCCAGCCTCCGGAACTGGTTGTTCCCCGCTCCCCAGAACAACTTATACGGCATGATCCGCGCCACCTGCTCGATCTGGGGATAGTCGTTCTTGAGCGCCTGGGCAAAGGGCGCCTGCCAGGCCGCGCCACGATTAAAGCTCCCGTCCTCATTTTTGAATTCCCCCGTAATACGGAAAAGCCGGTCTCCCTCCGGATAGTCCTTGTCATAGCTCAGCTCGCTGCGGATATAAAGCGTAATCAATAAGCAGGTGGCAATGCCCAGCGCAAAGCCCCCGATCTTGATCGCCGAATAGAATTTCTGCTTCCGGAGCTGCCGGAGCGCGATCTTCAGGTAGTTTCTAAACATGGGATTGGTTTTGGTGCATATTATGAGACTCAGGTTCCAGCAAAATGTTGCACCTTTACAGCCCGAAATTTGGCTTTCCCGGCTATAACCGACCAATTTTTGCCTATGAGCATCGAAAATCTCTACGAGATCTATCTACGCCACCCCTCGATCGTCACAGACACCCGTCTGCTGAAGCAGGGAGACCTGTTCTTCGCGCTAAAAGGCCCCAACTTCAACGGCAACACCTTCGCAGCCCGCGCCTTCGAGCTCGGCGCCGCCTATGTAGTCATCGACGAGACGCCCGCCGAGCTGCCGCCCCCGGCCGTTTCAGACCGCCTCATCATGGTCGGAGACGTCTTAACTACCCTCCAGAAGCTGGCCCTCCACCACCGCAAACAATTCAACATCCCCTTCATCGCCATCACCGGCAGCAACGGCAAGACCACTACGAAGGAGCTTGTTCACACCGTGCTGGCCTCGACCTACCGGACCTATACGACCAAGGGCAACCTCAATAACCATATCGGCATCCCGCTGACCATCCTCTCCGTCCGACCCGACGCCGAGTTCGCCGTCATCGAAATGGGGGCCAATCACCAAAAGGAAATCGAAGGCTACTGCCGCTACACCCTCCCGACCCACGGCATCATCACGAATATCGGCAAGGCCCACCTCGAAGGCTTTGGCGGGCCCGAAGGCGTAAAAAAGGGCAAAGGTGAGCTATACGACTACTTACGCGAGAATGGCGGAACGGCATTCGTCCTCACCGACTCCGCGGACCTGAAACAAATGAGCCGCGGCATCGCGCACGTCATTACCTATGGCACGCACGACGCGGATTATACGGGTGTAGCACAAAAGGGGGGAAGCTTCCTCAACGTAGAGATCCTGCACGGCGCCACACCAAGCGTCATTCACACGCAATTGGTGGGAGACTACAACCTGCCAAACGTCCTTGTAGCCGTCGCCGTCGGCAAACACTTTGACGTCACCGACGCGCACATCCATCGGTCGATCGAGCAATACGCGCCTTCTAACAGCCGCTCGCAGATGATCGAGCGCGATAGCAATCATATTATCCTCGATGCCTACAATGCCAATCCTTCGAGCATGCGTGCAGCGATCGAGAATTTCTCGAAATTCCCTGGCGACAAAGTGCTAATCCTCGGCGCCATGGCCGAACTGGGCCCCGAGAGTCGCAACGAACACCAAGCCATCGTCGACCTCATCGCACAATACCCCTGGAAACAGGTCGTGCTCGTAGGCGGAGACTTCCAAAAGATCGACCATCCCTATACGAGATTCGCAGACAGCAAAGAGGCCAGCAGCTGGTTTACCGCCGCCGGCCTCCATGATACCTATATTCTAGTCAAGGGTTCCCGAAGCAGCAAGATGGAACAAGTCCTTGCTTAGCTCGATCTTGTGAATGGCCTTGACGGTCTTGATCACCGAATCAGGTGTGACGGAAATACTATCGATACCCTCCTCGACCAGGAACTGCGCGAAGTCCGGAAAGTCCGAAGGCCCCTGGCCGCAGATTCCAACCTTTACCCCGCATTCCTTTGCGGTGCGGATCAGCATCCGCAATAGTTCCTTCACCGCGGGATTCCGTTCATCGTAGATATGCGCTACCAGCGACGAGTCGCGGTCCAGTCCCAAAGTCAGCTGCGTGAGGTCGTTCGAGCCGATCGAAAATCCATCGATATGCTGCGCGAACTCACGGGCGAGGATAATGTTCGAAGGGATTTCGGCCATCAGGAAGATCTCGAGACCATTCGCCCCGCGTTCAAGACCATACTCCTTCATCACTTCCTGTACCTTCTTTAGCTCCTCCACCGTCCGGCAGAAAGGCACCATCACCACGACGTTATCGAGACCCATTTCCTCCCGCACGCGTTTGATCGCCCGGCATTCCAGGCCAAAGGCCTCCCGGTACGCATCCGAATAATACCTCGACGCACCGCGCCAGCCGATCATCGGATTCTCTTCCGTCGGTTCAAAATATTTACCGCCAGGGAGATTATAATATTCATTGCTCTTAAAATCAGAAAAGCGGACAATCACTTTCTCGGGATAAAACGCCGCGGCGATACGCCCCACCCCATAGGAGAGCTTGCGGATAAAGAAGTCTTCCTCCCCCGCATACCCCCAGGTCTTCTTCTGGATCAGCTCGCTCAGCTCCCGGTCCTTCAGTTCCCGATGCTTCAGCAGCGCCACCGGATGAACGCCGATATAATTATTGATGATAAATTCCTCACGCGCCAACCCCACCCCACTATGCGGCAGATACGCATAATTGAAGGCCATCGCAGGCGTACCCACATTCAGCATCAGCGGCGTCTCCACCTCGGGGAGGCTGTCCAGGTCGGTCTCCAGCACGGTAAAGTCAAGCCGTCCTTCATAAATAAGACCTTCATCTCCCGCTGCACAAGAAGCCGTAATGAGCTGTCCTTCGGAAAGAACCTCCGTAGCATGCCCCGTTCCTACAATCGCCGGGACACCCATCTCGCGGGCGACGATGGCCGCGTGGCAAGTTCGTCCGCCTTTGTTCGTTATGATGGCCGCGGCCTTCTTCATGATCGGCTCCCAGTCGGGGTCGGTCATGTCGGTGACGAGCACCTCGCCGGCCTGAAACTCCTGACCAAGCCGCTTGTCCAGCGAATGCATAATACGAACTTTACCCGATGCGATCTTATCACCTACGGCGATGCCTTTTAAAATCGTCGAAGCCTCCGTATTCATAACATACTCCGTCAGCTTATTCTGCTGCCTGCGCGAGTGAATCGTCTCCGGCCGGGCCTGTACGATAAATAATTCCCCGTTAAGCCCATCGACCGCCCACTCGACGTCCATCGGGCACCAATGCCCCTTCACCTTCGAATAATACGCTTCGATCAAACACACCCAGTTCGCCAGCTTCAAAATCGTATCCTCCTCCAGGCAGAAACGCTGTTGCATCCCACGGTCCGCCGGAATCGTCTTTACCCGTTCGTCCGGGTCATCGCCATACACCATCAGCTTGTCTTTTACACCCAGCTTCTTCTCGACGATCGACGCGAAACCGCGCTTGAGGCCCGGTTTGAAAACGATAAATTCATCCGGGGAAACCGCCCCCTGTACCACCATCTCACCAAGACCATAGCTGCCGTTGATGACCACAGCGTCTTTGAAGCCACTCTCCGTATCCAGCGAAAACGCAACCCCTGACACACCCAGGTCCGATCGCACCATCTTCTGGATACAAACCGACAGCCCCACCTCGAAGTGGTCGAACTTAAAATTCTCCCGATAGCTGATCGCACGATCGGTGAACAGCGATGCAAAGCAATTCCGCACCGAATCCATCAACGCGGCCGGCCCACGCACGTTCAGGTACGTCTCCTGCTGACCCGCAAACGATGCATCAGGAAGGTCTTCCGCCGTAGCAGAAGAACGCACCGCCACGTCCGTATCCAGCTGATCGTACTGCGCCGACAGCTCCCGGTAGGCTTCGATAATAGCCCCACTAAGCGCCGGAGGAAACTTCGAATTGCGAATCAATTGACGGATCCGCAAACCCGCACGACGCAGCGACTCGACACTCTCGAAGTCGATCTCGCTCACCAGCCGCCGAATCTCTTCTTCCAGGCGACCAAATTCAATAAACTCCCGGTAAGCATGTACCGTAATGACGAATCCATCGGGGATTCGAATGCCCATCTCGTGAAGGTTCGTGATCATCTCCCCCAGCGAAGCATTCTTACCACCCGCAATAGCAATGTCGGACAAGCCGACCTCGCGCAAAGGCAAAATGTAGGACTGTTGACGCATATGGCAATTAAAATGATGACAATCGTTTGCACAAAACTAACGATTGTTAGTTTCCCGTTTGTTAATTTTTATGCAACCGAATACAAGGCTGTGTGGGAATTACATATCTTAGTCGTAAACTATCAGTATGAAAAAAATCGTTTGCTTGCTGGCTCTTCCCCTGCTGTTTTTGCTTGTGTCATTTACACACAATACTCTCAGCTGGGTAGCCATCGGCGACTCTATCACCTATCTTAACGATCACAAAGACGAAACCGGCAATCGCCTCACCAAAGGCTATATGACGCAAGTCACTGAACGTCTTCCTTATATTCACTATACCAACCAGGGCCACAACGGCTGGACGTCTCAAGGCATCGCCCGTTCCATCGAAAAGCTCGGAATACCCCCAGCGGACGTTTATAGTGTCTTCCTGGGCACCAACGACTGGTGGCACAGCAATCACATCGGCACATGGGCCGACTTTCAGAATAATACCGGCGACAGCACGGTGTATGGGTCGTTTAAAATTATCTTAGACAAGCTGCATCAGCTTAATAAGGACGCAAGCATCATCCTCATCACACCGATGCCCCGCAGCGACTTTGTCTCTATCAACAACTACAAGAACAACGCCTATGGCTCCTACAAAGAAAAGGACGGAGCAACCCTCGAACAATTTGTAGAAGCCATCAAAACGATCGGAAAAAACGAAGGACTCCGCGTAGTCGACCTTTACCACGAACGCAAGCTCGCCGTACCCCACCTCGTCAAGTTCAAGCGCCTCAAAGACCCTTCCACCGGCCAGTACAAAGACTACACCTACCCCGACTATACCTCCGTTCCCTTCAACCCCGCCGACGAATATCCCTATCCGGTAGAAGCCATCGACATGACATACGACGGTCTGCACCCCTCCGATAAAGGAGACGCACTTATCGCAAAGCGGCTCGTGAAGATTTTAAAAAAGTTATGAGTAGCTCACTCGCCCAGCGGCAGGCTCACACTTAGTGTAGTCCCATCCCCCAGCACAGACTGAATATCTACATTGCCATTGAAAATCTCCGCGCGGCTGATAATATTGGTGATACCGACCCCCTTCCGGTGACGGCTCGCATCGAACCCAACCCCATTATCCGTAACGGTCAATACGATATCCGGTCCTTCTATCGACAACCGGATCAGCACCCGCGTAGCCTTCGCGTGCTTGACGATATTCGTCAGCTGCTCCTGCACCATCCGAAACAACGCCAGCTTCCGCCTGTCTTCGATCTGCTCTTCGGAAATATTCTGCAGGTCCAGCTCGATCACCAGGTCGTGCGCCACTACCTTCATATCATCGATGATGTCCTCGATCGATTCGATAAGACCTATTTCCCGAAGACCCGGCGTGATCAGCGATTTGGATATCTTCCGAATCTCGTTGATCGCGCGGCTTACCAGCTCTGTGCTGCGTTCCAGCAGCTCCTGGCGCCCGTCTTCGTCGGTCATCGCGGTATTGATATAGAGATTGCTGGCGCCAAGGATCTGGTTGACGTTGTCGTGGAGCTCTTTACCGATTTCGGTCCGCTCTTTTTCCTGTGCGACGATAACCGCTTCGGTGATCTGCCGCTGTTTCGACATCCGCTGCTCGTTCAGCTCGTTCTCGAGCCGGATCCGCTCGGTCACGTCATTGGCCAGCACGAGGATCGCGGGTCTGTCTTTATAATTGATCCGGTGCCAGGCCCCATCCACGAAGATGAGATCTCCGTTCTTCTTGACGTGCCGCCGAAGCCCTTTCTGCTCGCCGTCGCCGTTCAGGCCCATCTGCGCCATCTCCTGCTGGAGCTGGTTCAAGCTGCCTTCCAGCCGCACGTCGGCCAGCGTCATGTGCAGAAACTCATCGTGACTATAGCCGTAGTGCTGTACCGCCGCGCCATTGGCCTCGAGGAATTTGAAGGTCGCCGCGTCGAAGACGAACATCGGCATGGGGTTGTTGTTGAACAGCTCGCGATAGCGGCCCTCGGATTCACGCAGATACAGAAGATTACGCATACGTTCCAGGCTATAGCGGATCGCGCGGGACAGCAGCTGTTCGTCGAACTCACCCTTGACCAGGTAGTCCTGTGCACCCATCACCAGGGCCTGCAGCGCCAGCTTGGTATCCGAAAGACCGGTCAGCAGGATAACGGGTATACGTTGGGTATAGTCCTGTATACCGGTATAGGAATCCAGCCCAAAGCTGTCGGGCAGCGACAGGTCCAGGAACACCAGGTCGATCTTCTGTCCGACAAGCGTATCGCGCGCTTCCCGCAAGCTCACCACGTGCTTCACCTCATGAATGTCAAGGTCCGTTCCACGCAGAAACTCTTCCAGCAGGAAGAGGTCTCCGGGATTATCTTCGACGACAAGAATCGTTAATTGTTGATTTTTCTCTTCAGACATTCTAAGAAGCAATTTTGGGCAGTTTTACAATACTGATCCAAAAATCTTCGATCGTGCGAACCACATCCATAAACCGATCCAGATCGACCGGTTTTGTGATATAGCAATTCGCATGGTTGTCATAAGATGCCAGGATGTCTTTCTCAGAGGAAGAGGTGGTCAGCATGATTACGGGAATGCGCTTTAGATCGGGATCGTTCTTGATGATGCTCAGCACCTCGGTCCCATCCATCTTCGGCAGGTTGATGTCGAGCAGGATGAGGTCGGGCATCTCCGTTCCCCGATAGGGCGGCAGCTTCCTCAGGAAATTGATCGCTTCCACGCCGTCGTAGGCGATGGAGATCTTGTTGATAATACGAGCATCGTCAAGCGCCTCCTTCGTCAACAGAATGTCGCCTTCGTTGTCGTCTACCAGCAAAATGTGAATCTGTTGCATGATTGATAAGGTTAAGAGTTTACTTTTTTGATTATCGTGAAATAAAACGTGCTTCCTTTTTGCGGCGTAGACTCCACCCAGATCTTTCCTCCGTGCCGCTCTACTATCTTCTTACAGATCGCCAGACCAATCCCCGTCCCCGAATAGTCGGACTTGTTGTGCAAACGCTGGAAGATGATGAAGATCTTGTCGAAGAACTGCGGGTCGATGCCGATGCCGTTGTCCTCAATCGAAAACTGGTAGTGCGTCTCGGCTTCGGTTGCGCTGATGCTGATCACCGGCGGCGCCTCGCTTTGATACTTCAGCGCGTTGCTGATGAGGTTCTGAAAGAGCTGCGTAACCTGCACCTTGTCGCCCCAGACGGTAGGCATCGGACCAATGTTGACCGTGGCCCGCGCGCTGATAATCTTTTCGCGAAAGACATCCCCGACCTCTTTCAGTACTTCGGACGTATCCACCCAGGTGAAGCTCTCCTTACCCGTACCCACCCTCGAATACTCGAGCAGGTCCATGATCAGCGCCTTCATCCGTTCCGCCCCATCCACTGCATAATGGATATACTGGTCCGCCTTTGCGTCCAGCTGTCCCCCATACTTCTTCTGTAGCAGCTGGAGGAAGCTGCTCACCATCCTCAGCGGCTCCTGCAGGTCGTGCGAGGCGATATAGGCGAAACGTTCGAGCTCCGCGTTGGAGCTGGCCAGCTCCCCGGCACGCCGCGCCAGGTCGAGGTTGAGCCTCCGCGTCTGCTCCTCGTGGATCTTTCGTTCGGTCACGTCGTGGGCCACGACCATCCGGGCGTTCTTGCCTTCGAAACGGATCGAGTGGGCGGTCACGTCGACGTCGATCATCTCTCCGCTCTTCTTGAGATGCCTCCACTGACCGTTCCGGTTGGTCTCGGGATGCCTCCTGATCTCCGCTACGTCCGCGTATAACCGCTCCCAATCCTCTTTCGGCCGGATATCGGCAATCGTCATCGCCATGAATTCCTCACGGCTATAGCCATAATTGGCAATGGCCGTGTCGTTCACCTCCAGGAAACGAAGCGTATCCTCGTCATAGATCCACTTCGGCAACGGGCTTTTATTAAAAAGAGTCTTGTATTTTTCTTCGGATGACTGCAAATTGACTGATTGTAGTCTTACTTCTTCTTCCAGCACACGGTTAGACTGGCGCAACCGTTCCCGGATCATCTTTCCACGGGATAGGTCGATCATATTTTTGCGGTAGGTCACATAGGCCAGGGCAATAACGGCCGCGGTAAGGGTCCACAGGACATACTGCAATTGTGATGCCCTATTCTGGTTCCGGGCCCGCCGGTCCTCGAGGAGCTGGCGTACGTCACGGGAGAAGCGGGTCAATAGCTGCTGCGCCTGGGGTCCCTGATTCGCGTTGACATAATAAGTGACGGAATCGATCCGCTTCTGTTCAAGGGGCTGGTCCGCGATGAGGGTCTTGAGGGTGGCTACACGGGCTGGAAGGACGGCAACCGAGTCTGCGGCAAGTTTTAAAAAGGCGCTGTCGTGGGTCAGCTGAAAGTTCTTGATACTTAGTTCGTATTGGACCGAATTATTTTGGACCTCCTGGATCTGGTACAATATCAGGTTGGTGCGCCTGATGATCGTCCCGTTCTCCTGGATTCGGCGGTATTGCCAGATGGAGAGGATTACGATCGCAAGCACGATGGCTATCGTCACGGCGATACCTCTGGTCAGTCTTTTCTCGTTTGTTCCCTTCATGTAAGCGCGCTTAGGATGAGGTCGAAAGGGTCGTGCCGGGGGTCGAGAGGTAAGATACTAAATATTTGTCAGCTTTAGACGTCGGGCGACCCATGGAAGCAAAGTTCCTTGCACTAAAACGGACGACACGGAGATGAAAAAGACAAGATTGAAGATCAAATTCGATTCCGGCAGCCCGGCGATCATCGGATAGGTCGCAAAAACGATGGGAACAGCGCCACGCAGCCCGACCCAGGAAAGGAAAAGCTTGCTGCGAATATCCGTCTTGAAGAAGAGCAGGGTCCCGAAAACGCCGATGGGGCGGGCCACAAAGATCAGGAACGCCGAGATCAGGATCCCCCACCCCGTCACCGCCCAGACCCGCGAAGGGAAAACCAGCAGCCCCAGGGCAAGGAAGAGGATGATCTGCATCAACCAGGCGATACCGTCATAAAACTGGATGAGGATGCGCTTGTGGACAAAGTCCGAAGACCCCAGGAGCACCGCACAGATATAGATGGACAGGAAGCCATTACCGCCCAGGAATTCAGTCGAGGAGTAGCTGAAGAAGGCTAACGCCATCAGCAATACGAAATAAAGACCCTTATTGGGAAGGTGAATGCGGTTGATCAGCCATAGGCTGCCCTTGCCCGTGGCATAGCCCATGAGGGTGCCGATGACGAAGCCCTTACAGCACATCAGCAGGAGCTCCGTCGCATTGAATGCCCCTTCCTTGACGACTGCGGTCAGGGAAATCGTAAGGAAATACGCCATCGGGTCGTTGCTGCCGCTTTCGAGCTCGAGGGTAGGCGCAAGATCGCCTTTGAGCTTGATACCCCGGCCTCTTAAAATCGAAAATACGGCCGCGGCGTCGGTCGAGGAAACGATCGCGCCAAGCAGCAGCCCGACGGGCATCGTGAACCCCAGTAAAAAATGGACAAAAATCGCAACGGATAACGCGGTTAGCACGACCCCCAGCGTCGAAAGGGCGAGGCCTTTTCGCAGGACCGGCGAGATGGTCCTGAAGTTGGTGCTGAGACCGCCGGAGAAAAGGATGAAGTTGAGGGCGGTGACGCCGATGATCTGGGCCTTTTCCGGGTCGTCGAACGCTATACCGCCGATTCCCTCGGAGCCGGCGAGGATGCCCGTGAGCAGGAAGAATAGTAGCGTGGGGACTCCCCAGCGGCTGGTCGTCTTGCCTCCTAAGATGCTAAGCAGGAGCAGAACGGAACCAACCAGTAGTATGTTCTCATTGTGTAGGTGCATTTCGCACCGAATTTACGCAATTTGCGCCTTATCCTGCTTCCTATCGCTCCGGTGTACGTGCCGAAGCCGGTATTTTTTGGCCGACTTCATCGCCAGCGCAATGCTATCGATCACCTGTGTAAAAGAAAAAAGTTGAATCAACGCCCTTGCCGCATGCCCCATCTCCTCTAGACGCTGCCGGTCCCCGCACATCTCGCGGATAAACGCGACGCTCTTCTTGAGGTCATCCCGCTCGATAGTGATGCCTGTGATACCTTCCAGCACAAGATCGGCCGCACAGCCTACCCGATCCGTAGCGATCACAGGCCGCTCGCAGGCCATCGCCTCGTTGATCCCCATGCCCCAGGTCTCGCTGACCGAAGGCATAATATATACGTCGCCCATGCGATAGATGATCGGCATGGTCCGCTGATTCTGGAAATCCATAAAGGTGACGTTGGGCATGCCCTGACAGCGCTGCTCCACGTATCGTTTCAGCTTCCCGTCCCCTACGAGGATGAAGTGTACGGGCAGGTCCTGGCAGGCCCGGGCAAGCTCCGCCATGTAGAACGGATTCTTGACCGGCTGCATTTTTCCGGCGAAGAGAACGGTCAGGTGATTCGATGGGATCCCCAGCTCCGCCTTCCGCTGCTGGGCCCCCTGGGTGTAAAAAGTATTGGGTTGTGAAAACCGGTCTATATCGATCGCCTGGGGGGAGAAAATCAGCTGTGAGGGCTTCATCCCATGGCGGATAAAATAAGCTTTATTGTTGCGCCCGACGTAGAGCGCATAGTCGATGTGACGATAGACCCAGGTGAGAAAGAGGCGGCGCGCCCATTTTTTCGGTCCGGGCTTCTCGTGAAGCAGGACCGAATCCCCCCTGAAATACACCGGTATCTTGCCGTGGAAATGCCGCATACAACGGAGATGGCTATGGTAATTCCATCCGATGACGAGCACGCCCTCGGCGCCCCACTCCTCGATCTTGCTGATCAGGTCGGGGTTTACCAGGCCCTTGAAGTGGTGGAGCCCCGGCCATCGGGACGTATTGGTGACAAACTCATGGTCATAGCCTTCCAACAGCGGGATATCCCACTGGATGCTCTTACCAAAGCCGGAGTCGAAAACGATACCGTTCTTCGACTGTTCCCAGGTGTAAAACACCTTCACATGAATATCCCGCTCACCTAGCCTGACGAGCCAGGGAACATGATATTGGACAGGGTGAGTTGCGACGACTGCTAATTTTTTCATGGGTCAACAGTTCAGGGTCATAAGTCATTAGGAGATACGCGTCGGATAAAGTCATGTTTAAAAATCGGCTCGAGCCTCTCCCGGAGGTCCTGCCGGTCCAGATCGATCAGCACGCCCTTCTCGTTGAAGAGAGGGTGTACCATGATCTCGGTGCGCTTGCCAATGCCACGTCCGGGAAAGGATCGGAAATCCTCGATATCGCCGAAATAATCGGTGTTCTTTAGACTCCTCTGCCGGCCCAGCTGCCATTGGTTGAATAAGGTTTTATAAATACTCTTCAGACTGCTTCCCTGACGACCGATGTTCCGGGTCAGCCTGATTCTTTTGATCTCGTACTCCCGCGCCAGCCGGCAAACGATCGGCGCCATCGCCCATTCCGTGTGTACGTGGTGGTGAGAGTCGATATGCGTAAGCCGTATGCCGGCGTTTATCGCCTTCTCCGTCTGCGCCTTCAGCTCTTCGTACAGGGCTTGCTCTAAGGCCTTGGATACCCGAAACAAGGGTTGCGCGCGTTTGTACACGAACCGACCCGTACCGGGATCGCAGAACTCCGAAAAAGAATGAAGCGTGGTGGTAAGCGGGAAACCTTCTGTAAGGTTGAGGTGAAGCCCTATTCGTCCTTCGAGCTCAGGATAAAGACGAACCATGGCCAGTGCATCCTCAAACCCAGGCATGTTGACCATGAGCGAGGTGCTGGTTATAAGGTCCGATTGAAGACTGCTGACGATAGCACGATTTACATCATTGCTATAGCCAAAGTCATCGGCATTGACAAGGATTGTCGACAAGGTCATTTTCCACTAATTCAGAGTCAATAAATTCCTATGCGATCAGGGGGAATAAGACAATTCCCTTTGTAAATTAACGTCTTGAATTGGGAATAAGTATGATTTGTGGATATTTTTTTAAGGGAATACCCCTAGACTTTTGCAAAATCCGGGTTTCTCTTAGTTTTTTCTGCAAAAAATTCTCAATGAGTCATAATAAGGCAGACCGGAGAAGGCACACTAATTTTTTCCTTTGTGGGTATTAAGCGGCCCGTCTGCGCGTCGATTTTAAAAACGATTATCGTATTACTATCCTGGTTAGCAACCAGCAAATATCCCCCCGTCGGGTCGATCATAAAGTTCCTTGGCTCCTTCCCAAACACCGGTTGGTAACCGATAGTCTTTAGGGTGCCGCGGCTTTGATCGATCTCGAACATCGCCAGGTTTGCCTCCGCTCGATTCGAAGCATATAGAAATCGTCCGTCGGGAGTTACGTGGATGTCGGCGCTCCGGAACGGCCCTTTGGCCGTATCCGCATGGGCGGCGATACGCTGGAGCAGCTTTAATTTCCCGGTGCCTGGGTACAGCTGGAAGACGTCTACACTTCCCCCCAGCTCCTCTATCAGGTAGGCGTACTTGCCGCTGGGGTGAAAAGTCAAATGGCGGGGGCCCGTCCCCGGGAGGGTGGCAATGGCTTCGCCGGCGCCGGCCATCGGCTGTTGCTCGGCCGAATTGAAGGGGTGGATATTGATCGAATCCTCGCCGAGGTCCTGGACATACAAGGTCCGGCCCTCGGGAGAAAACAAGACCGAATGCACATGGGCATGGTCCTGGTTGGGCGAGTGCACGCTATGCCCCGTATGCTGAATTTGACGCACGGCCGGTAGCAATGCCCCGCTCGCAGCGGTAGGATACACGCTCAGGCTGCCGCCGGTATAGTTCGCCACAGCCACCCACCGCCCCGCTTGGTGGACCGACACATAGGCCGGATTGGCGCTGCCGCTCGGGACCTTATTGATGAATTTCAGGCTCTGGCTCGCCCGGTCCAGCGCATACGCGCTCACACTACCCTCCTGCTGGGTGCGGCTCTCAGTGCAGGCATAGACGTACCGGCCGTCGGCGCTAATGGTCAGAAACGATGGGTTTACGGCGGGGGTAATACTTTTCAGGGTGGCGTGGCCATTCGCCCATTCGAACACATAGATGCCCTTGCTGCCGGTGCTGTCCGCGGGCGGCGTGGCGTTGTTCGACCCCCTATTGGTATAGGTGCCGACCAATAAATAATAGGACTGGCCCTGGGCCGTTATTAAAGAGAAAACCGTTAAAATGCAGGCTAATAAACGCATCGTTATGTCGAATTGGCCCCTAAAGATAGCTATTCCGCTGGTGCTATTCTGCGCCTGCGAGTCTCCCTCGGACAAGATTCTAAAGGAATTTAAAAGAGTCAACGCATCCATCGAGAAGTCGACTCAGACGGTCCTGGAACAAAATGACTTCACCCTCGCATTCGCCGACATCACAAAAAAGACGATCGACAGCCCCAATAAGCATCCCGGGTGGAACCTCAAAGCAGGTAAACTATTCGGCGACATAGAAATGGCGAAGATCATGATCGACAGCCTCAAGACCTCCTATAACGAGGAGATAAACGAGAAGCTCCGGATGATGGAGACCTATGTGGTCGAAGATATTTATGCCGCAATTCCGCCCGATGCCGATAAGAAAAAGGAGCAGGTGATCGGGTTTTTGATCACGCCGGTGAAAAGCTCGACGCTCCCTGGCTTTTGGAAACGGCAGGACAGCACGATGCTCGATAGCTTCGATAAGAGTTCCAGAGAAGCCGCTACACTCGTATTCAAAGAAATGAGCGCTAAGTTTTAATTTTCTTTGCGTTTGTTTCAATAATATTCAAAATCGCATTCCCCAGCTTTTGAATCAAATCATTCATTTCCTGATCTGACAGGGGCTTATGAAGCAGCCTGGTATATATTGGGGCTTTTAGATCAAATTCACTGTCGTCGTAGAACTCGTATACAAGAATAACCTCATAGCTGTATTTATTAAAGTTAATCTCCCACCCACATTTACAATTAAAACCTTTTAGACCACCCTTTTTGAATACGCCATAATCGGTTTGAAATATCACTTTTGCTTCTGAAATGAAATAAAGTTGCTTATTTCTCTCGATCACATCATATAGAGAGTTTGTTATAAGCTCATCAGGATCATCATCAAAATAGAACCTCGTACCATCGAAATTGATCAAATGT
Organism: Bacteroidota bacterium; assembly: GCA_018267545.1. GTDB lineage: Bacteria > Bacteroidota > Bacteroidia > Chitinophagales > Chitinophagaceae > Puia. The sequence continues at coordinate 24,487 of JAFDYG010000427.1, forward strand.
CTGGTACCGCTAAAAAAGCGATTGAATTTTTGAGATAGATGGATGCTCTTCACTATAAATTTCTCTAACCAATCATTATAAATATCATTGAAGACGTGTCCATCTAATTCTATTTTTACATCATCATCAGTTTCTATTAATTTCAATTGATTCTCCAACAACTTCAGCCGCTTATCCAAATCAGACGGCTCCTCGATTTCCTTACCCTCAATTGCATTTAACACAATTTCCTGCGAACGCACAACCATCCTCGCCATAAAATCATAAAGCAAATCAGGGTTGCCGCCATAAGCCTGGATATCCGCCAAATACCGATAATACTCCTCCCTCTCGTCCGTCTTCACATAAATCGGTGGGTACCCATAAGAAATCAAAATAAGATTACAAAAAATCCTACTGGTACGCCCATTGCCATCATAGAAAGGATGGATGCTTACATAATCAAGATGGAACTTCAACGCAAGCTCAACCGGGTGTAAAGCATTCTTATCTCCCCGCTGAATCTTATCCCTTTCCCCATTTACCCAATTGACCAGCTTATGCATTTCCTCTTTGACGTCGGCAGGCGCTACAAAATCAAACTTCTCCCCCCGATAATTATATAAATGATTGGCTTCCGTCTTCCATTGCCCAATCTTTTTGCTTTTGGCCGCGTCTTCTTCATACATAATCGCGGTATGAATATCCTTGATTCTCTTCTCCGATATGTTCAATTCCCCTTTTCCAATCCTGATAATATCAGTGATCACCTCATCGTGCTTGCTCATTTCCATGATATCCTGGAGCGGCTTGCCTTCTACTGTAATATTCCCTACCATCACCGTCCTCGTTTCATCCTGGGTAAGAGTATTCCCTTCCATGCTGTTGGAATAGTAATTCCATTCCAGCCGGAATTTATAATTGATCTTTTTCAATACTTCGGCCGGTATTTTACCATGCTTCGAAATACTTTCCTGCAACTGATCGATCTGTAATAGTCTATCCTTAAACGCCATGGGAAAGATGAATTGGTCCTAAAATTAAATAAAAAAGCGGGACCATAGTCCCGCTTTTATTAATATTAAGGCATCCCGATCGGCGCGCCCGGCGGCATCTCGAGCGCCGGCTGCGGTACAAATTTATTCGGATCATCCTCGAACTGTCCGATCTGCGCCAGACCAAAGTACAGCGCCGCGCGCAGCTTCGGATTCGATGACCCAGCAAGCGTACTCTTCATATAATCCTTCAGCTCATTGATCTTTAACAGCGCCTCCCCACGAACATTCTCTCCATTCTTCGGGTCCGCCGCAAGGCCAAGCAGATATTTCAAAGTCAGATTATCGACCAGGATCTGCAGCTCACCTTTATACCCCGGCTGAAGCGTCTTCTTCCAGGTCCGATCGAACAACGAATCCAGCACCGCCAGCAACCCCGGCTGCGCCGCATCGCGCGACTGAAACTCGATGAGACGCGCCGCCCGCTCATGGTCCAGTAAATAAGACAACGTATTCCCTGCCGCAGCCTCGGCAACGGCAATCGGGTCGAAGGTCGGGCCAGTATGCCCGCCAAAGGTTTCAATCGTCGAAGGATAGCCCGACGGACGCGGCGGTATCTTACGAATCAGCTCCTCGGGCAGCGCAAGCGCATCCGGCGACAGCGTATTCATCAACGCGCCAAAGGCCCGCCATTGTTCGGCCGGGTCGACCATCTTCGTAGGTTCCTGTCCATCGTTCTTGACCGCGTGGGTGAAGTAGAGACCGCCAAGAGACTTCGCCGCAGCCTCGACCTGGTAGCGGTGCAAAAGATAGATCGGCACCAGCACCTCTTCCAGTGTCGCCATCGGCGCGTCTTTCGGAATCGCTTTCTCGGAGAAGCGGTCGAGGAGCAGACGGCGAATCTTCATCAGCTTGTCCAGCTGATCGATCGCATTCACACCGTCATCCCACTGGTTCGACTGGGGATGCGTCATGCCGCCAACGTCGGGGATATATTTGTAGCCGTCTTTTAGTGTTTCTTTCATGATGCGCTCCAACGCAGCGTCTTCATCGGCGCTCTTGGGAAAATCGCTGTATCCCCAAATAATCGTCCGCTTGTCCCAGCTACCAATCCCCTTTGCATATACGTCGCTAAGATCGAGCGTGCCGTCCGGTTTCAGATTGAAACGCGGATACGGATAGTCCATCACCGAAGCCCGCTCTTTTATGCTCGCGGCAAAATTATGCGTGAGCCCAAGCGTATGACCTATCTCGTGAGCCGACAGCTGCCGGATACGCGCCAGCGCCATTTCTTCCATCAGCTTCGGCACAGCCTTACCATCCTCATAAGGCTGCAGCAGTCCTTCAGCGATCAGGTAGTCCTCGCGGTGACGATCAGACCCCAGGGTCACCACACCCTTGATGATCTCGCCGGTGCGCGGGTCGATATAGGAGGCGCCAAACGAAAAAGCGCGAGCCGGCGTACCGCTCCGGTTCACCCAGTTGACGATATTATAGCGGATGTCCATAGGGTCGGCGCCCTCGGGCAGCTCCTTCACCTGGAAAGCGTTCTTGAAGCCCGCCGCCTCGAAGGCCTGGTTCCACCAGCTTCCGCCTTCTATAAGGGCCTTGCGAATCAACGGCGGAGCGCCGTTGTCGATGTAGTAGACAATGGGCTCCACAGCTTCGCTAACCGAAGCAGAAGGGTCCTTTTTCTGAAGACGATGCCGAAGGATAAAGCGCTTCGTCAGGGGCTCGTTCATCGGAGCAGAGAAATCCTGGTACGAGAAAGTCAGAAAACCCGATCTCGGGTCAAATTTCCTCGGGTGATATCCAGCGTCCGGTAATTCGACAAAACTCTGGTGGCTCCTCAACGTCACCGCCGCCGGGTCCGGCGCGACCTGGCCACTCCGCCGCCTTCCACCGCCACCCTGCCCGCTGCCGCTGCTGGCAAAGGTCAGCATGGCCTCGAACTCGGTATTCTTGGGAAAGTTCCTGGTATTATTCATCCACACGGCGCTACGGGCATCGTCGAGACGATAGGTCGCGCCAAGCGATTCACCGACATGATTCACGTCGCGAACGACGAGCGACGTTATGTCGAGCAGCGACTTCTCACCCTCCATGGCCACCGGTACCGCACCAAACAGCACCGACTCCGAAAAAGCATCCCGTACGTCACGCTGCTCCGCGGCCGAACCATTGACCGAACGCTGAAAATAATTGGGCTGCAATAAAAGCACCTTCCCACCGGTGCGAATCCACTTTACGATCACCGCATTGGCCGAGCCACGCTCGGTCCCGCCATTCCCGACGCCCTCCGGCAGGTAGGTATAATACAGGAATTCCTGGTCATAACGATCCACCTCGAGATAGACCTTCCCGGCTTTCTCGTCATAATAAAAGGAATAAAAACCTTCGAATTTTTTACAGTTTTGTGTAACCGAAGCTATAGTAGCGGCAGGTCGATTCGCACCGCCTTCTGCAGGACGTTGAGCGACAAGGGATAATGAAAAGGCGAACAGGCCTAGGAATAAGGGATAGATAGACTTCATCAACATTTTAGTTTTGATGCCGACAAGTTATCGATTGGAACCCAAGTTCCAAAATTTTTTAACTTATTCCTTGCCGCCGTTTTCCCGCACCATCAGCCTTCTGCTCAAGCCGTTTTCGCACACCGTCACTCCTTCTAGCCAAGCCGTTTTCCCGCACCATCAGCCCTTCTGCCCAATCGGAGTAAACTTCTTCCCATCCCAATGGAACAACGCCGGCGATACCGAATAAGCCCCACCGTCGTACGTCTTTTTCGAAAACTCCGTCAGCTTCTGCAGACCAACCTTATTCTTGCTCCCCGTAATCAACACCACGTCGCGGCTCGGAATCGCAATGATAAAGTCACCGTCGACCGGCAGCTGCTCCTTGGTCCAAAGGTCTTTCAACAAGATCAGGCTGGCCTCATAGTTTCCACCCGCCACCCACATATAGATCCCGTTGTCGCCTTCACGACGGACCTGCAGCTTCCGCGCCAGGTTCCGCACCGACTTGGCCCGCAGGCTATCCATCGTCAGGTGCATGGTCCGCAGGTCGTTCTCCTGCATATAACGGATATTGTTCTTGGTGTCGATCGCATAGCAGACCACCAGCTCGTCGTTATACGGTTCGTATAATATCGCCGAGCCAGGCTTCTTCGCCACCTGCTGGAGCATCGTGGCTTTGATCGCCTCCATGCTCTTCGCCGACCGGACGACGGGCACGACATTCTCATCCTGTGAAGCCACGTCCAGGTCATAGACATCCGCGGCCGAATTCGCATACCGGTGCAATACCGCACCCAGGGAATCGGCCGACCCGGACATATATGTCTCGTAGGCATTGTCGATATAGTAATTGGCGCCCTTACTACCCGCAACCGAACGAATCGTACGCTCGTCGACTACCTGGAAGCTCACGCTGGGAAAGCGGTGCGCCATGGAGTCCCGGTAGAGCTGACAGAATTCCCGTTTGGAAATGCGGGTAGAGGAAGGAGAAGTGGAAGAATGACAGGAGGCTAACGCAGCGATCGCTGCGATGTACATTAGTTTACGCATAGGTATCAGAGTTATGGATTTATCTCTTAAATATACGAAATTTTCCCCGGGCTTACAAGGGCCTCACACATATAAAATAAACAATATGTCATTTTTAGTGTTAATTCGTGTCAAAATAACCTTTAATTTAGGTACATGAAAAACACGATTGCCACCCTGCTGCTTGCCGCTTCGACCCTGCCTGTCGCGGCCCAGCAACCCGCCCCCGGTGCGGCCACACACGACTACATGATCCATCCGGTGAATTTTACGCAAGTCCAGGTCACCGACCAGTTCTGGCTACCGCGCATAGAAACCAACCGAACCGTCACCATCCCCGCCTCCTTCGAGCGCTGCCGCGAGACCGGCCGCATGAAGAACTTTACCATGGCGGCAGACCGCTCCGGTAAATTCTGCACCATCTTCCCCTTCGACGATACCGATATCTATAAGACGCTGGAAGGCGCCTCCTATTCCCTGGCCGTCCACCCTGACCCGGCGCTGGCCAAATACCTCGACTCGCTGATCGTCATGATCGGCAAGGCACAGGAACCCGACGGCTATCTCTATACCGCCCGGACCATCGACCCCGCTCATCCACACGCCTGGAGCGGTCCCGAACGCTGGGTCAAAGAGCACGAGCTGAGTCATGAGCTCTACAACTCCGGCCATCTTTTCGAGGCCGCCGTCGCACACTACGAAGCCACCGGCAAGCGTACGCTGCTGGATATCGCCCTGAAAAACGCCGACCTCCTCGTCGCGACCTTCGGCCCGGATAAACGTCACGTAGCGCCGGGACACGAAATCGTAGAGATGGGTCTGGTAAAGCTATACCGCATTACCGGTAAAAAGGAATACATCGACCTCGCCAAATTCTTCCTCGAAATGCGCGGCGAACGTCAATACAAAAAAGACAGCAAGAACCCCTGGGAGAACGGCGCCTACTATCAAGCCCACAAACCCGTCACCGAGCAGGACGAGGTCGTCGGTCACGCCGTCCGCGCCATGTATCTCTACTCCGCCATGACGGACGTCGCCGCGCTCACGGGTGACACCTCCTATATCCGCGCGGTGGACAGACTCTGGGAAAATATGGTCGGCAAGAAGATCTACCTCCACGGCGGCATCGGCGCCATCGGCGACGGCGAACGCTTCGGCGATAACTATGAGCTGCCCAATCTCACCACCTACGCAGAAACCTGCGCCGCCATCGGCAGCGTCTACTGGAACTACCGCATGTTCCTCCTCCACGGCGAATCCAAATACATGGACATACTCGAACGCACGCTCTACAACGGTCTCATCTCCGGCGTAGGTCTCGACGGCAAGAGCTTCTTCTATACCAACGCCATGCAGATCTGGAATCACCATACGCACCAGGATATGGAGCCCACCCGCTCCGGCTGGTTCCCCTGCTCCTGCTGCCCGACGAATATGGCGCGGCTGCTGCCCTCTGTACCCGGCTACATGTATGCCGTAAAAGACAAAAATGTCTACGTCAACCTCTACATCAGCGGGAACGCGAATATCGCACTGACGCCCCAACAGAAAGTGGGTATTACCCAGCAAAGCAACTATCCCTGGGACGGCAATATCCACCTGAAGTTAAACACCACCAAACCCACCGCATTCGCACTCCTGCTCCGCATCCCCGGCTGGGCGCGCGGCGAAGCAATTCCCGGAGGGCTGTATAAATTCGGCAACACCACAACCGAGCCAGTCAAAGTCCTCGTCAACGGAGCTCCCGTCGACGTTACCATCGACAAAGGTTACGCCGTCATCAACCGCACCTGGAAGAAGAATGATTCTATCGACCTGGTGCTCCCCATGGCCGTCCAGACAGTCATGGCCAGCGACAGCGTAAAAGAAGACATCGGCAAAGTCGCTCTTCAACGCGGCCCCATCGTCTACTGCGCCGAGTGGGTCGACAACAATAACCGCACGGGCAACCTGCTCCTGCCGCAAGGCAGCGCTTTCAGCTCGACCTATCAACCAGGATTATTAAACGGTATCGTCACTTTAAAAGGCAACGGCAAGCGCATAGACGTAGACCCCGTCGCCCTGCAGGTCAGCACGCGCGAAACCGGTATCGTCGCCATCCCCTACTACGCCTGGGCCAATAGGGGCAAGGGTGAGATGAATATCTGGTTCCCGCAGAAACTCACCGACGTCGATCTACTGACCAGGTGACCGGCTTCTCAAAGCCTCCAATAACATCGTATAATAGGGATTGTCCTCCAATTTCAATCTCTTCGCTTCGGCAATCGCTTGAGCCGGGCCGTTAACCTTCGACAAGGCATAGGCCCGGTTCAGCGCAGCCATGGGGGAATACTCTATCTGTAATAATAAATCATATAACCGCAAGATCCGCTCCCATTTTTCCCTTGTGTCCTCTCTTTGTGTATTCCAATAGGCAATCCCCGCTTCGAGGTGATACTTCGTGACCCGGTCGCCCTCGGAGGCACGTTGCAAAAAATAACCTCCCTTGCTTATCCAGTCCTGGTTCCATCTGCTCGTATCCTGCTGCTCATATAAAATCAGCTCGCCCTTGTCGTCCAGCCGCGCATCAAAACGCGAAGCGTGAAAGCACATCAGCGCAAGCAAAGCATTCGCGGCGCTATAATCCACCAACATCTGACAAAGACGGATGGCCTCATAGCAGAGTTCCTTCCGAAACGAACGGTTCGGACTCGTCGAATAATAACCTTCGTTGAATAATAAATAGAGAGTTCGCAGCACGGCATCGACCCGCACGTCGATCTCCTGCGGGCCCGGCATCTCGAGCTGGACCTTCTCTTCCCGGAGCCGCTCCTTTGCACGGAACAACCGCTTATTGATCGTTTCTTTATTCGTAAGAAATGCGTCGGCAATCTCTTCGATGCTAAAGCCGCACAGAACCCGCAACGCCAGACCGATCTGAGATTCAGCCGGGATACACGGATGACAAACGGCGAAAATCATCCGAAGCTGACTGTCCATAATATTTCCTTCCGAAAAATCAAGCTCTTCTTCAGTACCCACCCGCCGCAGCTCAGGCAAGACCTTCCCTTCAAACACAGCATCCCGCTTCAAATAATTCAGCGCCTTGTTCTTCGCCACGCTATACAACCAAGCCGTCGGATTCGCCGGCACCCCATCCCGCGCCCAGCTCTCGGCAGCAGCAAGAAACGTATCCCCCACGAGGTCCTCCGCCACCTCGATCTGCCCAAACCCATATCGCTTGCAGAGAACCGCCACGAGCTTCCGGTATTCAGCCCGAAAGAGACCAGGTATCAGCTCACTCATAATTTATGTTCGACGGAAATCGTTCGCACCTCGACGCTATTGCCTTCGCCATTCAGAATCGGACAACCGCCAGCCAGCTCCACGGCTTCTTCAAGACTGCCCGCGCGAATGATAATGAACCCGGCAATCGATTCCTTGATCTCCGCAAACGGCCCATCCGTAATGACGCCCTTCGATTTCAGCACCTTCCCCTGCGTCGATAATCCCTTGCCGCCGACAAACTGTCCCTTCGCCACAATCCCATCGATCCACGCATGATACTGCTCCATATATCCCTTTAGCTGCTCGGGCGTGGGCTGCTTCTCTTTCGTCAGCAGGTCCAGCCGCATCAAAACAATATATTCGTCCATGGTTATAGATTTATGTATACGGCCAAAATTACACCGCTCGAAAACGCCTTCGACGACTTCAGCTTCAGGTCCAGCTTCCGTCCCATCCCCTTGAAGATCGGCGTCCCCTCGCCCAGCGCCACCGGGTCGATCATCAACGCATATTCGTCGATCAATCCCTCACCGGCCAGCTGAGCCGTGATCGTTCCGCTCCCAAGAATACACATGTCCGGACCTTCGGTCTGTTTCAGCTTCCGCACCACCGCAACCGGGTCTTCGTCCGTCACCCGGACGTTCTCCCAGCTCGTGCGCTTCAGCGTCTTGGAGAAAACGATCTTCTCCGACCGGGCCATGCCCTCCGCCACGGCAGGCACGTCCTTCTTTGCCTGGGCCGTCGGCCAATACGCCTCCATCATCTGATAGGTCACCCGCCCAAAGAGCAGGGTTCCCCCCATCTGAGACATCTCCGAGGCGTAAGCCCCCTCCTCCCCTCCATGCCGGTGCCAGCTGATATCACCGTTCAGTCCCTGAAAATAACCATTTAGCGTAACAAAGTTGAATACAGATAGCCTTCGCATTGTCAATGATTTAAGTTATATTTATTACACATAACAATCGACACTGCAATAATTGGACGCGGCCTTCCGTGTTTTTTTATGAGAATTTTGACCCTTATATCCTTTTTACTCTTATCCATTCCCCGCCTCGTCGTGGACAGCTTTCCCATCACCGACAACCTGCTCATCCCCGCCAAAGGCGACGAAACCAGCTCCCACGAAATAAAGAGCGGGCCGCTCAAATCCACAGACCAGGTCTGGCTTACAAACCAATCCCTGCACCAAACTATGATCGTGGGGCTTTACACCGACGGGTTCAGAACGGGGTTCATCCTGTTCGACAATACTAATATTCCAAAGGAGCTTATTGCGCAAGTAGAGCTTACCCGCGATAGCGAGCTGGCCAGCACCCAACAAAAGCAAAAATACTTCGCCGGCTTTCTCAAGGCCTCGAAAAAAATCGACCCAAAATATTTTGTTTCGAAAAAGGGCTTCCATCTTGGAAGCCCTAAAGAAGATTTACTAAAAACTTATGGCAAACCCGACAAGATCTCGACCTCCGGTACCACCGAGATCCTCAAATGGGATTTTACTGGCGACAGCATAGCCCATCCGAAATCCAGCCGCGCAAATAAGCCCCTGGCAAAAGACAGCTATGGCTATCAGGTCACCGGATTTATCCAAAACGGTCGCATCATCGCACTGATTCTTCACAACGACATTCCTTAATATGGCAGCCTTTTATATCGACCAGAAGCCCTTCAAACGCATATTCTCCTAGGCTCCCTCCTGCTCGGTGCATGGGTCATCCAAAATCACAAGAAACAATTGGAGCACCTGCACAAAATGCGCTCCTTCGACGAGAGAATCATCCGTTATGAAAAACTCTACAAACGCCGTCTGTCCTGGCTGATGACCATCTGCCTTGCCTCGGCATGCTTCAACATCCTTTCCGGCCGCCCCTTCTTCATTTACCTGGCGACCTTCGAGCTGCTGACATTCCTGCCCTTTCTTCCCAACAGACAGCTCTTTCAAAAAGAACTTCAAGTCGAGAATATCGAAATTATTGGATAACGCCGTCCTTCAGCTGCGGGAAACCGATCAGCATACCGTCACCGGTTCCGATGATCGTAATCTGTGTGCCTTTCTTGACGGTGGCCGCTTTTTGCGCGTCCTGCAGGTGGCATTGAACGCCCATGGATAGCTCACCGTCGCCCACTAGGCTGATGTACGCGTCATCGGCGATGTCTTTGTTGATGCTTTCGACGGTACCGGTGATGGCGAGCTTTTTGCCCTTGTATACATTGTCCGCGGCGACTTCGTTTTCCTGATACTTTTTATAGTACTCCTTGGCGGAGACAGCCATCGCAGCATCCTCGTCGGATTTTTTCTCGGTGGAAGACTCACTCTTGGTAGAGGATTCGCCGCAGCCGGCGAAGCAGACAGAAGCAGACGCAATCATTAGAATGGCAAGTAGTTTCATAAATCGTTATTTAGCGTTGTAAAACGCGAATGTATATATTTCAATTACATGCATAACGATCTTTACATACCTCAAAAAAGGACATTCGTCCACCAATAAAACCTTTTTATTGATGGGACCATCGAATTTTATTAAATTAGGCCCTCCTACTATGGCCAGTTATAATTACTTAGACTTATCCCCTGCTGAATTTGAAGATCTTTCGAGGGACCTCATACAAGTACGCGAGGGCATCTTTCTGGAAAGCTTTAAATCAGGAAAAGACAAAGGCATCGACTTTCGATACAAGGACGACGGCGTATACATCGTCCTCCAGGCGAAACGCTATGAACACTACCGGGACCTGAAACAGGCGCTCGTACATAAAGAGCTGGCAAAAGCCAGGAGCTTAAAGCCTTCCCGTTATATTCTCGTGACCTCCGTCGACCTGACTGTTTCACAAAAAGAAGAGCTGCTCCTATTATTCAAAGGCCTTATGGTCAAGGAAAGCGATATCCTCGGAAAGAAGGACCTGAACAATCTGCTTGAACAGACCAAATATGAAAATGTCAAAAAAACGCATTATAAATTATGGCTAACCAGTCTGAATCTCCTGGCCGATGCGGTCGATCAGGTAGTATACCGGAAGGAATATAATTTAGCCAGGGCCGAATGGGACACGATTCGCCAGGAAAGCAAATACTATGTCCAAAATAAGAGCTTCCTGGAAGCGCTGGACCGCATTGCAGAAAGCAGGATGGTCCTGATCACCGGCACGCCCGGCAGTGGGAAGACCACCCTTGGCTATGCACTGATAAGCTACTTCCACGCAAAGGAAGGATACGATGACCTCATCCCGATCCGGCATATCGACCAGGCCTGGCACATGCTCAAGGAGGGCAAAAAACAAATCTTCTTCTATGACGACTTCCTTGGCGATATCAATTTCAAGAAATTTCTCAACAACGAAGATATCTATATCACGAAGTTCATCAGGAGGATTGGCGCCCTGCCGGATAAGATCCTCATACTTACCACCCGCGAGTACGTCTTCCGCCAGGCCGAGCTATTACATCCCGAGCTGAAAAAAGACTTTTACAAACTCTCCAGATGTATTGTGAGTCCCGAGACTTATTCGGAATATATCAAAGCAAAGATTTTATACAACCACCTTTACTTTTCCGGGCTTCACTCCAATCAGATATTAACGCTCACCTCACGGACCAATTATCAAACGATAATTCGGCATCCTAACTACACCCCCCGGCTGATAGCCAGATATATAGAAGTGGCTGCCAGACACAAAGACAAGGAAGGCAGGGCTTTTTTCAACGCTTTTAAAAAATACCTGGACCATCCCCGTGAATTCTGGAAAGATATCTACGAAAAACTTTCTCCGGCTTCGCAGCTCTTCCTACTGGTCATGTTCAGCACCAACGACCCCATCTATCTCGACCATCTGAAAGAGGCCTATACAGCAGCCGTTGACAGGTATACCAGGAAGTTCAACAACCTTATCGTCACCCCCGACACGCTGGAGAGCGTACTAAAAGAGCTAAGCGACACATTCATAACCATTGAACTGGAAGACTGGCAGGGGCACGTCCTGGAATTTCAAAACCCTTCCATCAAAGACTTTCTACTGGAGTACTTAAGAGGCAGGGAAGAGCTGATCGAGATCATTCTTGAAAGCGCCATATTTCTAAACCAGCTGGTCTATGCATTTGGAACAAGAGACGGGAGCCTCGAGGTTGACAACTTTGAAAAACCATTTGACGGACAGAGAATCACGTTGCGCGGTAAATTGTATACGATCTACAGGGACAGTTTCTTAAAAAAATTCGAAAACCTTGCATTCTGCAGCATCCAACCTTCCGCAGTTTCGGACTTGAAGACCTATCGCCATCCGGCCGAAGACCTTCTGACACTCAAACTCTCCGAATTATTACACATATTCGGCATGCAAGACGAAATCGTCCGGTCATTTATCATCGAAAAGTTCGAAAAAATCCTCAGTGACTACAAAGAAGAAAGCGACGCCAAAATACTCAACTTAGATTCGTCTTATTACTTCCCCTATATCGTAAAAGCCGTCCGGCCTTTCGTCAAAATCGACGAAACAAAATTATTAAATGACTTCTATGACAGCATCACTTTCTCAAGTGAGTATGCCGACCTTCATACATTGGGAGAATTATACCCGGCGGCCTTCGATGCGTTGCTAAAAAAGAATATAAACAACATTAAAAAGCATATAAAACAGCTCCTCGAGAAAGACATCTACTATTTCCAGGAAAGGGGAATGGATATAGAAGTGGACCATACGAGGGACCTATACTGGCAACTCTTCGATCTCTACAACATACCGAAAACAAAAGCCTTCGAGAATCGTTTTAAAAATGCGCTTGACAGACCTCGGCCGTCCGAAAAAGAACAAAGAGAAGAAGAAGCGCAAATCCAAAAAGAAAGAAAAGAAATCGAGAAGACGCAAAAAGACATCGACTTACTCTTTTCTTCGCTGGAAGCCGCACTTACAAGTGACGGGGCTGCACCCGGGGATTCGAAAAATTAGAGGTCACCCAATATCACCCCTTGCTGATCTTTATATTCCCAATATAACACCCCGTACTCCCCGCATCCTGCGTAAAGCTCTGAATCTTCAGATTCCCATATTTTATATCCGGCCGAATACTGCAATCCCCACAATCCTTGTCATTATACTTCGTCTTAAACTTCTTCGTATCCGCAAACTCCTTCTCATTCAAAAACACCTTGATCCCATCCCCCTTCTTCGTTATCCGAATATGCACCTTCCGCTTCGTACTCGTAAACACCGGCTGACTAGCCGCAAAGAACCCTCCCTGGTCATTATAAGGCATCGTCGAAGGAGAGTTCAGAAACGAGATCCGCACTTCTCCCCGGTAATTATGACCAGCGTCGAGCGCACTCTGATTCCCCGCAGTGATGTCAAGCTTAAAAGACGAATATGCCTTGTCCTTCTGCCCCCCCATTTCGAGGTCGAGGCTCGCGCCCCAGTTCTCGTCGAAGGCGCCGGTCAGCAGGTCGAACTCGATATTAAAGTCATCTGGCAGAGTCTTCACGACGGTCGACGAAATCTGGTTGGCATAGCCCAGCTTGAGCCACTTGCCGTCCACCCCGGGGACTTTCGATACGAGACTGGCCGTACCGGCGGTCTTGTAATACCAGCCGGCGGGACGCGCGCCTTCCGATTCCTGTGAGAAGTCATCGAAGAGCAATACGCCGTCCTTGAGCGTGCCTTGCTTGGCCGAGACTTTTGCGTCGTTGTTGCCATTTGTCGCGCGGACGGCCGCCAGCCGGGCCTTCAGACCAGCTTCGTCGGAGGCGGTGTAGGGCCGACCTTTGACCTTCTCCGGGGCAAAAAAATAATCGAATATATAATCGTAATTGATATTCTGCGACATCGCGGTGAACAGCTCGTGGAGCTGATTGCCGTCTTCCCTCCTTTCGAATGGCCACGCGATAGCAACCCACTGGGGCGTGACGTCGCCCATCTTCGCCATGGTCGCGGCATCGACCTTATAAACGGGATAGGCCTGGTTCATAGCCTTGTTATTGTCGTCGACCTGGAACATGTTGGGCGAGAAGGTGTAGATATCACCATTCTGCCAGTTGCGGACCACCGCGGGCTTGTCGAGCGAACCCTGCGCCCTTAGCTTGTTGATATCGCTGCGGAACCGCTCGATATTGTTTTTCTTGAAATCAGCAAGAACCTCATCCTGGACGTTTTTTTTATCCGGCCACTGGGTAGCTACTTCTTTACGTTTGTCCGCCAGGACTTTTTCGAGACCCGCTTCTGCCTTGTCGAGCAGCTCGCCCCGCGTCACCGGAATCCAGGGCAGCTTGTTAGCCGGGACAAGATAGACGACACACCAGCTGTTCATCACCGTTACAAACTTGTAGCAGTTGGGATGTATGCGGGTGTCGGTGCCTTTGCGGGCGTCGCGCGCCTGGGTATTGTCGAAGTACCCGTCAGGCTGAACGGTGAAGTAATACTCGCTTCCCGTATTGATAAAATCCATTGCCCAGGCTCCGAACAGCTGATTGACCTGGATGTTGAACTTGGTATTTTCCTCCGGGATCGGCCGGAAACGGCCGTCTGGCTCCGTCCATCGTTTGTCATGGCTTACGTTCCAAACGAGGAAGTTGACGCCATAACCCATTTTTCCGATATACCGGCTCCATGTGCCTAAGCCACCGACCGGCGTATAGCTGGTCTTCATCCACTTGATCATGTCGTTCACGATGGCTTCTTTTTGTTTTCCGGCCGGAGTGGTTTGGGTCGGGAGGTGATCATACTTTGTGTTGCTCCACCAGCCAATCACGCTGTCCTGGATGTCCTGGTCGCCCGTTCTTTGGGCGCGCAGGCCTGTCGTTCCTGCGATGAGAAGAAGAGAGATTATGAAATATCGTTTCATGCTATTGATTTATTTGAATCCACCGCCGCTTCCAAAATTGAATCCACCGGACCGAGCGCCGCTGATAAGGCTAATCCGCCCTTCCAGGCCAACCGACGCCGAACCATCGGAAACCCCATGCCCAGCCGTCTTCGAACCAGTAGTCGTAGCCTTGCCCGCATCGGAGATGATCGTAGTACCGGCGCTCACCCCGACCGAACCTTCGAAGATCACATCTTTCACTCCGGACCTATCGATCTCAAGTATCCCCGTAACATCCGCACCAACCCCGATCTCCAGCGGTCCTGCACCGCCGACCTTCGTACCTACACCCGCCGATACCGCAACGGTGCAGCTCACGAACTGATCGGCAAAAGTTTCCATGTCCATATTCTGCTTGAGGCCCAGCTTGATGTCACCGAGGTCGAGCGTGGTGGTCATCTTGCTGCAGTCGACCTCGATCGTGCCTACCACATACTTCATCTTTGAATGATACTGGCAATTGATATCGTCGAACTCGGCGAGCTTGCCTCCGGCTTTAGCTTCCGGCTTGGGGCCGCCGCAGGTGTAGTCGGTGATAAACTTGATATTGTGGCTGTTTTTCAGCGTGAATAGCCAGGAACCTTTTATACCCGGCTTATACGACTCATACTCCTGCTCGAACATCGTAAACATGCCGAAATAGGCGATTTCGTTGTAATACACTTTGTGTACCATCAAAAAACGTTTATACCAGTCTTCCTGAAAAGAATTCACAGCTTTCACGTATTCGTCGGAAACTTTGCGATACCTCGGGCAAAAGTCTTCATTGCGCTTCCCTTCACCCGTCTGATCATTGTCCTGCTTTTTAAGCTCCTTCATCGTCTTTTCGTAGTTGAGCCTTAATTGATTCCCCGCTCCTTCAGACCATACTTTTAACTCTTGTCCGAGAGCATCGAGCTTTCTCTTCCAGGTTTCTTCGGCATCCCGCAAACCCTTTTTCCCGGCTTCGAGATGCAATGGAACGATGGACTCACGGTTCTTGATACGGTTTACTACATCGGTAATCGACTTATTGGCGTCTACATTATGCAGCTGCAGCGCTTTCTGAACTGCCATTCCTTTTTCAAGCTGGTTATCGAACTCCTTCCACTGCGGCTCGAGCACGACACATTCCGCGACGGACATGGGGAAGGCCGGCGGATTGAAACTCCCAAGGTTCAGCGGGTCCGCCTTTGTCGGCTTGGGGATGCGCAGATCGATAGAGCTAAGATCGAAGCCGAGCTTGGTCAGATAGGCATCTTTATCCTGCGAATAGGCGGTCTGGATGGATTTCTTTACGAGATTAGCCGCCTCTGTCTTGTTACCCTTGCTTTCCTGGATCTTCGCCTTTGTCACGTTCGCCTGCGTATGCGCGCCGAAGATCCGGATGGTACTGTCGAGGTATTTCTCAGACGTACCAAGCTCTCCTAAACCGAACCACGCCTGCCCAAGATTATTCAGGATAGTCGCATTGCGCGGGAATCGGGAATTTAAATTATTCAGTATCGGAATCGCCAGCTGCTCCGCACCCATCATGGACAGCATCGCGGCATAGTTACCCAGGTTGTCGGCATTGGAAGGGTCGTCCGCGCAGGCACGGCTCATCAGGTAAAAGGCCGTTTGGGTCCTGCCCGTCATCCAAAGCGCCGCGGCGGCATTCCCTATTTTGGCGGACGAATTACCCCCGGCTTTAAAAGAAGCATAGACCTTGTCGCCTACCGTCCGCACAGCGGGCTGCAGCTTCGCAAAGAGCTGGGCCTGCCTGGACGTAATATAGGACCCCATGCCGCCAGAGCTTACCGGCCCCGGGATGGCCGCAATACGAGCTGCGTCCCGTTTCGGGACGATCCGGTTCTCATCATCCCAGGCTTCCTTTAGCTGGGCGTCGGTAACCCCGGATAGCTTCTGTTGCGTTTTCTTCATATCGGGCATCTTGATACCCATACTATCCATCATCCGCTTCGTCTCCGGGTCCATATTGTTTAGCTCCTTCTGCATTTCCTTCATCATCTTGTCCATCTCTTCCTTGGTGGGAGGCTTTTCTTGCGCCAGGGCCGGAGCGGCCAGGAGCAGCAGCAGTAGATAGGTCGTTAGTCTTTTCATAGGTCAAACGTACTTCGCGACAAGCTCGACGGCAATCCCCTAAAAACAGGATATTGTCTCCCGCTCGTCCCGCACACCGGCGCCTCCGAAAAAAATCCTGTTTTTCCGGGATGGTAGATGCCCGCGCCACTATGCATTTTTACGTCCTCAATCAGGACTAAACATGAAACAGCTACTTCTCTTCTCCCTTCTTTTACTAACCGCCTCCGGAGCGTCCTTCGCCCAGGCGGGCCGCATCCGCATCACCTTTGCCGGTTTCGACTGTATCAAGGAAACCGTCGACGACATGCTGGAACGCGACGGCAAAGGCGACGAAGTCTACTTCAACTTCGGCTTTACCCTGGCCAACCGGAACGGCCAAACTAAACTCACTTACGAAAAGAAAACACCAGAATACGGCGACGCCACCCCACCCTGGACCAACCGTGTCCGCGCAGGCAGCCGCACCGACGCCTTCGGCGGCAACAAGGGCGGCCTCCGCTCCGGCGATACATACCGTTGTAATGACATCGTCGGGGAATACGACATGGCCGATGGAGATATCCTGACCATCGTCCCAACCGCCTGGGAAGTGGACCCCGTCGCGGACAACTGGAACGTTTTTGCGGCCAATATGGCCAATCTGTATCAAACGCTCAATCAAAAGATAGCTCCGATCATGATTACGTTTCACGCATTAACCGGGGATATCGGCGGACTGATCTTCCAGTCCACAAGCCTGGGCGTTTCCAAGATTCAACGCGCGGGCGGCGACCAGGGGGCTAGCGGTAAACCCGGAACCCGTCCCATCGGGATGGACATGAACGGAGACTTCGGCCCGAAGCTACTCGTGCTCAATACGCCCAATATGTCTACGGTCACCAACAGCAACTTCGGATACGGCAAAGGAGTCGTTGCCGTCAATTATAACGAAGAATCGATCGGGAATTATCGCGACCATGGCAATTACTCGATCTTATTAAAAGTCGAGTTCACGCCGACCAGCGGCGGCGCAGTCCCGCCACCAGCTCCCCACGCCTCAACCCCTCCTCCCCCATCAGGCTCTACCGGGAACACAGGCTATGTACCTCCGCCTACCGGCGCCTCGGGCTACGTTCCCCCTCCCGTCAACAGCAGCAACAACACCAGGACAACCGTCCCGCCCCCGCCAGCCCCCGCGCCAGCGCCAGCCGCCTCCACAGGCAAAACCCCCGCACCCATGACCGCCCTCAACCCCGCCATAAAAACAAACGCCATCGTCACCCGCACCTCTCCCCTAACCGCCACCCTGCCCCCCGACCTGCTCTCCTATACCTGGGTCGGCACGCGAGACGGCCAGCCCTTCGCTTTCAGATTCGCCAACAACGCGATCTGGATTCTCAAGGACCTGACCAATAACTCCACCGAAGGCGCAGGCAGCTATAACATCAGCGGAAACGTGATGATCGCCAACTACAGCGTCGCCGGCGTCGACCAATACACGCTCACCACTACCGGCTACAACATCAACACCGGCGAGCTCTCCGGCACCTGGCAGAAAACCAACAACGCAGCACAAAAAGGAACCTGGGTCGTTAAAAAGAGACTATAATGAAACAGCTTTTTATATTCTTACTATTGTTTAGTCCGGTAATTTTATTCGCACAGAAAGAGACGTTCGACATCGTCTCTTTCTCTCCCCCCTCCGGCTGGGAAAAGAAATACAACAATACCTCCGTGGTATATTCGACCACCAACAAGGCCACCCGCAAGTGGTGCCAGATTGCGGTATATAAGTCCACCGCCAGCAAGGGCAGCATCGACGCCGACTTCGAAAGCGAATGGAATCAGATCGTCCGGCCACTCGGGGTCACAAGCTTCCCACAAGACGCCGTAGCACAGGACATGGGCGCATGGAAGATCAAAAGCGGTTCCGGCAATTTCCCATTCAATGGAGACAACGCAACTACCTCGCTGACGACGATCTCAGGAAATAACGTGTGCGTAAGCGTTATCGGAAATACGAATACGATGGATTTGTTTCCGAGAATCCAGGAGTTTGTAAGCTCGCTGGAACTAAGCGCGCCCCCCCAGACAGCCGACCCATCGCAGACGACAGTCAACCAAACGACCACGTCTAGCCAAACCACTACCCCCGCCCAACCACCTACCGCCATCGCCGACGGCTACAAATACACCTCCACCAACTGGCCCAACGGCTGGGTCAGCACCGTCGAGTCAGACTGGGTGGAAGTAGCCGCAGGCGCAATAAAAGTCCTCATCCACTACCCCAAAGACGGCACCATCACCCAGCTCGACCCCGACCCCATGGTCCGCAAAGCCTGGGACATCCTCGTCGCGCCACGATACAAAAATCTGCAAAACTTCAAGGTCGTCTCCCCATCACTGGACTGGCAGCGCGCCTATCTCGGAGCCGCCAACGTAACCGACGCAACCGGCCAGCAACGCTACGTAGTCCTCTTCCGCAAGAACACCGGCTGGATGGAATACATCGCCCCCGACAAGGCCAGCTTCGTCGCCCAGTACGGCGTCGACCCCGACCAAACCCCCTCCGACGCCCCCGGGAAAATCTTCGAAAAAATGGTCGACATGGCAGGCTATAATAGATTTGCCGTAGACCCCTCCGACCTCAAAGGACGATGGGACGACCATTACGCCGCAAACACCTACTACGCAAATATGTACACCGGCATGAGCGCCGGGATGAGCACCTACAGCTCCTCGCAGTGGTTTATCTTCGGCGAAGGCGCCAGCTATGAATGGCATATCGTCGCGGCCAATACCTACGGCGGAGCCACCAACGTCGCCCAGGCAAAGTCGAACGGCACCTTCCAATCGCTCAGCGGCTGGCAGCTGAAATTTTCCGATATGGAAGGCAAGCCCAAAACCTACGACTGTTATTTCTCGGTGACGAAAGGCTCCCGCGTACTCTGGATGAACGACGCCGTACATCCCGGTTCAGGAAACTTCACGGGGTATTCGAAAAAGCAATAAGCAGCCGCGCCGCGAACCGCCGGCCGCCCCGCTAAAACACCTGTGTAAACGCCCCATTCCTATTCTTCAAAATCGTAACAAACCCCGACCCAGCCCGCGTAATCAGTAGATAATCCTGCTTCCCGGAGTGTTCATAGTCATAAGCCACGATCTGATCCGCATCCTGCGTCAAATCCCAACCCCCGATACCCGTATACACCGTCGTCACCGTACCGTCGTTATTATTCTTTAGAATATCAATATAATTAAATCCCAAAGCGCCAGGCCGGTAAACGATCAGATAATCCATCTTACCGCTGTGCTCATAATCGAAGGGAGTAACATACACGTGCTGACCAAACAACGAATAGCCGGTCCCCTGGAAGCTCAGACCATAATTCAAATAGATCTTTGTCGAAAACGTTCCGCTGGCGTCGTGCCCTATAACGTAGATATAGCCTAAATAAGAAGTGGACACATATTGACCGAAGTTGACATAACCATGCTGCACACTATAGCATACCAGATAGTCCCTCTTCCCCGAATGGTCATAATCGAAGGCAAACACCCCATCATAGCCAAGCTCGTTGATATTGAAGAGGTCGGTTGCAATACCGTTGCTGCTTTGGAATACGGGTGAAAAAGTTCCGTTGTTATTATTTTTCAGGATCCACACGATCTTCGAACCCATTCTTGTCGCGACCAGATAATCCAGCCTACCGCTATGCTCATAATCGAAGGCTGCGATCCTGTCGTAATCCGTGGAAACGTCGAAGCCGCCAATGCCGTTATGACTTTGGATGACAGCGGTAAATCCCTGATTCGTATTGGGGAAGACCGTATTGTTCTTTATAATATAGACCGCTTTATCCCTGGGCCGATACGCAAGCAGATAATCCGTTCGGCGGCTATGCTCGTAGTCGAACGCGATAATACGATCCCGCGGCGAATTGAGATCGTAACCCGCGAAGCCACTCGCGCTTTGGAAAAACGGCGTAAATGTAGACGGAGTAACAAGCGCCCCACTATGATTGAGCATCCAGATAGTCCGCCCCCCCGGTCGATAGCAGACGATATAATCCTGCTTGCCCGTATGGCCATAGTCGAAGGGAAGGGCCACATCGGTGCCGCTGGTGAAATTGTAACCGCCGATTCCGCTGGTGGAAATGTTAGTCACAGGACCCGGGACGGGAAGCGCAGGCGGAAGACCGGGAACAGACGTGCCGGTGTTGAAGTCTTACCCATTTATTTGCCCCCGGCTGAAATCTGCCCACGCTGAAACGGGGGACTAAATGTTATCATAACATTATCTAAGGGAAATTTGGAGTTAAATGCCCGGGACTCGATATCTTCGTGGTGCTAACTAATTAGTCCACACTCCTAACAACCAAAACACCATGGCGGAACGCAAACACATGGCGCGTCTGGCTTATTGGCTACGATTGCTCCCACTGCTTTTTTTACTCCCTATTTATGGTTTTGCAAGTCCCTTTCAATCGGTTACAACAGTAACGGGAAGGGTAAGTCAGTCTGACGGCGGGCCCTTGGCTGGGGCCACTGTCTCCGTAAAAGACGGCACTCAGTCCGTCAGCACCGACAAGAACGGCAGGTACCGGATTACCGTCCCCGACGGAAACGCTACCCTCATCATCTCCTTTGTCGGCTACGCCACGCGCGAAGTTCCGGTAAGCGGCCTTGCCCAGGTCGACATAACCCTGCAATCCAGCTCTGGTGAGCTGCAGAATGTGGTCGTCATGGGGTATGGTTCTCAACGCAAACGGGACGTCACCGGCGCGGTGAAATCGCTGAAATCCGAAGACTTCAATCGCGGGGTGGCCGTTTCTCCCCAGCAATTGATCCAGGGTAAGGCCGCAGGTGTCAACGTTACCTCCGCCAGCGGCGAACCCGGAGCATCGATGAACATCTCCATCCGCGGCCCCGGCGGCATCCGCACAGGTAATACGCCATTGTTTGTCGTAGACGGACTCCCCCTCGACAATACGAGCACCGGCGGCAACGGCGACCCGCTCAGCTTTATCAACCCTGCGGACATCCTCTCCATGGACGTATTGAAAGACGCATCGGCCACCGCCATCTACGGCTCCCGCGGCGCAAACGGCGTTATTATTATTACCACGAAGAAAGGCCGCACCGGCTCCTCCCAGCTTACGCTCAACGCCAGCCTGGGTACGTCCAAGCTGGCCAGGAAGCTCCCCGTTTTCTCCGCGGCGGACTTCAGAAAGATCGTCCCCGAAATCGGCGGCACCCTCGACGACAAAGGCGGCAATACCGACTGGCAGAAGGTCATCACCCGCAACGCCCTCACCCAGAACTACAACATGGGCCTCAGCGGCGGCAACGACAAGCTCGTCTACTATGCGTCTTTCAGCGCCCAAAAGCAGGAAGGCATCATCAAGAATAATACCCTCGACCGCTACACCGGCCGCTTCAACGCCACCCAAAAATTCCTGGACGACCGGATTACCGTCGACGCGGTTCTCAACTACTCCTCCACGCGTAACTTCCGTCCCACCTTTGGCATCGGAGAGGCGCTGACCAACAATCCAACTTACCCGTTGTATGATTCGGTCGGCAAGCCCGCGGTATACCTGAATATCAACAACCCGTTGATCTTCTTCAACCTGGACAAAGACCTCACCACGACCAATAGATTTATCGGCAACCTTTCGCCCTCCGTCCGTATCATAAAAGGGCTGGTCTACAAGCTCAACTTCGGTATCGACAACTCGACCAGCCAGCGGGATTATCAATACCTGGCCAGCGCAGCGCCCGCCCGCCCCGGCAGCCTCGAGACCGTCTATACCCTCAACCGGAATACGCTCGTCGAAAACTACCTCACCTATTCCCTGGTCAAAGGCGTGCACAACATCTCGGCGCTCGGCGGCTACTCCTATCAGAAGTTCTACATCCAGACCCGGGACTATATGACGACGAACTATCCCGTCGGCAATATCCAGCCCATCTATGACCCCAGCACGGGTCAGCCCGCGAACTCCACCAATAACACCGCCAAGGGTACCGCAATCGTCAACGAGCAGCAATCCTTCTTTGGCCGCGTGACCTATCAGTACGACAACAAATACCTGGCTACCGCGAACTTCAGAGCCGATGGGTCGACCAAATTCGGTACGAATAACAAATACGGCTACTTCCCCTCCTTCTCGCTCGGCTGGATTATCACCGAAGAAGACTTCATGAAGAATGTCAGCTTCGTCAGCAATTTAAAGCTGCGCGCAGGTTGGGGCCGGACGGGTAACCAGGAAATCCCCGCGAAGAAAACACAGCCCCTGTTCATCGCGTCTGGCGGCAGCTATCCCCTGTATCCCACAGGCTCCTATCCCGCCAGCTATACTTATGTAAGACCCGCCAATCCCGACCTTCAGTGGGAAGTCTCGAACCAGACCGACGTCGGTTTGGAGTTTGGTCTTTTCAATGGCGAGCTGACGGGCGTCGTCGATTATTTCAAAAAGCGTTCCAGCCATATCCTGCTGAAGGGCTATCCGGCGGACCCCGTTCAGCCTGCGCAGGAATATTGGTCGAACATCGCCAACATGACCGTCGACAACAACGGTCTGGAAGTGGAGCTGAACTATGCGAAGAAGATCAACAAGGACATGAGCTTCTCGATCGGCGGTAACCTGACAAGCATCCAAAACAAAGTACAGCACTCTCCGTATACCGTTATCACCACGGGCTCTGCACAGGGTTCGGGTCTGACTTCGGCCACCATCAACGGCTACGTAAACGGCAGCCCCATCGGTTCCTTCTACCTGCTCAAATACATTGGTATCGGCAGCAACGGCTTGAGCCAATACGAAGACCGCGACAAAGACGGCGTCATCTCCGACAAAGACCGCCAGGTGCTGGGAACGGCGCTGCCCAACCTCCTCTATGGTTTCAATGGAAGCTTTGCCTACAAGGGACTCAGCCTTCAGGCGAACTTCAACGGGACCTCGGGCAACAAGCTCTACGACAATACCGCCAACACCAACTTCTACATGGCGAGACTGGCCAAGAGCGTAAACACCACGCCCGCAGCCGCGGCCGAACCCAAAGAGAGCATCAACAACGCCGCCTCGGTCAGCAGCAGATACCTCAAGAGCGGTTCCTACTTACGTTTGAACAACCTGTCCCTGGCCTATGACGTCAACACCAGCCACATGGGCATCAACAAGTGGGCGAAAGCCATCCGCGTTTCTCTGACGGGTCAGAACCTGTTCGTCGTCACCAAGTACGACGGCTTCGACCCCGAAGTAAATACGGACAGAAGCGACGACGGCGTCTCTTCCTTCGGCATCGACTACAACAGCTATCCCAAGGCCAGAACCTTCCTGGTTGGCGTTAACGTAACACTCTAAAAAGAACGATCATGAAAACATTGAAATATATAATTTGCGCCACAGGGATCCTCCTGTTCGGCTGTACGAAACTCAACGAGCAGGTCCTCGACGAATCTTCGGTGACCGGGCTTACGGACAAGCAGCTCGCGGAAGGCCTCATCGCCCCCGTATACAACGTCCTGCCGGACCTGTTCCAGCACACCCGCTACTTCGACCTGCAGGAAATCTCTACCGACGAAGCAATCCTCCCCTACCGCGGCGGCACCGACTGGGGTGACAACGGCATCTACCTCTCGATGCACCGCCACGAAACCGTAAGCACCGACCCCAACCTACAAGGGACCTGGACGAACATCGTTACGGGACTCTCCCGCTCGGTAACGGCCATCAGCGCGCTCAAGACCAACAAAGACCCCAGCGCACCCCTGTTCCTCGCCGAAGCGAGAGGCATGCGGGCCTATTACTCGCTGCTGACACTGGACCTGTTCGGCATCGTCTTTATCAAGGAAGACCCCAACGCCACCTCGAAAATCGTCCGCGGTACCGAAGCCATCAAGTACATCGAGTCAGAGCTGCTCGCGATCGAGCCCACGCTCGACAACACCACCGGCCCGGGCCGCTTCACCAAGGCCGCCTGCTGGGGGATGCTGGCCCGGCTGTATCTGAACTCAGCCGTATACCGCGATAGATATGCCGCTTCATTCACCTTTCCCGCGGACGAGATGAACAAGGTTATCGACTACTGCAACAAGATCATCTCTTCCAATACCTACGCGCTCTCCTCGGACTACTTCTCGATCTTCGGCAACAGCAACCATACGAACAAGGAGCTCATCTTCGCCGTCGATCAGCGCCCCGACCTGAGCAACAGCCACAATCGTATGGCTTACTTCTCGCTATCGGGCGACCACTATCCGCTGCCCGATTTTCCCGCGGCGAACGGTACCGACGGCCCCGCCATCACTCCCGACTTCTATAACACCTGGGCAGCGGCTACGTCTCCGGCAGACCCCGCCATCGACCCCCGTTTCTACAAAGAGAACCTTCCCCAGGCCGATGGCTGCGTCGACGCGGCTACCTTCAACATCAACCGCGGTATCCTCCGCGGTCAGCAATACGGCCTGACCAAGGACGCCAGCGGCGCCTTTATCAAATGTCCCGACGGCAAGCTCAAGGTCAGCAAGCTCTTCAACGCAAGCCGCAGCAAGCCCACGCTGCCAGTCGACTTTACACTACAGGTAGACTTCACCACCGCGGGCAGCAACTATAGCACGGGCTATCGCGTAGAGAAATATGAGTTCAGCAAGAGCTCCAACACGGGCCGTAATAAGGGCGAAGCGGACATCATTATCCTGCGCCTCGCAGACGTATACCTGATGAGGGCCGAAGCAAAGCTCAGGGCCAACAATGACGCCGCCGGCGCGCTGGCCGACGTCAATACGGTCAGGGCATCACGCACGCTGACCGCGCCCCCGGTTCCGCTCACGACGATGAGCCTGGACCTGCTGTTCCGCGAGCGCGGCTTTGAGTTTTACTGGGAAATGGTGCGCAGAACGGATATGATCCGTTTTGGAAAATATGAAGGGACCTGGACGGAGAAGAGTAACACGGATAAGAATAAGCGAATCTTCCCGATTCCTCAAACAGCCATCGATGCGGCTTCGAACCTGACGGGTTATTTGAAGCAGAACGACGGATACTAGTTTTTATTTTATCGCGCTGCCCTGGCCGTCATGAAAAACATGACAGCCAGGGCAGTGTCTTTTATCCCCCTCGCACAGCGTCCTTTATCCCTTTCGCGCAGTGTCCTTTATCCCCCCAAAAAGGTTAAAAAAATGGTTTTAACATTCGACATTTAGCTCTATCTTTCTCACATAATCGCGAGAGAATGTCGTACAATTGTCCTAAATGCGGAACCCCCTTTACACCAGGAGCTAAGTTTTGTCAGTCCTGCGGAACCAATCTGGAGTCGGTAGCCTCCGAAAAAATGATGTGTCCCCAGTGCCAGACAACCTATCCCCCCGGCTCTATCTATTGTTCCAAGGATGGCGCCAAGCTGGTCCGCCAGCAGGACCTGGCCGTCCCTCCCTATCAGGGATTCCAGGCGCAGAACCAAACCACCCCCCAGTACAATTTTCAAAAACAGGCGATTCCCGCCTATGACTATACGAAATATCCAAAAGCGTCCCTGGGCAACCGTTTCGTAGCCGCCCTGCTGGATGGCTTGATATCCCTCGGTCTTTCCATCCCCGCCATCGCATTTTTCATAGCAGGCGTCAATGGCCTGGACAGCTACGGAAGCCGCAGAGACATGGGAGCCGTGTACATTTTCCTCGCCTTTGTCTTCTATCTAATCCCACTCGTCTATGGCTTTATCAAAGACGGCCTGGGACAAGGCCAAAGCTGGGGCAAAAAGCCGATGAACCTCATGGTCGTCAATCTTGAAAATAATTCCCCCTGCACAAGAAGCAAGTCCTTCGTCAGAAACCTCATCTCGGTGCTGACCGGAGTGATTCCCTTCGTCGGCTGGCTGATCGAGCCGATTATGGTCCTGGCGACGGAAGATGGACGTAAGCTAGGTGACAAAGCTGCCAACACTCAAGTCATCGACACGGCCAGCTTTAAAGCGCAATACGAATTCGACTCTATATGATATGTCCTAACTGTAACACCTCCAACACAGAAGAAGCAAGATTTTGTAAAAACTGCGGAAGCCCCTTGCCCGTCGCTCAGACAGTCGCGGCTTCAGTGGCCATGGCTCCAGCGGCCTCGGCTTCAGCCGTCGCAGCCGCGACCCAGCCCATCGGCGCGCCAGTCCTCGCAGCCCGCGGCCGCGTCTCCTCGCCCGCCACACCCGACTCCAGCCAGTCGGTGAATATACTCCTGATCCTGTTGAGCGTAGAAGCCTTCTTCTCCCTCATCTGGTTCATCATACAAAAGGTCGTCGTACCGATGATCATTAAAAACGACTATTCCAGCATATCCACCATTTATAAATACTGCGGCTGGGTAATCCAGTCGATCGTTATCCTGGGCTATATCGCCTGTAGCATCATCGTAAAGGATAACAGGGTCAGGACCTTCCTGCTGATCTTTCTTTTCTTGAAAATCGCCTTCATGATCGGCTACCAGATCAACTACTAAGGTTATCTTTCTATCTTCAACCTGATGAAATTCAAAATCACCCCCGGGTCCCTAATAGCCATAGTCATTGCAGGACTCCTCCTCGTCATCATACTCAGCAGCTTATTTATGACCGTCCTGAACTGGAAAGCCCAGATCGCCGTCGGCGCCCTCATTCTATTAGCGGCGTTTGTCTACGAGAGAAAGGATAAAAAAAAGAAAGCCAATAGCAAGGACAACCTCGCCGAAGCCGGAAAGCTCCTATTCCCCGACGCCGTGGAGAAATACGTCGCGTATTACAACCTATATCTACAAGACAGGAAAAAATTCACAGCTAGCCTCCCCAACGACTGGGCCGCAGCAGACCTCTCAGAAATAGAACCCATCGACGTCCTATTCCTTTTTGCCGACTCCCGGTCACAGGCCGGAGTCATCGACTGGAAAGGCGAAGAAAACGAGGGAGAAGTAGAAGAATCGATAGACCAAATTTTAGGAACGAAGACCGCCTGGACAGCAACCACCGCTTTACGTTCACAAACCCAAAAAGCCCCCCGGGACGGAGAGTTCATCCTCGAGCTCTTCGCCGCAATCGACAAGGACCTACAGGCAATCGACAAAAAGCTGCTTTTTTTTAACACCAATTCCGATTCTTACGCCTATACAGTTGTTAACACAAGCGTATACAAGACCGTGACGACAAAGGCCCCGACCGGATTCAAGGGAGTGGAAGAGTTATAACAATACTAAGGATGTGGCGGCGGCGGAGAAGGAGGCTTCGGTGGAATATGCCCTGTCTCTCCACCCGTGTCTGCCAATGCCCCCAAAACGGCCAAAATCAATTCGATCATCTTTTAAGGTTTTGCTCTCGAAAATAACGACAACAAACGCAACCAAGCTGCAGCGGGACAGCTATCAATGCCTCACCACAACAGTCCTCGTCTCCATCCAGCCCTTCCCACTAATCCGAACAAAATAAACCCCAGCCGGCAGGCTCATCACATTCATCTGCACCTGGTTGCCATTCTCCGACCTTACAACCGTCATAACCTGTCCCAGCTGGCTAACCAGGCTAACAGAAAAACCACCAGCACGCGAAGAAGCGATCGTAAGCAAGCTAGCCACCGGATTAGGATACACCGAAACACTAGCAGTAGCGCTACCGCCCATATTCACCGCAGCAACGGACGAATAAGTCACCGCCCCATCCTGCCCTAAAACGACCAATTTATAAAAAGATACCCCATCCATCGGTACCGCATCCGTAGCAGAATAGACATTCGTCCCCTGAGAACCCACCACCTGCATCACCGGCTCCCAAGCCACCCCATCCTTACTACGCTGCACAGTAAACGTCCCATTCCCACCCGACACCACAGCTGTCCAATTCAAAACCACCGTACCGCTAACAGGCGCAGCATTGAAACTCACCAACACAACAGGCAACGAAGTCATACCCGGATTGATCGAACTAATGTAAAACGTATTGTTCAAATTCGAAGCCGTCAACGAAGTCCGATTCACCTGCGGATTCGTAGTAGTACCGCCATTGACGCCCGCCGTACCCACCACGCCATTAAACAAGGTAAGCCGCAGGTCCGAAACACTGCCGATCTCCCCATAATTAGTACCGGAAACACTCAGATTATAGCTGCCGCCGGCGAGACCATTACCCGTCGATACGGCCCAGTTCAAATTCTTCCGCACCAGCACCGTCGCGGCCCCATCGGCAAAATTAACCGACGTAGTCGTAACCGCATCACTATAAGAAACCGTAACCGTACCACCGCTCGTAACCCCGCTCGACGGCGCCGAGACGTTAAACGGCCGGTAATCCGTTGCCGTACCCGTCGGAAACAGCCCCGCGGACGAACCGGTCGCGATCGTACCGGTCCTGAACCAGCGGGTGATCGACCCCGTATTGAAGATCGTCCCCGTAGTATAGTTGAGACTTCCCGGACTAGCAGCGCTCGTACCGATAGTCAGCGTATTGGTATTAAGATCTATATTCCCCTGGGTCATGGTAAGGGCATTGGAGACCCGGACATTGTTCGCCAGCTGAGTACCCGCGCCGGAATTGTTGGTCGTAACATTGTAGAAAATCTCTCCACCAGGAACGGTGATGGTCTGGACGCTGGAGCCGGCAAAAACGACCGTGCTCGTGCCTTCGGTAAATCCATTCGCGTTCCAATCCGCCCAATTCCCCAGCAACGTAATCGTATTGGCTCCCGCACTAAGCACGCCGGGCGAAGTAATCGACAGGTTATTATCTACCTTGAGGTTATTCCCCAGTGTGCTGGTCCCGTTAGACATCGTCAGGTTATAAAAGCTCATCCCGCTGGCATTCACCGTTTTGGTCGTCGCGAAATAAACGGTCGATGCATTCGCAGCCGCATCGACAGTACCCGCCGTATAAGTCCAGCTGCTTCCCGCGATCGTCAGGATGGACGGAAAGGTCAGCGTCCCCGAAGGCTTATTGATAAGGATCGAAGGGAGGCTGTTTTGACCCACCGGCAGACTGCTGCTGATCACCTGGCTGCCCGTCCCGGTAAAAGCCAGGACCGTCGTACCACCGTCCCCCGTAGAGGTATTGGTCAGATTCAGATTTCCCTGCGCATTGATCGTGCCGCCGGAAAAGTAAATGCTCGCAGCACCGCTCATGGTCGTCGTCCCCGATACGGTCAACGCAGTACCCGTAGTAACGGTATAGGTAATACCCCAGGGCGTAGGGTTGTTGAAGTTGACGTTGTTGAGCATATGGTTGCCGGTGATCGTCGTATTCCCGATGAAATAAACGGTTGAATTGTTGGTAGCCACATCCAGCGTACCCGTAGTATAGGTCCAATTGCTGCCCGCCATCGTAAGAATGGCCGGAAAGCTCAGCGTACCGGAAGCCTTGTTGATATTGACCGAAGGCAGCGCGTTCTGATACGCAGGAAGACTGCTGACGACCGATTGATTCACCGTTCCTACAAAGGCCAGAACGGTCGACCCACCATCGCCCGTAGACGTATTGGCCAGGTTTAGATTCCCCTGCAGGTTGATGGTCCCGCCAGAGAAATAAATACTCGCTGCCCCGCTCATATACACCGTTCCCGATGCAGTCAGCACCGTTCCCGTCGCAATAGTATAGGTGATACCCCAGGGAGTGGCGTTATTGAAAGTGATGTTATTTAGTGTATGGCTTCCCGTGATAGTCGTATTGCCGCCAAAAACGACATTGGAGTTGTTGGTAGCGACATCCAGCGTACCCGTAGTGTAGGTCCAGTTACTGCCCGCCATGGTAAGGATCGGCGGGAAGGTCAAAGTACCGGAAGATTTGTTGATCAACACCGAAGGCAGACTGTTCTGATTCACCGGCAGGCTGCTGCTGATCGTCTGATTACCCGTTCCTACAAAAGCCAGAACGGTCGACCCGCCATCGCCCGTAGACGTATTAGCCAGATTCAGATTCCCCAGCAGGTTGATCGTCCCGCCCGAGAAATAAATACTCGCAGCCCCGCTCATATACGCCGTTCCCGATACGGTAAGCACCGTACCCGTCGCAACCGTATAGGTAATGCCCCAGGGAGTGGCGTTGTTAAAGGTGATATTATTCAAGGTATGGCTGCCCGTGATGGTCGTATTGCCGCCGAAAACAACATTGGAGTTATTGGTAGTAACATCCAGCGTACCAGCGGTATAAGTCCAGCTGTTACCCACGATCGTCAAAATCGACGGAAAGGTCAGCGTACCCGAAGCCTTATTGATCACCACCGAAGGCAGGCTGCTCTGATTCACCGGCAGACTGCTGATGATCGACTGATTACCCGTTCCCGCAAAAGTAAACAGCGTGGTGCCGCCGTCGGCCGTGGAAGTATTGGTTAGCTTAAGATCCCCCAGGATGCTAAGCGTACCACCGGAGAAGTTCTCGCCGGCTCCGCCGCTGATGGTGACCGTACCCGTAGATGATAGTGTTGTCCCCGCAGACAGCGTATACGTCATGCCCCAGGGCGTGGAGTTATCGAAGGTTATATTTCTTAGCGTATGGTTGCCCGAAATCGTCGTATTACCGATAAAGGCGACCGTAGAATTATTGGTCGTGGCATCGATCGTCCCCGCTACATAGGCCCAGGTGCTCCCCGACATCGACAAAAGGCTGTTGAGGGTCAGCGTACCCGAAGACTTATTGATGCTCACTGAAGGAAGCGCGCTCTGTCCCAGGGTAGGGCTGCCCGTTATCTGCTGGTTGCCCGTACCGGTGAAAGCAAATACCGTCGTCCCCCCACCGCCCGTTGCCGTATTGCTCAGGCTGAGGTTGCCAAGCAGCGCGATCGTGCCGTTTGTAAAAGTTTGATAAGCCGTGCCGGTCAGCGACGTCGTACCCGACACGGTAAGGGTAGTACCGGTAGCGATGGTATAGGTCATCGGCCAGGGCGTAGTATTGGAGAACGTAACATTGTTTAGCGTATGGTTACCAGAGATCGTCGTACCGCCGCTAAAAACCACCGTAGAATTATTGGTCGTAGCATCGATCGTACCGGCCGTATAGGTCCAGGCATTACCACCTTCGGTGATCAACGCCGGCAGGGTCAACGTGCCAGAGGCTTTATTGATCGTAACCGAAGGCAGGGCCGACTGACCGATGGACAGGGCGCTGGTAATCGACTGGCTGCCGGTGCCGGTGAAAGAGAACACCGTGCTGCCGCCCCCGCCCGTAGCCGTATTGGTCAGGGCGAGGTTGCCGAGCAGGTTGACGTTACCGTTTGAAAAGCTTTGATACGCAGTGCCGGTGAGGCTCGTAGTGCCATTGGCGGTAAGCGTAGTTCCCGCCGCCAGCGTATAGGTCATCGGCCAGGGCGTGGTATTGGTAAAAGTAAGATTGTTGAAGGTCTCGTTGCCGGTGATCGTGAGACCGCTGGCGAAAGTGACCGTCGAGCTATTGGTCGTGGTGTTGAGTAGACCCGATGTATAGGTCCAGCTGCCACCGTTCATGATCGTTTGAGCAGGAAACACGAAGCCCGTACCAGAGAGGGTAACGTTACCATTGAATGTAATCGTTGCGCTGCCGCCAGTGAAGACGCCACCGCCAAAGCTCGCCGCTCCTGAAATGGTGATATTGTTTGCGCCTTGCAGGATGGCGCCCGTGTATCCGCTATAGAGAGTAAGACCGCTGATAGTGAGCGCTCCTGTTATGGTACAATTGCCAAGTCCATTGTTATCGAAGATGGCGACGTCCGAAGCACCCGGGACACTTGCCCCGCTGCCACCGCCGGAGCTTATCGACCAGTTGGCCGTATTGTTCCAGTTGGCGGCCGAGGAGGCTATCCAATAGCGATTGGCCGCAGAGGCCGACTGGGTCGCGATAAAGAGAAGGGACAGGATCGAAAGGATACAGTTTTTCACGGATGTACATTTAGGGTCTGCCTTTTAGGAGCAAATGACAGCCCAATAACTAACTATTTGAAAATAAATTGCTTACAGTGCAAAAAACTTGGAATCTGAGCAAAAACTGGAAAGAGTTTCCAAGAATGGGAACGTCAGGCTATCCTCGATTTAAGAAATCCTAAACAAAGATTGGACTACTTTAGGCAGGCATGATACGACACGTTCTTTTTGTATCGGTAGTTGTTTGCATTCTGGGCGCATGCAGCAGCTCGAAATCGAACCTTATCAAAAAGGACTTCACGGATCTACGGTATTATGCATGGTACGAAGACTCCTCCCGCACCCTCCAATTCTCCGCCTTCAGGAAAGGCATCTTCCAATATGTGACTGTAAAAAAAGCCGGCAAGCCCCGCCCGCAATTTTACGACGGCCGCATGCGCCGAAGCGGCGACACCATTTACCTTGACTATAAAAGAGATAGACCCGTTTTCCTCAAACCTTTTCTAATCCAGAGCGGCTCATACTTTGTGCAGCAATATGCCAATCAGGGGCGCGTCTTCCTGAGAATCGAAAGTTTCGGCCATATGCGATAGGTCTTTTATGTATTTCCCCCGCCCCCTGCATCTTAGACCAAACGCCCAGCCATGCCAAACGATATCCACCTGTCAATCAACAACCCCTGCTCCGAATACTGGGGCCAGATGTCACCCCAAAACGAAGGCCGGCATTGTTCATCCTGCAACAAAGTCGTAATTGATTTCACCGTCATGAGCGACCAGGAAGTCCTCGATTGGCTTTCCCGCCAACAAGGGCCGGCGCAGGGCCCGGCTCAGAGGCCAACCTGCGGGCGCTTGCGCCAGGGACAACTAAACCGCCCCCTGATCGCAGCCCAGCAAAGAAAGCCAAGCCGGTGGAACTACTGGCGCTTTTTAATTGCCGGGATACTCTTCTGCTCGGAAGTCTCCGCCCAGGGCCACGCCAAAGCGCCCGAAATCCTTCATTCCAGAGTAGTAGACAGCAAGGGGGAGCCCGTGCCTTATGCAAGCGTCAGCATCGACGCCAACCACATAACGGCTTGTGACAGCAATGGTCAATTTTCGATAAAATCTGCAGGCATAGGACAAATCCTAACAATCAGCGCCATTGGCTACCAAACCCTCCGCGTAGATGCAGATAAGCTAAAAACACAAGTAGCCCTACAAATGCAAGAAACGATGATGGGCGATATCGTCATCGTCCGACGCCCAAAAAAATCGAAACCGATACTCGACATCATCAAGGACAGCCTTTCAGACGCCGGCTTCACGGTTAAAACATTAAAAGTCCATCCCAACCCGGTGCCAAAAGGCAACTCCATCATGCTCTCCATGAAATTCGACCAACCAGGAGCCTATAGAGCCGAACTATACAGTCTTGCAGGCCAGCTGGAAGAAACGATGGAAATCAACGGAGGCCTTAGCTCCACGATGATGAATATACCGGCAACGCTCGCCCCAGGGACTTATGTGGTGAGAGTCTCGCACCCGTCGGTGAAGAAAGTTTATACCCAGCAAGTCGTTGTATTATGATTCCATTCTCGCGGCTAGTCGTCGAATGGTTCGTCCCTTAAAATAATATTGATTCAGAAAGTATGTCACCAGGAAGCCAACTACCCAAAGGCCACCTGCTACAATCAACGAAAAAGGAATCCCTATTCCTATCAGCAGCACGAAAAATAAAGCAGTTCCAGCCAAGTTAAAAAAAGCGGATTGTTTCACTTTCAAGACATATCCTTTCCTTCGGTAATCCCGCATGACCAAGGTATGGAATCTCGGAACGGGAATAAAAAAGAAAAGAATCTTCTCCCATAGCAACACGTCCTCGTGAATATCACCTACGATGACTTTCGAACGCCGCGTTTGCTCGTTTGTAAGGCTCTTATGCTCGTCCTTCGATATCTTGCGCCTTTTCAGCTCCGCCTGGGCCACGGAAACAATAGTGTAATTATAGCGTATCTTATTGTGTACGATGGTATAAAGCTCCTCATTGGACAATGTCTCACATTGAGCCTTGATTTCTTCTACGGTCATGAGGCCAAAATAGTACTATTTTGGCGGAATTCCTCCCCTACGTTGTCGTTTTTACACCGTGTAAAACCCACAAGCAAACTTTAGCTTTGTCTAGTCAATCAAAACCAGACAGAGCCATGAAAAAGTCAATCGCATTCATCGCAATCATCTTCGCCGCCATCCTATCGAACGGACAAGATCTCAAACCTTCCACCAGCGGCTACGCACCCGTCAACGGCATCAAAATTTACTACGAAGTATACGGCGAGGGCAAGCCCTTAGTCTTACTCCACGGCGCTTTTTACACCATCGGCATGAACTGGGCCCAGCTGCTCCCCGAGCTATCCAAAACCAGGAAAGTAATCGCCATTGAAATGCAAGGACACGGCCACAGCCCCTATTCAGAAAGAAAAATGTCGATCACTACTTTTGCCAGTGACGTGGAAAAAGTAATGGACTACCTCAAAATCGACAGCGCCGACGTCGCAGGATACAGCATGGGCGGCTCTGTAGCTTACCAGTTCGCGGTTAGCAGCCCGAAGCGGTTAAAAAAACTAATAATCATTTCCTCCACTTACAAAACCAGCGGCTGGATGCCGGAAATAAACAACGCTTTTAAAGATTTCAAGCCCGAATTTTTCAACAATACTCCCCTTCAGGTCGGATACGACGCCGTCGCACCCGATAAGACCAAATGGATAAAGTTCCTGGAACAGATGTTCGTCTTCGCCAAAGAACCATTCGACGTCGGCGACGCCAATATTTCGAAAATTGCTGCCCCCGTTCTGATCATCGCCGGCGATAACGACGGTCTGGATAAAATCGAGCTGGCTAAAACATACAAATTACTGGGAGGCGGTGTGGTAGGTGATATGGCCCCCATGCCCAAATCACAGCTGGCCATCGTTCCCGCACAGGCGCACGTCAGCTTGATGATGCAAACGGCTACACTTTTAACTTACATGAACGATTTCTTAAAGTAAAAACCGAATCAAATGAGAAAAATAATTGTCTTTTCAATGATCTCGCTCGACGGCGTTATGCAGGCGCCCGGCGGCCCACAGGAAGATACCTCGGGCGGCTTCAAATACGGCGGCTGGACCGCAACTTATGTTGACGAAGATTTTGGCGAAATCATGCAGGAAGAGCTGAAACCCGCGGATTATCTCCTGGGACGAAAAACATACGACATCTTCTCCGCCTACTGGCCCCATCACGGAGACTTCTGGCCTGGCATCAACGAAGGCGCCAAATACGTCCTGTCGAATACCCTCGAAAAATCAGACTGGAACAAAACCTCCTTCGTTAAAAGCGCAGAAGATATCAAAAAGATCAAGGCTACGAAGGGCGCCGACTTGCATGTTTGGGGAAGCAGCAAGCTGGTTCAGCTGCTACTCGAGCATGACCTGGTAGACGAGCTCCGCATCAAGACGTACCCGGTAATCCTTGGCCCCGGCAAAAAGCTTTTCGAAACTACCGCGTTCCCCTCAGCCTTTACGCTAACAGAAAGTACCGTAACATCGAAAGGTGTCATCATAGCCGCATACAAACGGGCCGGAGAAATCGTAACAGGAGACCTCACGTAACTACTCACTCCTGAGACTCTTCACCGGATTAGCCAGCGCAGCCTTGATCGCCTGAAAGCTCGCCGTCACCACGGCAATCAACAAGGCGAGAAAGCCCGCTACCGGGAACAACCACCACGGAACCTCGACCCGGTACGCAAAGTCCTGCAGCCACTTATTCATGGCAAACCAGGCCAGCGGCGAGGCGACGAGAATCGCCACCGTTACCAGCCGGACAAAGTCCCTCGAAAGCATCGCCACTATACCGGCGACATTCGCGCCCAGCACCTTTCTGATGCCGATTTCCTTGGTCCGCTGCTCGGCCGCATAGGTGACCAGCCCGAAAAGACCGAGACAGGCGATCAGGATGGCGAGCGCGGAAAAGGCTATAGAGATTTTACCCGTCCGCTCTTCCCCTTCATACTGTCTGTTAAAATCCTCATCCAAAAAAGTATAGCGGATAGCCTCGCTGGGTACCATGGCCTTCCATTTGCTTTTGATCTGGGCAATCAATCCCGAAACATCCCTGGTCTTCACTCGCATAGCCAGGCTCGCGGTGTTGGAGCTAAGATGCAGCGAGAGCGGCATGATTTTCTCCCGGAGCGAGCTAAAATTGAAGTTCTTGACAACGCCGATGACAGTGAAAGGCTGTAATTTTTTTGAATGGATGTCCTGGATCCGATAGAGCGTCGCTCCAATCGGATTCTTCGTCTTCAAAAAAGCAGCGGCAGCCTCATTGATGACGACCGCGCTCGAATCGGTCGGGAGGTCGCGCGAGAAATTCCGGCCCGCCTTCATCTGAATCTGAAGCGTGGGTATATAATCCGCGTCTACTTCCCACTGCTGGGCGGAGATCGCCTTCTTTATGTCGAGGTCGGCGGTTGGAAACATCGCGTCGTTGCTCCTCCAGCCGTCGATCGGCAGATAAGCCGTATAGGTGATGCCGGAAATACCGGGCAGTCCCGACAGCTCTTTCTTAAAGGCCTGCGCTTGATTCCCCAGCGCGCCCGCATTGCGAATCACCAGGAGCTGTTCCTTATCGAAGCCTATATCTTTGTGCCGGATATAGCTCAACTGCCGGTAAATTACACCCGTACTGACCATGAGGATGATCGACACGGTAAACTGAAAGACGACGAGCGAATTTCGTAGAAGCGAGCCCTTGAGACCTCGAGAGAGCTTCCCTTTCAACACATCGATCGGCTGAAAGGCAGACAGGACAAAGGCCGGGTAGCTCCCCGCCAGCAGCCCGGTAATGATCATCACCGCCAGGAGGATGGCGATCATCGACGGACGAAAAACGTCAACGACTCTTAAGTGCTGCTGAGCCAGTTGATTGAATAACGGGATGAACAAAAAAAGCAACCCCACCGCCAGCACAAACGAAACAAAGCTGATCAGCATCGACTCGATCAGAAACTGCCCCACAAGCCCACTCCTCAGCGAGCCCATCACTTTCCGAATCCCCACTTCCTTGGCCCGGCCCGCAGAACGAGCCGTAGACAGGTTCATAAAATTCACGCAGGCGATCAGCAGGATAAACGTTGCAATCGCCCCGAAGATATATACGTACTGGATGTTGCCATTGTCGTCGAGCTCGTTTTCAACGTGCGAATACAGGTGAATCTTTGTAAGCGGCATCAGACGGGTCTTGATAAAACCCCCGCCCTTCTTGAAATCGACGATGTTCAGGTTGATTACGTCCCGGATGATGGGGTCGACATATGACTCGAATCGTTGCGTCAGTTGCTCGTTGAAACGGACGGGGTCCGTGCCGGGCGCCAGCACGACATAGGTGTGATAATTATTCGACAGCCAGTTGGACTCGTCATTGTCGTGACGGGACGATAGAGAAATGAAAAAATCGAACCGGAAGTGCGACTGCTGCGGCATATCTTTTATTACGCCCGTCACCTGATAAATGGCCCCATTCGCGTCAAAGCTCTTACCGACCGCCTTTGTAGTATTGAAATATTTTTTGGCTATCGTCTCACTGATGACCAGGGAATTGGGGCCGACCAGGGCCGTAGCGGGATTGCCGTCAAGGAAGGGCAGGGTAAAAACGCTGAAAAGCGTCGAGTCGGCATAAACGACCGAACGCTCGGCAATCTTCGCCCCATCGCGTTTGATGGTCAAACCGCCGCGTTCGATCAGTCGGGTAGCGGTCTGGATGGCGGGAAATTCCTTGGCAAAGACAGGCCCCATCAGCGCCGGCGTCTCTGCGCCGTTATAATAATTGTCGCCGAAGCGGACTTCTTCGTCGATGCGAAAGATATGGTCGGCCTTGGTGTTGTACTTGTCGTAGCCCAGCTCGTTGATGACATAAAGGATGATCACCAGACAGGTGGCGATGCCGGTGGCGAGTCCTATTATATTAATGGCGGTGAAGCCTTTATACTTCCACAGGTTGCGAACGGCCGTTCGGATAAAGTTCTTGAGCATACCAGGCGTTTTGCCTTGGGACGGGGGTGCGCAACAAAAGGTTACAGCTGCTTCAAAATAATTTTTCCGCCTCCGGCTTCGAAGGTCAAAGTCCCCTGGGCACTGCTCTGTATCTTCTTGCCCGATGTGTTAAGTGAATAGGACTTCCCCGGAGTAAGACCGCTTACGCTATAGGCTGCCTTACCCTGAGCAGTGAAGACAATTTCATCCGCCCCCCATTGCAGGATATCCAGCGCCAGCTTACCGACCGCCGTCGCCTTCAAAGAAGCCGTCGCAGCACTCCCGTTGAAATACGAAAGCTCATTCCCACTACTATAAAATCCAAAATCGGTCTTAGCCATTATCTTAAACCGGTCATTCGACACCGCATAGCTATTCATATCCAGGTCGATCGTCAGCCGCTGATTTCGATAATTATATTTTACCTGCGTCCCCGCCAGCTCCTGCGTGATATGCGGGTCCAGGTAAAACCGGTTGTGCAGCGGATTGATGCCATAGATCGCCTGGTACAATCCCACCACGGAAAGACCATTCCCCGAAAGGATATCATCACCCCTCCCGTCCTGCTTGGCGCGGCCATATCGCTGAAACGCCAGCCCGTCGATCGAATACTGCTTCAGGACATTCTTTACATACTTCACCGCCAGCTCGGGTTTATAAGACGCGTAGGCCTTTACCGCCACAGACCCCCAGGACAGGAAGATGTCTCCGTTCTCATAGTTTGGAAAGGGAAACTGCCAGTCGTTGCCCTCACCCGGCGCGTAGCTGTACATACAAAGCGGCCAGAAGAAGAGATTTTCTTTGACCATCTGCGTTTCTATACCGTCCAAAATCTGTTTTGTCCTATCTGCGTCGTCACAGATATTATAGGCAATGGCCATAAAGTTTACCGGAGTAACCATATTCGTTCCATGAATCGAACCGTCTTTATCCCGCCAGTGGACATAGCATTTATGTTCCACATCCCAGAAGCCACCTTCGGAGATCGGTTTGTTGAAGCTCGCTTTCAGCCGTTCCGCAACACGCTCATACGTTGCTTTCCGGGTGGCGTTGCCAAGCTGGGCCTCTATATCCGCCCATAGCACCAACGCACGATAGAGCTTAGCATTTACAAACGCATTCTCATAAGCCGCCCAGATAATATCTATCCAGTCGCTGCCCCTCTTCTGCTTATAGCTGTCGGTCATCATCTCCACCAGGCCATTCTTGTTCTCATCCCTCTTTACGATCCAGTCCAGCGCCTTCTCACAGGCCTGCTGCTGCGTCCGCACCCAGCTAAGATCGCCCGTTTGGTCATATAGCTCCGAAACGTCGATCACATAGTCGGGATTGGAATCCAGCAGATAACCCCACTGCGCTTCGTAAAAACCTTCATCCGTATAGGCCTTGGGCATCGCGTCCTCGTTCGTATACGCCCATCTCGGCCAGACCCGGCCGTCGGGCTTGATGGCGTTGTCGCGGTAGAAGTCGAGACAGTCCTGGTAGCCCTTCAGATACTTCTTATCATTGATGCCAAGCCCCATCTGTGCGATATACTGTTCGTGCAGACAGATGGGTCCGTAGGGAGTATGCCAGCTGTTACCACCAAAGTGCTTCTTCCCGATGACGCCAATCCTTAGAATCGTGTTCAGCACGCTGCTGACCTGGTCCTGATTTATCCCAACGAGCCTACCCCTCCCATACTTCTCCTTGAAATCAAAATAGGAAAGCGTAATATGTTCGGTGCTGCTGCCCGCGCCGTTTCCAAAGGCCGCCCACACGTCGGTCGTATCACGGGTATATCGCCTTCTTTTCGTATCGGCGTCGAAGCGCAGCTGCATTGGCGATGGCGATACGGCGATAGAATAAGCCAGCTTATCGTCCATTGTACGGCTGTAGTCCATGGCGACATGCTTACCGGGAGCCGATACGCTAACCGTCAGGCCATTCCCCGTCTTGCTGTTCCAGAACTCGGATGTATTGCTATACACCCCATACGTATCGCGCCGTTTGTTAAACAGGTAAAACCACGCCACCCCCCCATAGTCCTGGTACGCCCCCTCCCAGGTATTGATGCTATTGAACATAAAACAAGGAGAAGCGATCTTTTCGACTGAAATAGCCTTCGCCACAGTCCGGGCAACATCAAACTTTACCTCCGAGGCCGTAATAGTAAACGTCCACGTCTCGGATATGCCCGGGCCATACTTGATACCCGTCACACGAATAATATTCCCAGACTTCCTAACCACAGGGTCCGCGTCGAGATGCAGCGTCGAATACGTCGCCGTCTTCGTACGAATCATCGAATAAACGTTTTCCGACACCGTTTCGCCGTTTACGACGAGCCTGGAAATGTTAGCCGTCTTATGATAATCGAGCGTAAGCGTCAGCTTATCGTTACCAAACGTGATGGACGACTGAGCAAAACACTTACTAGTCAAAAATAGAAGAGTCAGAAGTTTTTTTAACATACCTGTTTAACTTCGATATTAAGTAATGCGCCTAGCTTTTTGATCTTTGACGAAATATGCCCTACGCCTACCGCACAGTGATGAGCGGGTCCATAATTGTTCCACTCCTCGACAAATCTTCTCGCGCCAATCGAAAACCGGTACCGGCTGTTTGTATTACCGATCTCCAAAATCGGCCCTTTTTCCGAAGCGCCTTCCGCGCAAAGCAACATAATCGTCCCGTCCTGTTTCTCCACAACAGAGAGCAGCGTCACGGCCCCGTGCTTTACGGACATCTCGACGGAGAGCCCATTTCCAACCTTACCGTGATAGACGTATAGCGGCTTTACCTTCGTCTTCCCTTCCGCAATCCGGATGTGCCCAGGACCATCGTGTCCCATCAGCACCACGTCGTCTTTATAATCCATCGCATAATATTCGGTAAAAGAGCCGCCAGCGCCAAAGCTATCCATGATCTTCATCGCCTGTGCGTTTTTCACCTCGTATTCACCGGCCACCGGAATTCCTCTTGCCGTCAGCAGTGAGTTTCCAAGGATGACCGAGCTCATCGTATCCTCGTTTACCTCGTTCCCCGTCCCTTTATGATAATACGCCATCGAGCCCAGGTTATGCCGTTCGACCAACAAATCCAAAGCGACCGAAGTCCTGGCGGAACGTCTCAGCTCCCCAGGAGAGCAGTCCGACTGGACGTCGAATACCTCCATAAAATGCCGGACCCGTTCGTCGATCTGCTGCTCCGTAATTTCCTGTCGTATCGCAGAAAGCTCGTCCACCTCGATGATCTCGATATGCCCGCCAAACGTAGCGCAGTGAAGCGTGAGGTTCGAATAGATATCGAGCATGCCACCGTAATAGTTCCCCATCAGACCGAGCCGGTTGTGCTCCATCGTATGTGCAACTCTCGAAGCGTCGATCCAGTCCCGTACTTCGCCCCAGACCTGCGGGTCATCGTGCAGCGTCCCCGTTACCTGGAAGAAGGAAATATTCGCCCGTCTGAAAACGCTCGCGATCTCGGGTACGGGGCAGGCCGAACAATACGCCAGCCACTCTCCGGTCATTCTGGTACGGTCCTTTAGTTGATTGAACCATTCGTAGTCTATCGCGGCTTCAGGGGAAAGATTTAGTATGATGACGGGTACCTTTGCACGTTTGACAACCGGCAGAACCGTAGACGACAAGGCATACGTCGTAACATACAAAAAGATCACATCCACGTCCTGTTTACGAAACTCATGCCCCGCATCGAACGCCTTCTGGGGACTGTCGATCAAACCCAGGTTAACGATCTCCGCGCCAAATTCTCTCAGCTTGTCTTCTACCACCTGTACATAGCCCGTAAGGCGTCGTTCCAACCCATCGAACTGTTGCCAGTAAGCTTCAAGACCAATTCCAAATAATCCTATTCTCATATTGTACTCAAGTTAAATCAAAGCTTAATTACTGCAACGGAAAATGGTTTTAAAATAATTGAATTGTCCGTCAATTGTTCCCTTGACGGAGGGTTTTCCCGGGTCGATACGTCGACGCAGCTAACCCAGGCCCCCTTTGCCTCCGCGGGCAGCTGCACCTTTGCTTCTACATTCTTCTTGTTGATCAAAAGGATCTTCTTTCCTTCGGGCGTGATAAAACCCTGGTTGTCTACGCCGCCGTTGAGGTTTGTATTGACGAGCTTGTCGCCAGGACCGAAGTTGTCCTTTAATAATTTTAGCACCCAGTATCTTGCGTTGGGCTTACCGTTTTCCCAGTTCATCATGCTCACGTCCGGAAACTGGCTGGGATAGCCCACCAGCTGAGACTCGCCTGCTACGTCGATCCCGATCTTTGTCAGCTCCAGGAACAGGTGTGCATACATCGCGCCGGCCAGATTCCAGTAGTCGTAATCGATCGGTCCCGACGCTTCGGGGGAGCGCAGGATGACGCCAAGCTCATTGATCGTGGTGAAAACGCCCGGCGCAAGCCGCTTCCGGATATTCTCGATATACCGAACCCTTTCCAGGAAGGCGTCCGCCTTTTCGAAAAAGGTATACTGGTAATACTCCAGCGGCTGTCCTTCGAACGAGGGACCGGAATAGTGGTGATAGGAAATCCCTTCGAGAGGTACGCCAGGCCTGTGGTTTCTGGGGTTGAGGAAGTACTCGAAATAAGCTGGGTTCTGTGTCAGCGCAAGCGATAGACCGATAAATTTCGTGTCGGGAGAAATCTTTTTGAGCGCCGTGACGATCACGTCGTACAGCTTCGTATAGAACTCCGGGGTCATGTTGTGTTCGAAGTCCATTTCGTTCAGCACCTCCCAGTAGGGAATCTTATAGAAGTGATCCGATTTGTGGAACTTTCCAATTTCGTCCGTAAACCCTCCCTTCGTGTACCAGCTAAAGAGCCGAACATAATAATCGGCAATTTCCTTCATCGTCGTATCCACCAGCTGTGTCCCCTGGTTATAATTCCAGCAGGTCTTATACGGGTCAGCGGGATAGGCCACGACCGAATCCGTCTTCCACATCCATACCGGCGTGGTACTGAAATTGATCACGGTCGTATGGCCTTCGGTCGCTTCCATGACGGCCTGCATCGTACTGTCGAGATAGGTGAAATCCCAATAGGTATTGTTCTTATCGGGGCGTTTCAATTCCGCTACGGCCATCTTTGGATACGGAAACCAGGGAACGTACCGGACGTAATTCGCGCCGAGATCCTTCAGCGCCTTGAACGTCTGTTTATGAATGGGCGAGCTGGGGCGGACCATCGGATTTTCGACCAATTGCAAAGTGGGAGTCGTCTTGGATACAGAAGCGATATTGTTCCAGTTGATGGTCTGTGCCTCGACAGCCGTAGAGTAAATAAAGATCAGTGAAAGGAGGTATCTCATGTTATGTGGTTTTAGTAGCCTGGATTCTGCGTTAATTTATTATTGACTAAAAGCTCATTGCTGGGAATCGGATATAACGCCTCGTACGTGTTGAAGATATAATCGCTGGTAGAGTAAGGAATGCCCTGGCGGCTGACGGTCGGATTGGCCTTTTCACGGGCGGCATAGGCGTTGAGAAACGTGGCCAGGTCGGCCGCAGACTTGGTCCGTTTCAAATCCAGCCAGCGCCAGTTCTCGAACGCCAGCTCTAGCCTTCTCTCGTGCATGATCGCATCCCGCAGCGCCTGCTGACTAAGACCGCTCAAAGCGCCAAGCCCGGCCCGTTGCCGTACCTGGTTGATGTAGCCATAGGCCTCCGTCGTAGGACCGGTCTGCTCGTTGATCGCTTCGGCAAGCATCAACAGTACATCCGAATAGCGCAATACCGGCCAGTCGTCATCGGTACGGCCATAAATCGCATGAGGGTGGTCGTATTTTTTTATATAGGGAATCGTCTCGCCGGTAATCGGGCTCTTGAAGTCGAGACCGATGCTTGCATCCTTTCGTAGGTCGCCGTTTTCATAGTCGGCGATAAGATCTTTTGTAGGAATGTTCCAGCCGCTGGGCGTGCTTTGCGGCCAACCCGTAACCGCATCTTTGGACAGCCGCGGGGCAAATGTATAGATAAAGCTGCTCCATTCTCCCAAATCATTCCCGCCTTGATACTGCACTTCGAAAATCGACTCCGGACCGTTCTTCTTCTTAGGGTCGAAGACGTCTGCATAAACCGGTACTAGAGAATAGCCAAGCGGTAAAACTTTCTTCAACGCATCCGCGGCTTCCGGGTACTGCTTCTTCGTAAGGTACACTTTTCCGAGCAGGGTCAGCGCGGCGCCCTTTGTTATTCTTCCCACGCTGGCGGCGCTATAGCTGACAGGAAGCACCGCTATCGCGTCGTTTAGGTCGGTTATAACCTGCGTATAGACTTTGGCCTGGGTCTCTCGTAAATAATCCCAAGCCTTCGAAGGCTGATCCAATGGCTCCGTAACCAGGACAACGTCGCCAAAATACTGCGTCAATTCAAAGTAATAA
The DNA here is from genome assembly GCA_018267545.1 of Bacteroidota bacterium. GTDB lineage: Bacteria > Bacteroidota > Bacteroidia > Chitinophagales > Chitinophagaceae > Puia. Next base: position 69,444 of record JAFDYG010000427.1, read on the forward strand.
TACGCCCGAAGAAACTTCAGCTGACCCGAGATGGGATTCTTGACCGAATCGGCCAGGGTCGAATTCTTTAATTTCAGCAGCGTAGTATTGATATTGAAAAGAGCATTGTAATAATTATCATACATGCTGTTGATATTCGGCGTCCCTGAGTTTACATTGAAATACTCGAACGCTTCGAAAGTGGGTGCATTACCACGATTACCCGGGTCGAAATCGAGGGTGGTATTATCGGAGGGCATTTCGTTGAACAGCCACTGGTCGTTGATGATACCCTGTAATTGACCATAGGCGCCGTTGACAGCCTGCTCCATCTCGGCCGGTGTTTTATAAAACAGGTCCGTGCTGAGCTTGGTCGGGTCGGTCTTGTTGAGAAAATTCTTGTTGCACGAGGCACAGAGGATGACCAGAAATATGATTGATAGTGTCTTCATTTTTTCTTGTTTTACAGTGATAGTCTAAGTCCGGCGGAAAAAGTCCTGGAAACGGGATAGGCTACGTCGTCGAAGCCTGGGCTGGTCCCGCCTTTATTATTGGCCTCGGGGTTATTACCCGGATAATTCGTAAACAGGATCAGGTTATCTGCGCTCACGAACAGCCGCATGTTGGACAGGCGAAACAGGGGCACCTTCGAAAAAGTATAACCCAGGCTGACGTTCTTTAGCCATACATGGCTCGCGTTATAGATGTACCGGGAATTGCTCTCGCGCTCCCACTTCCAGGTATTGGTGGTCGCATAGACCCCATTGCCTGGATTTTGCTCCGACCTGAACCGGTCCTTGCTAGCGGTCAGCACATTGAACACACCGTCCATATTCATCGTGGACTTCTGCAGCTGCGCCATCAGGTCATAGCCATAGGCGCCGGTGACGAGCACCGTCAGGTCGAACTTTTTATAATCCGCACCCAGGCTCAGCGCCCAGGTGCCTTTTGGCCAGGGGTTGCCGATCTCTACCATGTCCTTTGTGTCGTACGAAATCGTTCCATTGCTGTCGGCGTCGGCATATTTATAAACGCCCGGGATAGCGCCGTCCTGTGTCGGGGACTTGTCGATCTCCTGCTGGTTGCGGAAGATGCCAAGTACCTTGTAGCCATAGATCATACCGATCGGGCGGCCGACCTTCGACACATTATACGAGTCGTAGAAAGCGCCGTTCCATATCTCATCATTGACTCCACGGATGGCGAGCACCTTATTCCGGTTAAACGAGATATTGAAATTGCCCCATACGCCTACCGCGTCGATCTTGGTCCGATAGCCGGCGGCAAGCTCGATGCCCCGGTTCCGCACCTTACCCACATTACCCAGGCTGCTGGTAAATCCTGAAATGGCGGGCAATTGAATAGAAAGCAGCATATCGCTCGTAATTCGGTTGTAATACTCCGCGGTAAAAGTGAACTTATTATTAAAGGCCGCCAGGTCCATTCCGATATCGGTCTGGCTCGAGCGTTCCCAGCCCAGCTGAGTGTTGGCGAATGCGCTTACAACTTGTCCGCTGGCAAAATTGTTGCCCAGGATGTAATTGCTCGGGCTGAGGAAGGACAGGCTCGCATAGTTCCCGATATTGTTGTTCCCCGTGATCCCCCAGCTGCCTCTTACCTTCAGATCATTGATCCAGGATACACCGGCCATAAACGCCTCGTCCGAAATCCGCCAGCCCGCGGACAGCGCAGGGAAGTTCCCCCACTTGTTATTGATCCCAAATCGCGAGCTGCCTTCTCTTCTGAAAGTCCCGGAGAAGAGGTACCTGTCTTTGTAGTTATAATTGAGGCGGCCAAAGAACGCCTCGGTGCTCCAGCCTTCTTCTCCTGATGAAGAAGACTTGATGACGGCCGCGTTCAGGTAGGGCACCAGGTCGTCGGGGTATTTGCTGCCGGTGCCTTTGAGGGACTTCAGCGTTTCCTTCTGTGCGGTAAACCCACCCATGATCTCGAAGCTGTGTCCACCAAGTTTCCTTGAATAGGTCAGCAATTGGTCGGTCGACAGGTTGATTCGGTTCGACGCGTTATCCTCTTCACTCGCGTCAAGGGGCGGAGGTGCATTGGTCCCTGCAATCGTAGACGGGATATACTGCTTGCTCGACAACATATAGAAGCCTGCGTTGTATACCGACTTGAACTTGAAGTTTCTCAGGAACGAGAGCTCGAAGAACCCGTTAGTAATGATATTGGTGTTCGTGGTACGGGCGTTGGTTTCCTTTAGAACCTGAACGGGATTGGCCCAGCCGAACGACCCATCGTGTCCGCCGATATACGAATCATAGGACCCATCCGGATTATAAACCGGGTCTCGCGGGTCCATCAATAACGATGACCCCACAAGACCATCACGCCCCAGGGTATTATTCGATTGATTTTGGTCGGAATAAGAGCCGTTTACGTTGAAGCCGATACCCAGGTATTTATTAACCTGTCCGCCGATGTTGGCGCGGATGGAATAGAGCTTATACCTCGTATTGATCAGCGCGCCTTCCTGATCTACATATCCCAGTGACAACAGCGAGTGGATGGGCGTATTGCCATTGGAAAGCGTCACATTATAGTTCTGAAAAGGCGCGTTGTTATGGAGAATTTCATTAAACCAATTTGTCGATCGCTTGGTTTGTTCGGGGAAGCGATAGTCCAGCGGCACTTCATTGATATTGGGCTCCCGGTTCTCGAAATACCGTATCTTATCCATAAAAATGTCCTTCTTGAACTGGGCAAACCCAGGACCGTCCAGCATCTTGTATCTCCTCGAATCGGGGATGTTTTGGATGCCATAGTTGGCGGCGACGGATAGGTTCATCTCTCCGCTCTTGGCGTTCTTAGTGGTGATCAGGATGACACCGTTGGAGCCTCGCGCGCCGTAAATGGCAGTCGACACCGCGTCTTTTAGGACCGTCATAGAGGCGATGTCATTCGGATTGATATTTTGTCCGATAGAAGTTCCGACTGGGAACCCATCGATAACATACAGCGGTTCACTCCCGGCGCCGAGGGAACCAAGACCGCGGATGGTTACTTCGGCTTCCTGACCGGGTGTACCGGAAGTTTGTTTTACCGTCACTCCGGGGGCCTGACCGGTAAGAAACCGCGTGACGTTGGCAACGGGAACGTCTTTCATCTTTGTAACGTCAACGGTAGAGACCGCGCCGGTGACTTCACGCCTCCTTTGCGAGCCATAACCAATCACGACGACCTCGCCCAGATCGTTTCGTTGGGGCTCTAACCCGATTTCTAAGCTTCGTTCATTGTTGACAGCAATTTCTTTCGTTGTAAAGCCAACATGAGAAAGAGTAAGCCTTGCACCTGGCGCGGCTTCGATGACAAACCGGCCGTCAGCATCGGTTGTCGTAGTCTTCTTCGCGACCTTTACGGTTACTCCGGCGATTGGCTGGCCTTTATCGTCTTTGACAACGCCAGTGACAGTATTTGTTTGAGCTATTAGCCTCATGCAGAATAATAGCATGAGACAAAAGAAGGTGGGTATCCTCTTAGAAAGAGAATTTTTTTTCATACAGCTAGTTTTTGTTATCGTTATCTTGGCGATAAAATTACCTTGCACCCATAAGCCAGGAAATACTCAAACTGATATTTCAGATGTAATTTTTGCTATACCATGAACAATTATTACAAATACCTTCCGACTAGCTCGGAAGATGAACGATGGGGAATGCACGTTTTGAATATTGGCTGTAACAAAATAAGCAGGCATACCGCGTACCCATCACCCGAACACCCCGCACACCACTACTTCAACTGGAGCAAGGGTCGCATCCTCGACGAGTATCAAATTATCTACATCACCGAAGGGGAAGGCGTCTTCGAGTCCATCAACTGCGGCGAACAATTAATCAAACAAGGCACCATCATCTTTCTATTCCCCGGGGAATGGCACCGCTTCAAACCCAACCCCCAAACAGGTTGGGACGAATTCTGGGTCGGCTTCAAAGGCGACATCATCGAAAACATAACCCGCCAAAACTTCATCGCCCGCGAAAACGCCGTCGTCGAAATCGGCCTCCAGGAAACCATCGTCCAACTCTTCCTCACCATCCTCGACAAGGCCAAAGCCGAGCGCGCCGGCTACCAGCCCGTAGTCTCCGGCATCGTCATGTACCTCCTGGGCGAAATCTACTCCCTGACAAAGCTCCAACGCTTCGACGCCTCCGACGGCACCGAAGCAATCATCAACAAAGCCCGCGTAATCTTCCGAAAAAACATCGACCAGGCCATATCCATGGAGCAGCTCGCCGCCGACCTAAACGTCAGCTATGCCTGGTTCCGCAAAGCCTTCAAAACCTACACCGGCATCGCCCCCAACCAATACTTCCTCCAACTAAAAATCGAGAAGGCCAAAATGCTGCTCCTCGACCAATCCAAAACAATCAAAGAGATCGCATTCAGCCTCAACTTCGAATCAGCCTTTTATTTCTCAAAACTATTCAAGGAAAAAATCGGCGTCTCGCCGGAGGTTTACAGGAAGGGGGTGGAAAGGTAATTATTGTAAAATAAAGGTGTTTCCACGGTTGTTTATTAAAGGAGAATTTTATAAAATTTGCCCGGACATTCTCCCTAATTACTTAAGAATATAAATTGAAGATTATCAATATTCTTATTGCGGACGACCATATTATGTTTGCTGAGGGGCTCCGTATGGTATTAAAACAGCACCCAGATTTTACTGTCAATGCCATCGCTCACAACGGCAAAGAGCTCCTGGATCTATTACAACGATATCCCGCTGAGGTTCTTCTGCTGGATCTTAATATGCCATCAATAAGCGGGCTAGATGCACTGCAATATATCCGCAGGACTAATAAGACTTTAAAAATCATCATTCTTTCGACGTATGACGAAACCCACCTAATTTCTAAGGCAAGAGAAGAGGGCGCAAATGGGTACTTAAAGAAGACCTTTAGTACGGAAGAGCTAATAGAGGTCATTTACCTGGTTGCGACTGGAGGAGAATACTTTCCCAATAGAGTCAAAATGAAACAGAACATATTCCCAGAAACCGATAGTTTTGAAAAACAATTCAGCCTTACAAAACGAGAAAAAGAGATCATAATATTAATTGGTCAGCATCTAACCAATTCAGAAATAAGCGAAAAGCTCTTTCTCAGCAAATATACCGTTGAAACTCATCGTAAAAATATAATGCATAAGCTTGGCCTTAAGTCTCCTGGCGAATTGATTAGATTCATTACAGAAAATAATCTGCATTGATCTAAGGATTATTTCGCTTATAGGGTATGACAATAACAACTGTTGTCCCTGCCGACCCAGAATCAATATTGAGCCTGCCGCCGATAAATGACACCCGGGCGCTGATGCTTTGAAGACCTATGCCATTTTGTATTTCGGGCGAAAATCCAACGCCATCGTCCTCACACATTATCCTCAGTTCTGAGCCATTATAATGCAACTGCACATTTATGCTATTTGCAAATGAATGTTTAAGACAATTATGAACGAGTTCCATAATAATCCGATATATCATCAATTCGTCCTGTTTTGAAAAAAGATATCTTTTCCCGACGACATCCAGGAAAAGACGTATTTGCCCCTTTTTATCAGAATTTTGAAGCTGCGCCTCTAAAAGCTGCAGCATATCTGTACTTTCAAAATAGGGAGGCATCAGTCTGTGAGAGATCGTCCGAGTCGCATCTGCTGCCTGATCGAGCACATTTAGAAGCGGGGACAGCTGTTCTTTATCGATCGAAATATGCTGGGCTTTAATTTTTAACACAGCAAGGCTGCCCCCTACCTCATCATGAAGATCTTGAGAAATACGTTTCCGTTCTTCTTCCAATACATTGATAACTCGCTGGGCCAACTCCTTTTCCGCGTCGATAGCCTGCTGCACTTCCCTTTTTCTCGTTTCCATGCGATAAGTGATGTATCGCATGAATAACATAGTTAATTCAAGAATCGTTAATACAAGTATACACCACGGACTTCCATACAAAAAAGGCATCCAATCAATCTTTTGACAGAAATAAATTATTTGCACGATAGTATATAGTCCAATTAGATACTTGTAGAAACGAAACCTGTAACGCAGCATTTCCCTATCAAAAGCATGCCAGATAAAAACAAGCAGAATCAATCCATCTAAAACTTCTATATAATGGGCACCCAGGTAAATATGAAATAAAATGTTTGCATTACTTGCTAACGGCTCTAAAAGAATGAGGCATAACAATACATTAAACGGAATGCTAAATTTGATTTTTAAGTAAGGAATTAAGAGCAAGACAAAAAATCCAAATAAAGGCGCTAGTTGGAATGTATAGAAAGGATTTATTCTTTCACTCTTAAGTACACTGATATTTGTCCAGGTCTGAAGGATATATACCACATACAAAAAGTATACTGCATAAACAATATAAATGGGCTGCCATGTCAGGAAGAAAGAATAAAGCAGTAAAATCACTATAAGATAGATTAAACCTGTAAGTAACCCCTCAAATAAAGTATCGTCAATGGGAGTATATATAGATTTATGGTAAGGATATATAGTCACCTCATTCACAAATGGGAGATATTCATTATCAACCTTTAACAATAATGTAGTGCGTGCATAATGCGGGATTGAGACGCCAAAAATATACTCAGTAATGATAGGATTGACTTCCCACGGCTTGGCAGACCTTTCTAATTTCACAAGGGAGTCGCCAGATAAGACTTCGAACAGAACTGGGTCTAATGCATGATTATTAATTTCAATGGCCCATTTTTCATGATTTGACATATTAAACACCTTGAACACATACCAATAGCTGCTAGGCTGCCTAACTCGGGATGCATCGTTTAGTTCAGTAAGCGCTTTGAAAATAACCGATGCGTTTGCTGTGTCTTTGTCTAAAGCAAGTGTGCCTATCATATTGACACTAGTTTTAATCATGCCAGGACCAAGTCTTATTTCTTGTACAGAAGGATGATAGGGTACAAAATATTGGGTGCCTGGCTTTGTTCTGATCCGGCCAATCGACCACCCATATCCTCCTTTATTCCTGCAGCTAATATTCATGCACATCACGATGCACACAAACAAAGCAACCTTGTTTTTAAGAATATGCATAAAAAGAATGGAAATTAATAACCGTACAAGATAAATGTATTAATTATTAGCTGCTGCTACAAACAAGTTGGTATTTTTTCTTTTGCCGAATCTAATGCAGAATATACAAAGTTGTTTGTATTGGCTCGAATGCCTTCAACGATGCAATTTTGCTTCTACAAACAATATCGATCACTAAAAAATTAGATCATGGCTAATCTAAACATCTTGTTGGAAGGTAAGGGCACTATTGATAATGTCCACATGCACCTTAAAAGTCCATACGGCTCTGTAGAACGCAGACTCGATCGACAGTCCGACACCCTTTGGACAAAACGGGTTGAACTGCAGGTCGACAACTCCCTTGAATATGAATTGGGTGTAACCGCATATTCTTCAACGGGATTCACATGCACAATCACCAATACGAATACGCTTGAAAAAATTATCATTGAAGGTGCCACTCATCAAAGTTCTGCAATCATTAAAGGGGAAAAAAACTTTCAACCATGAAACAATTATTGATCCTCACATTTTTACTCTCTTACTATACAGCAATAGCCCAGGTACAGCTTTTCCAGGATGCCAAAGGCGAATCTGCCTTAAGGTTATTCGGCAATTCCGTTTCAGTGAATACTAAGGACCAAAGTATAAGTTTCTCGGCTGGAAAGTATTACAATTCAATCAGCAGGCCAGAATATGATATCGATCACAGGTGGTCCGGAACCCTTGAATTAAAAGCCAATGAAGGGATAACTAACTTGAAAGACGGCAACAATTATCTAATCGATGGCTCGATAGGTGTCTATTATGGATGGAAAAAAAGTTCAGCCTATGCTATGCCCGGTCGGACAAGGGAACGCTTTATGGCAGCGTCCATAGGGGATGATCGAAACAAACTATTTAACAACAGTTTACCGAAAAAAGATGTCGTTTACAGCAGGGGACAGCTTGTATATAAGCTTGAAGCTGGACAATTCGGCTATATCGGTGACCTGTTATACGGGATCAGCACTTCGTATAAGCAGCAAACTAATATAAATGAAATCCAAACCAAGTCAGTTAGTTATCTTGAGAATGATGTATCAAACGATTCCATCTTGATATACAAGGAGAAACAAGCATACGACATAAAAGAATTCATTGGAAGCCAGCACGTATTGAGTATTAATGCAGATGCTGCCTTGCTGATAAACTCTTCACAGGTCGTAAGCCCGGGCAATACTCCTCCTGCATTCCTTGCGTTTCACTTTCGCTACCAATACATAGAAGGCCGAAATGGGGAATTCAATCCAGCTATCGGTTTCTATCTGGGGAGGCACTCCGACCCAAGGACTATAATAGGCGGATTCAATATCCAATTTATGGACGTGTTCAATGCAAAGGCACAAAATACAAATGCCTGGGAGCGGTCCAGTATTAATTTTGTCGTCGGTTTTAAGCTATAAAAGCAAGATAATTAGATACTCAAACAATGGCGCTGTTTATACGGCGTCATTTTACTTTAAAAAAGGTGTTTTAACCCATTGTTAACTCTAAGATAAATCATAGCTTTCTTATCAAACCGTTAGATATGGAAAATTCTTCAGCAATGACACCAGGAACGATCACGAAATTGTCCGACGCAATAGCTAACCCTTTAATAAAAGTATACAAGGCAGGACAGCTCGGACTGGTCTTTATATTTGTTGGCTTACTGGCTATCACCTTCTCGCAATTCAATAGGGGAGGCAAATATGACATAGTATTATTTATACTTGGCATCACCTTAATCTTTGTCAGCTTTCTCCTTTTTCTATTTCTTCAACTAAAAAACCCTTTGGCAAAAGTGAAGAATATGAAAAAAGAGAAAGAAATAGTCGACAGTTTACAAGAATTATCCATTAACCTGACGATTATGGCAGAGAAGTCTCAATCGTTTGTCTTTAAATATATAAATCAAATTGATAGCTTTCTAAAAGCCGGTCTCCCAATAATACAGAAGCTACCTTTAGTACCTGACAAAATAAAGCGTTATGGTATTGAGATCCAGGACATACAGGAATCGGTCGTAGAAATTGTGCAAACGTCTGAGCACACCATCAAAGAAGTCCATGAAGCGTTGGTTAAATCAGATATAAAAAAATTCAAAAAGTATGCGCAGGAAATCGCCAGGATAAATACATATATATCACTCAATCTAAAAAAATGAAATTGAAAACTTGCACCAGCACCTACCGCCGCTCCCACTTGCACAGCGTTTTATTACTTTTCTCCGCGCTATCCAGGCTTATTTCCACGACCCGGTGCTGGCAATTTCCCAATCCCTGGCAATTGGGTTTGTAATGATACCTTACAGCATGGGGGCTGTCACAAACGTAAACGCTTGTCTTTGCACATCTAAAACTGCTAAACAGTAACAAAGCGAATAAAATCAGCTTCATTCACCGGCGGTTTAAGGGGTTTGTAATTATGAGTGCCTTACTGAGTATGACAAGGTCTACAACAATACTTACAACCATTTACTTGCTTATAATGCTTCTTGGCTACCAGAACAGCTTCATAGCAATCATCCTGATCCTTAAGGTCTATTCTGTGCTCGAACTTTGGGAGCCATATACAGTCTTCCTTATGGACTTCATGATCCCCGTTGCTTTGCGCCACCTTTGAAACGTAATACCTCCATTTCATAACCAGAAGTTTTGACTTACGAATCAAATGTAGCGACTAACAACTATCGATTTTTACGGAAAACCGTACTAGACGATACCCATATCTTTACAATAAGCCACCAATTGTTCATTATTGGAAAAATTCAATATTTCCTTCATATGGTTAAGATGCTTCTCGATGCTACTTAAACCAGATGGTTTGATCTTATTCTTCTTCAAGTAGCTTGGGATGTCCTTCTGCCTCATGCCTTGAGATAAAAGCGATATGATAGTGATTTCAAAATCGGTAAACTTATGCGCGTTTTTTTGCTTAACCAACTGCACAAGATGCCTGGGGTAATATCGTTGATTGCCTTCAATACTTTTTATTGCCGATTTAATTTCCTTGGCATCATTCCTGGCCTTTCGGACATAACCATCAATCCCCTGCTTTTCAAATAGCATTTCTATGGTAGCAGGTTTCCCATCAACGGAGAACACCAACACCTTCAAGTCAGGCTGTATTTTTCTTGCTTCATCTATAAGTACTATTCCATCTGGAATATGTTGCTTTTGACCGTCTTCTTCAAATGAGAGGTCGGTAATGAGTAAGTCGTACGGCTCATCATCCTGCCTGGCCTTTTGAATTTTCAACAGCGCATCGTCACAGTAGAAAACGTAATCTGCCTGGATACCCCCTAAGTCTTCCAGGGTTTTTTGCACAGAAATATTGGCACTCTCGTAGTCTTCTGCTATAAGTATTTTTCTAATCATGTGGATTATATGATTGGGAACTGAATTAGGATTTTTAGTCCTTTTCTTGTGCTTTTATCAAATATAATCCGACCTCCAATATCTCGAATCCGGTTTTCCGTATTAGTCAGTCCGTTTCCATAACGAAACACCGCCGGAAGTCCGACGCCATCGTCAGTATACTGAATTTGCAGTTGGTCACCCAATTGCTCAAATTTGATAAAGACACTTTGAGCAAAGCTGTGTTTTTTCATATTAATCATCAGTTCTTGTAGGATCTGCTCCAACTCAACTTTTGTCCGGTCATTTAGGTTATTCAACAGGGCTTTATCATCGCCAAATGTTGCCACTTTAATCGCTGGACTGGCAAAAGACATAACCAGTCCAGCTATCAATTCCTGAAAATCATAATTTGTCTTTTGAGGTTGATCGTAAGATATTCTGCGCGATTCTTCGTATAAAACTTCTATTCTATCCAATATGTGCTCCTTATTAATACTTTCCTGGTACTCAACTTCTGTCATTAGCCGATATAATCCATTCGCTACCACATCATGCACCTTTTTCGATGTTTTGAGCTGGCTCTCTCGAACAGCATTCTCGGATTCCCATTGCATGCGTTGCCTTCGTTTCCGGTACCAAGCGACGGCAATACCCAGAATTACGGCAAAAATCGAAACGGTTCCATAAAAAATTATCCGCTGCTGTATATTATCCTTCTGCAATCTAAGGTTATCCGCCTTGCTCTTCTCCGCTTCATACCGAATCAAGGCAAACTGGTTCTTTGCAGAATTCCGGGCTGTTTGTACGCTATCGTTCAAATGCTGGTATCGCTCGAAATATTGTTTTAAAGCCTTGGCTGGGCTTAATGAAATTAGCTTTTGCAAGGCCTCCATTTGATCGTCGGGACTGTTCAGCTGTTGCGCAATAGCATACATCCTATCCGCATAAAACAACGCGGAGTCCGGCCGGGAATGGGCATAGTAATCCGACAGGTGGGCATAACTCGAATTCAACCCCCAGTCATCTTTTTCGTCTTTTCGGATTTGCAATGCTTCCAACAAATCCGGGGCTGAACGATAAGTCGAATCTTGCAGCCACCTGGTTATAGCCAGATTCGTTAGTATCCTGGCATACTCCTTTCTATCCGCCTTGCTCTGCCCCAGGATCGACTGGTAGATGGAGATAGCCTGGGTATACTTTTTCATCTTTTGATAGACTAGCGCCTTATTATTCAAAGTGATGATTTTGAAGTTATCATCCTTTATGAACTTCAGGGCCTGGTCGTAATACTCTATCGACGCGTCATAGTTCTTTAAGTTCTGGCTATTTGTGCCTAGCTCATTATAATCGGACAAGAGAGAATAGTGATCCTTTACATTTTGTTCTTTTAAATATTTTAGTGAAGCCAGCAAACTTTCCTGGCTGCCATAATAGTCTCCTGCATCGGATTGAATCGTAGCCATGATGTTGTAAGCCGTTGCAATTTCCACACTATCCTTCGAGCTTGCAGCAACCCTATTGAAATAGTAGAAAGCCGAGTCGTTTTGTTTGTTCAAAAAGGACATCCCTTTTTTATAATCTTGCGCAGTAATGATGGGGACGAGCTGATGCTGCTCTTTACACGCGCAGCTAAAGGCAATCGCCGGCAACAGGTAGAAGTAGAATACTTTCAAGGAAGGGGTTATTTGAACTAAAGGTAAAAAAAGTAAGGCAAGATTTCTCTTGCCTTACTGAGTGAAATATTAAGGATGGGGCGGGGGCGGCGGAATATGCCCTGTATCTCCACCCGTGTCATCGTCCAGGGTTTGAACCTGCCCGGCCGAATGATGATGTCCTACTGAAGCATTTGTCTGATTGGGGCATGCGAGTGCCCAAAATATCGCTAGAAAATAAGCTAACATTTTTAGAAATTTAAAGATGGATGAAGTGCCGCGTCCGGCCGTGAAGCCACCGGTGCGACGATGTAAGTCGGGTAAGAAGCGCTTCTTACATTTTTGGGAAGTGATGCGAGCCTTGATCGCGGAAGCTGGTAATCGCTTCCCAGGCCGGTTATTTACCTCCGCTTTCGCGGCTCACGGAAATCGATTCTGTACAGTGGAAGTCTCTTAGCAAAGGAGGCGTCAATCGATTTCGAGAACGAAGATATAGTCACACAAACCCTTGATCAGCATATGATTCCGATAATTCCGATGATTCCGGTTATTCCACCTGTACGTCGGATGGATTCCGATAATTCCGGGAAGTTTTATTATAATTGTCAAAATGATGGTATTTGCCGAATATCAAAAACGGATTCTTGATGCCTATCAGGAAGGAGAGGCGGCCGGTGGTTTGCACGCTTATATAGCCCGGCCTAGCCCCGCCAAGCTTAGGGAATTATGTGAATCCGTTTATTCCGACAGGTATTCCAAAAAAGACGAACAGACGATCAGGACATTTTTTGGAAAAAGCGATGACAAGGGGAGTTATTTGAAAGCTATAGAGGGATTCGATATAGACCGGTTCAAGCCTTTAATAAACTTATTAAAAGACCCGGCAATCAAAACCGACGAAAAGAACGTTGAGCTTTTGGCCTGGTTAATCGATTTTAAACCCAGACCTTTTAACCTGGCAAAGGAGCATTTTCGTAAACTAGAAGAGGAGGAGGTCCTGGCCGGACAGCCCGGCCAAAATGAAAAAGCCCCTCAAAAGGGGCAACTCGGTCAGCCTCAGGTAGAGCCCCAGCCGCCCCAAGTCATTCCCGGTCGACCGGGTACAAAGAGGAAAGCCTGGGCACTGGGCTTGGCTATAACTGTGATTTTACTTGTTTTCGGAGGAATTATCTATCGAAGACCGGGGAATATGGCTTACAAAACCCCAATTTTGACAGGGACCGAAGCGTGTATGTTTTGGGCGGGAGATCATTACCAACAGGTATCATGCGGCACGAAGCTGGGGGATACCCTGGTGCTCGCTTTGGATTCTGAAAAAGTCAGTCATTTTAAGAAGATAACTAACTGGGACACTGTCACTGAAAAATCAATAGGGAGGGTATGGTATATTAAAATCAACAAAAATCTAGAGCTTTATACCTGCCAAGGTCCATATCCGATGGATCAGAAATTAAGGCTAAGACCATTGAGTGAGCATATGTACAGAACTTATATCCACCCAAATCAGTGAGCGTCGAGCTGGATAAGTCCAGCTCGACGCGTTTAAAAAAACCGGGAGGTCACATCATTGTCCCCTCAACCTTCTCATAACACACTCAACAAACGGCTTTCTCGGGTGAGGAGATCTTAAGACCTGACAACAGGAGGAAATTGCATTTCTGATCTGTTGTTCAAAATACTGAGGATAGACTTTTCTAATTTTTAAAACAAGATAGTCAACCTCCCACCTTTCCGTACAAGCAAAATCTTTAGAGTCTGGGCGTCCTGTAATTTTTTTATTATCATAATCCGACCAATCCTCATTTAGTACTCTTGAAGGCATAAATGTTAGTTTTATTATTTACAAATTGATAAGCTATTTAATCATACAAATCCTCTCAAATTAATTCCCCACTAGAAGTGATAACAAACTTATTTAGCTGACTCCACTAATTTCTCAACGTACTCTGTGGCTGCAAGCAGTTCACAATTCGTATGATCTTTATAATACTTGACCGCAAACAATACCCCTTTCTCATGATAGACCTCAATAATACGCTTGTCCAGCGCTTCCTGCGAAGACGCTGGCGTAGAGGGAACCGAGGTCCGCGTAATTATTGGGCTATCAGCAGAGATATATCCGGCAAGATCATCCACCGTCAACGGCTTAACCGGACTTAAGCCCCCAGCTTTTGAAAACTGCATCCGGTGTACAAAATTCTGCATACTGTCTGATGGGTTCAGCCTGTCGAATTGCAGACGGTCTAAGGTATCCGGCAGGATTATCACTGAGACGACGGTCTGCGATTCAACCCTTCCGGTCGCAGAATTCAGCAGATCCGCTACCGCATTCACAATTACAAAATCAACCGGCAACAAAGCCAACACCTCACGCCCCACGCGAAGGACACTGCTGCACGCATGGTCCTGATAAAGCTCGTTGAATCTGGAGGTCGGCATATTCTTTCTTGAGAGCTTCCCCGTAGATGTCAGGCTAAGAATTTCCCTCGGAAGGATGTCATCGGATTGAATTTCAAGCTCGGCCACCACATGATCGCTATGGAATATGAAATAAATAGACAACCCAAGCGCAGCCATTTCGGAAAAAGGGTTGAAATGTGCTACAGCATCCTTGTACGCCATGATATTTTGACGTAGGACACCGTCCGCCATATTGTGAAGGAATTCCCATTCGGCAATGGCCTTTTGATAAGCCGATTCTGCTTTGGTAAACAGAGCCGCATCCTCTTCACGAGCCTTTATAACCTTATTCTCCAGCTTCTTTATTCTTTTGGCGACAATCTTGAACAAGTTGTCGAAAAAAGAAGGTCGATAACGGGAGAGTCGTAGTGCGGCTTTTTGCTCCAATGCATGCGATGGAACCGGAGATGACGGAGCAGGCTCCTCATATAGAGACTGCCAGTCCATTGATTCTACCTCCTCTTTATGGGTATTGGTAAGCAATTCGATCAATTCATTATACCGCTGTACGGACAGGGCGGCGTTAGCCAGGACTTCCTCTTTCTGGCGGGCTTTCTCGATTTGGGCCTCCCGGTGTACCCGCCGGTTATGGGCTCGTTCCATTCGGTTTAGTGCAGCATTGGTGCTGCGCATGAAGCTATTGAAGGTCGCCATAATTAATTTCTAATTTTATCTTAAAGAAGAGCCTGGCCAAAAATAGAAACTAAAAAAAAGCCCCTTTTATGGGAAACCGTAAAGCCGGTATTTTCTGCTGGTTATTTTTGCAATAATTCCGTTTTCAATCTCAAATACACAAGCAATGTTTGCTGATTACGAAAAAATGGTCCTGGAAGATTATCGGAGTAAAAAGAGCCGCAATATGCTTTCCTCCGGATTAATACGCACCACTCAGGCCAAACTAAAAAAAGAATGTGTCCGGTTATGCAAGGATGACATTCATGGTAAAGATGAAAAAGTGATCAGGGATTTTTGTGAAGAATGGGATACCGAAAAAAGCTGCCTACAAAACATTGGCAAATACGACGTAGACAAATTCAAAGCCTTGTCGAATTTCATGAAAGGGAATTCAGAAAGTACCGACCCAAAAAATATCCAATTGCTGGCCTGGCTTATAGATTTTCCGCACAGGCCTTTTGATTATAATAAAGACTATTCGTCGTCAATGGTCGAAGCTCCGAAATCAAATGAAGACCGTCTTATCCAGGAAGATGACTCTCTTGAAGAAGACGACACTATAGACACCCCCCTCCCTCAGACAGCTAAGAAAAAATCGAAATACCTCAAAGTCGTTGCCATTGGAACTTTACTGGCGGCACTCCTGGTATGCATTCTATCTCTGTACCCAAAGAACAGTGCTCAGCAAATAATCCCGAAACCATCCTGGTTAAAAGACACCGTCATTGCCGGCATTCCTATCCAGAAATTGCGTGCACCAAAAGCAGAGATCACCAGTTCTCGGGTCATGGACATCCTATCGATACAGCGTGACCTGGATAGAGATCTCCAAAGGGCAAAAGCCTGGCAAGTCGTAAGTTTTAACGGCACTACCTCTGAAATCGAGTTTATGAAAAAACAGGATCCCTCCTGGCCAGTGGAATACTATCAAAAAGAGCTGGACGCCTATGCCGCCTATAATAATACAATCCAGGAACATGACAAGCTCGAGGTACAGACAAAAGGTTACTGTTTTATCAGTAAGCCTTTCGTAACAATTCGCGAGGGCGCCACGAACGGGGGGCGCACCATGGGAAAACTTTACCTTGGCACCTATATAAAAATAGAAGATACCGATGAAACCGGTACGGCCTATGTCACCGTTCCTGGTCTGCCGGGGGTAGAGGGGATCATACATACCGGCGACTATGTAGACAGTCTATATAAGCTAAAGGCGACAGACCAGGAAATGAACACATTTAAAAATCGCATATTCGCCAATTTCGAGATTGACCCGGGGTACGCCATTGCACTTAAAAAAGAGCAACAGGCTCAGGATAGGCGAGGGCAATCCTACTCACGCGGCCTGTCTCGTTCACCGAAGAATAGAACATATATAACTGGCCCCCGGGGCGGTTGTTATTACATCAATTCAAACGGCAACAAAGTATATGTAGATCATAGCTTTTGCCAATGATATTATGACATACTACTTCAGATTCCAGCCTTTTCACCAAAATTTCCATATGAAAAAAACTCTTCTATTAATCGCTTTTAGCTCAATCTCTATTTTTCTATTTGCCCAAAAAGAAAACGTTCAAAAGCAAGAGAGTAATGCTGAAAAGTTTTCTGACAAGGTCGGAACCCTGATTGAGAAAGAATATGATCCGATAGGGGATGTCGCCAAGTGCAAGATTCAGGTTCTCACTTTTAAAGATCTTTTAGATGGACATAAAGTAACAGCTGTTCAATTCCAATATGAATATCGGGCTTCCTATGGTTCCGATACAAAAATTGCCGTTCTGGATGCCGACGAAATCGACGCCTTCCTCTCCTCAATCAAGATGATCAAAGAGAAGGTTATGCCAACATCTGTTGTCAAGTACACGGAAGTAAGCTTTAAGAGTCGTAGTGGATTCATGGCTGGATGTTTCTCCAAAAAGGAGAAATGGACTGGATATATGAAACTCTCAAAATACGATTCGAATAGCTACATTTTTTTCGAAGAAGATGATTTCAGCAAACTCTACACACTATTACAGACCGCAAAGGCAAAACTATAGATCCTCCGTTCGGTCCTACTGATACTCCGCATTCAAAAACCTCCCCTTATAATAAGCCGCCCCATTCCTATGTCGTGACAATTTATAAACCCCATCGGCTGAATAAAAATCGACATAAGAAGTACTCCATCCATTGAGCTTGCAAGATTCGAACGGCAACGGCGCTTTCCCCGCATCCGGCCGCGTCAAAGCCATCCTACCGGAAGACAGATTACTGATACCTTTCACACCACTCAAACCGCCAATATCATGAGGCGCTTCCCGGAAGGCCTTAGTTACCTTATCATAAATGTGTGCACCCTGATTCGTGCTCACCAGGAGTTTATTTACATCACCTGTATAAGGCTGCACATCATGTCCCCAGGGAGAAGGCAATATACTTCTATAGGCCATCTCCTCCGTTATTACCGGCGCTGCCGCAGTACCCATAATCTTTAATGCCGTGAGTATATGCTTCGAAGTAGTGTACTGCCCGGTTACCCATAAAACATTATACGCCGGGTCCCAAAGAACAGCATGCGCGGCCAGCAGGCGGAAAGAAGCGTAACCCGTCGACCCCGGGCCCTGCGAAGAAGTATATACCCGTACAAAGCCACCGTCCGAAGCCGCAATAGCCACGTTCCCATTGGGCAGTAATTCGATAGCATGCGGATTGATGTGAGGGCCGAGGTTGATCGACCAGGTTTTACCCGTGAGGGCCGGAAAGGGAACAATTGCGCAGAAGCCGTAAGAGTCGGCTACAAGCAATTGCTGCCCCCCGAAGAAAGTGCTGTTTCTAACCCTTGCCTCCGAAGGAAGACCCCAGCCGTTAGCCGAATCATTGGGACGCCACTCATATTTAATCGCCTCAGCACTATTCCAATCACTCACCGCAAAATCATAAATCTCTATTTTCTTCGAGGCTTGATTCGTAGTGATTACCAGCGCCACCTGCTCACCAATCACAGCCTTCGTCACTATGCTCCTTCTACCCGCCGGAGTAATCACAATCGTTCTCAGCGTTACCTTCTTACCCGCAGGCGCCACAATCAATATCGGAGCGGTATACAGATGAGCCGCCTCCGAAGGGAAGGAACCATCGAGAGTAAAATACACCTTAGCCCCCGGAACCGCCGTAGTAGCCACAAACGTATAAGAAGAAGTCTCGATGACCGTATCGATATAGCCGGTCGCTGGCGGAACACGATAATTAACGCCCGCCTTGTCGAACCTTTCCAAATGAACGGGCAAGTCCTTTTCGGCAAACGAGGGCCAGGACTTTCGCGCTTGCTGCGACCAACCGGTTTCCGACACACCCAACAAACGCGGGAAAGTCATATAATACATTTTGTCCGCCGAGGATACATACTCCGTCCAGAGACAAGCCTCCACCCCCAAAATATGCTTCTTATCCAACGACCCATACTCCGGGTCCAATAGGAACGAATGCCACAACGGAGCGGCGTTGCTGCCGTGATGCGACGGCTCCATATCCGACGTACTCTGCGTATAATCGAAGTACAATCCGCTATTGCCATCGTGCGACGCCAGTACAATATCCCTGCCCTGTCGTATCTGCGCGATAGCCGCCTTTTCACCAAAACGGTTCATCACCGTTTCATTCCCCAGGCTATCCCCCTGACAGATTTCATCCCAGCCGATCAGCGTCTTTCCCTTCGAGCGGATGATCCCGTCCAGGCGAGAAATAAAATACGCCTGAAGCGCCGTAGCATTACCAATACCACTACGATGCATAAATGCCTGCACGGCGCTGTCCTTTTCCCAATACCCCTTGTAACATTCATCACCTCCGATGTGAATATATTTTCCGGGGAATAAAGCGGCCACTTCGCCGAATACATCGTCCAGGAAACGATACACCTTTTCATCGGAGGGATTCAGAGCATTATCGACATGCATCTTGAAACCGCCCTGCGGAAACCAGGTGGCGAGAGTGCTGCCCGGATTAACTTTAGAGGAACTATCACGGGTTACCGACAATTCAGGATAGGCAGCTATCGCCGCCAGGGAATGTCCCGGGACGTCCACCTCTGGTACAATCTCAATAAATCGGTCTGCCGCATAGCGGATGATCTCCCTCACCTCTTCCTGCGTATAAAACCCGCCATCCGTTGCCTTTTCACCCGGCTTCGGAGCCAAAGTGTTGCCGCCGAACTCAATGCGTGGAACCCTCCAGGCGCCAACACTCGTCAGCTTCGGATGGCTCTTTATCTCCAGACGCCACCCCTGGTCATCGGTCAGATGCCAGTGAAACCGGTTCAGCTTATAAAAAGCCATCCAGTCCAGCAATTCTTTGACCTGCCCCACGGTAAAAAAATGCCGCGACACATCCAGCATAAATCCCCTGTAACGGAAACGCGGCCAGTCCTCGATAGTAAGGCATGGAAGCACTGCCGCAGCCTCCGAGCCATTCGGAAACAGCTGGATCAGCGATTGAATCCCATAAAACAAACCCGCCCCCCTTCCCGTCACGATAATCGAATCCGGGGTTATAGACAATCGGTATCCCTCGGCAGGAAGACTTTCCGCACCCCTGCTGTTCAGATAAACAACTGACGATCCTGTACGATTATCGAACTTCCACTTTCCCCGCAAATACCCCGTAAATACACGCACCAACCGCTCATCCTCACCCCGGACAACCGTTTTCGGACCAAATACAAAATGCCCTTTTCCCATTGTAACCAAGGCCGGAGTTGGAACGATAGGCTGTGCCCCCCCCGACAAACCGACCAAAAGCAAAACGGAACAAACAATAAATCGCATCAATACCCAGGATTTTGCGTGAGATTCGGATTGATTACGATATCAGTCGCCGAGATCGGAAATAAATTCATATAAGGCTTGATATTCACCGCCCCGGTAGGATTATCATAGGCGATCGACTGAATAGCTTCCTGCAGCTTGCCCCAGCGCACGAGATCCCATTTCCGCTGAAACTCTCCCACAAACTCGATACCGCGTTCTTTCATGACCTGTTTGCGCAAGTCATCCTGTGACAAACCCGCGGCCAGATCGGCCAGACCCGCACGCTTCCTTATCATGTTCAGGTATTGAATACTTCCGGCCGTATTTCCCTGTTCATTATAAGCTTCCGCCAGCATCAGCAGCACGTCTGCATAACGCAGCACATACAAATCTTTCCCGCTTACCTGCCCCGTAGCCTGCAAATCCCAGAATTTGGGACCGAACCATGGATGATTGGGCCTCGGCCATCTATTAAACGTCTGACCGTTATAACCATATCCCAAAACGACATTCTTTCGGTTGTCGTTGGCTTCGAACAGGCTGTCCAGCCTCAACGTCGGACACATCACAAAAAAGCCTGTGATCGTCGTATTCCCGAAGTCGACTCCCGCATAAGTCTTGTTGTTAGGGTCGATCGCCATCATGTAATAAGTGACCATCGAATGCGTTTTGACATTGTTATTCGTAGCGGGGTCTCGCTTAAACTGCACTTCAAAAACCGACTCCGCGTTATTTTTGTAACGGTTCTGTATATCGAAAACGTCCGCATAATTGGGCAGCAGGGAATACTGACCCGCCTGTACCACGCGAAGGGCGGTTGCCTGTGCATTTGCCCAGTCTTTATTATACAAATACACTTTTGCCAAAAGCGCCAGCGCAGCTCCCTGCGTTGCCCGGCCCACATCGCTCGCTCCATATTTCAGGGGAAGCACGGGAGCAGCCTCGGTCAAATCTTTGATGATCTGAGCCCGCACGTCTGCTACCGGAGACCGCTTTAGCTTACTTACGGTCGCCGCATCCAATTCATCGGTCCACAGCGGGACGTCACCGAAGATATTGGACAGATTGAAATAATACAATCCTCTTAAAAATTTCGTTTCACCGACAAGCCTTGCGCGCAAGGCAGTATCGATTTTCGCCTGGGATACCCGGTTAATAACCATGTTGGCGTTTTTGACAGCGGTATACAGTGCACTCCACATACCGCTGGCGCCGGTGTTGCCCGAGTTGAAGGTGTAATTATTGAAAAGTAAATTACTCGCATCCGCTGTAACGATAAGATCGGTCCCTAAATCCGTAACCTGCCAGAAATTGACGGCTCCGTAGATGGAATACAGGGACGAATAAGAGCCATTAACAGCCTGTGTACACTGAGAGGCATTGGCGAAAAAATCATCCGGGGCAATAAAGGTCTTCGGATTTTCCTGCAAATCCTTGGTGCAGCCCCCCATAAGAACACTAGCCGCCATCAGGGACAACAACAGGTTTATTTTTATCTTCATCTTTCAATTATTTATTGGTGATCGAACTACAGGGAAAAGTTTAAACCGCAGGTAACCGTCCTGCTGTTGGGATAGTTGCCGTTGTCGACGGCTATGACAGTGGAGCTTTGCCCGCCGCTGTTCACTTCAGGATCGAAGCCGTTGTATTTAGTCAGCAGGAACAGGTTGGTGCCGCTGACAAAAACTTGCATGTCCTTGAAGACTTTTTTCGGCAGCAAACCTTTAAGGTTATAGCTTAGCATAAGCGATTTCAGACGCAGAAGCGAAGCGTCGTGCAGCAGGCGCGTGCTTGCGATATTGTCACGGCTTTCGACGGCCGGAATATTCGAGTTAGGATTGGTCGGCGTCCACCGGTTGAGGATATACCTGAATTGGTTCGTCAGGTAAGTTCCGGTTCCCGCGAAAAATTCCATGGCGTTGTACATCTTGTTTCCCATATTAAACTGGAAAAAGAAATCCAGCGTAACCCGCTTATAAGTAAGCGTGCTGCCAAAGCCTCCAAATACCGTTGGGTTAGCCGGCGCAAGATAATGGTAGTCGTTTACGTTGAGCACGCCGTCGTGATTGGGGTCGACATATTTCGGATGGCCCGGCAGATATTGATTGGAAGCGGACACGAAATTCCTTTTACCCGCAGGCAGGGCCTGCTCGGCGGTAATCTCTGCCTGGCTTTTCCATACCCCAGCATAATCGAGGCCGTAGTTAGCACCGAGAGGAACGCCCTTTTCCATATAGCTCGAGGTTACACCATAACCGATGCCCGGGTCCAGCAACACTTTGGTGAGCGGGCCGATATCGGTCACCTTCTGGTGGTTCGTCGAAACGTTTACGATGACGTTCCATTTGAAATTACGGCTCCTGATCACGTCTCCGCTAAGGGAAAAATCAAAGCCGTCCGTCAGCGATTTTCCCAGGTTGACCAGACGGGAGCCATAACCGGTTTGAGAAGGTATCTGTACGGTAACAAGCAGATTCTTGCTGTTCATCCGGTAATAGTCGGCCGTAAAATTGAGCCTTCCGTTGAACAGCTCGAAATCAAGCCCGGCGTCCAGCTGAGCAGTCGTTTCCCAGGTCAGATCGTTGTTGGCTATGTTTCCCTGGGTATAACCCAGTACCGGTGTCTGGCCAAAAAGATACGCGCTGGAATTTGCTGTCAGGGAGGCCAGCGACGCGTAATTACCAATGCCCTGATTCCCGGACAGTCCATAGCTCACCCGGAAAGACATATCGGAAAGGATATTATTTACTTTGGAATCCTTAAAAAACGACTCGTTGGAAACTCTCCACTTGAAAGCGCCCGACGGAAAAAAGCCCCATTTCTTATCCGCGGCAAAATTGGAAGCCCCGTCTCTGCGGGCAGTGAATGTAAGGTAGTAGCGCTTCTGGTAGTCGTAATTGACGCGCCCCAAATAAGAAATGATAGTATTTTCATTGTAGTCGGAGCTGATACCCCTGAGCGCCTGGTCGATTACCCCCAGGTTGTTCCACTGGGTGATATCGTTGGTGATCCCGCTGCCCGAGCCGGACAGTCCGTCGACTTTTTTGGTTTGGTAGCTCTCTCCCGCAAGAAGTTCCAGATGATGGACGCCAAAGTTCTTTGAATACGTAACCGTATTTTCATTGATCAGGCTGCTGGTATTGTTTTGAGTCGAAGAGGTATTGCCGGTCATCTGATTATTCAGGATCTTGGTCGGCATATCGGATGGGACGTACCAGCTATTGCGGCTGTTGATAAAATTGATGCCCAGCGTCGACTTCAATTTCAAACCGGGAGCAACCTCATACTGGATATAGAAATTGCCGAGGACGTTATTAGCCGGCGTGACATTTGTCTCTTTATCCAGGATGGCGACGGGGTTATCGATATTGCCCCCGCCGAGATACCAATCCGGGTTAAACGTAGCATAGGTACCATCGGGCTTGCGAACCGGCATGGTCGGCGGCAAAAATACAAACGACGACAACCAGTTCGAGTTGGAACCAAAGTTGATGCTTGCCGCGTTTGTATTCGAATGCGTCACATTCAGCGTAACGCCGAAGTCCGCTTTGGCCGAAATCTTCTTGGTGAAATTGAGCCGGCCCTGGTAGCGCTTGAAATCGGTATTCAGGATAATACCCTGCTGATTGAGATAATTCCCCGACAAATAATAGGAATAGCCATGATCACCGCCTTCTCCACCGGAGATAGACACGTCATAGCTCGAAAACGGAGCATTACGGGTAACATCGTCGATCCAGTTATTTCCTTTGTCTCCGCCTACGGTCTGGAGGATAGAATCTACATTCTTGTAAAGAGGAGGGGCGTAATTATTCAAAACACTTCCCCGGGCTTCGTTTTCGAAGTTGACAAACTCCCGGGCGTTCATCATATCCAGTGTCCTCGCCAGCTGCGAGAAACCCTGATTGGTCGAAAAATGAACGACGTCTTTCCCGGCCTTCCCTTTCTTCGTCGTGATGAGGACAACCCCGTTGGAGGCCCGGGAACCGTAGATGGCCGTGGTAGAAGCGTCTTTAAGAACGTCGATACCCTCGATATCCTCAGGATTCAGCGAGCTCAGCACCGCGCCGCTGGGGTCGACGATACCATCGATAACATAAATGGGTTCATTAGTAGCGTTGATGGACCGGGTACCCCGGATACGGATCGTCGTGGGGCTTCCGGGAGCGCCGTTTGTCGACTTCACATATACACCGGCTGCCCGCCCCTGCAGCATTTGGTCGATCCTCGTTGCCGGCAGGTTTACCAGGTTATTGGTAGGAACGGAAGTGACGGAGCCCGTCAAATCATGCTTTCTCGAACTCCCATATCCAACCTGTACAACCACCTCGTTAAGATTGCTTTCCTTCGGCGTCAATCGTATCAACAAAGTCGTCAATCCTTCTTTTACCACCACTCCCTTTTCTACATAGGAGGCATAGTTTACGTGCGTGAAGTGCAAGTCGTAAGTGGCGGCCGGCTGCAGCCTGGTCAGCGTAAATCCGCCGTCTTTGCCCGTCACGGCCGAACCCACTTCTTTAGTTCCCTGTCTGGCGATGATGGTAACCCCTTCGACCGGGTCGCCTTGTCCGTCCAGCACCGTCCCCTTGATACCAGTGGATTGCTGGGCCAGGCTGTTGAAATAGACTGCCATCAGTAAAGGAGCTATCAGCAGTGTTTTGATCAGTGACCTTAACATATAAATTTGAGTTTAGAATATACAATCCCCTCCATGTAAAACCGTTGCTTTACATGCAGCTTGTTTATGAAATAATGATGGTGTTGCTACTTTGTCGTAAGGGTAACGATATTGCCGTCTATACGATACTGCAAATCATACCAATTGCTGATTGTTTTGACGATAAAATCAAGACTATCCGTTTCTAAAAACTTACCGGTAAATAATTTGTCCTTTATACCCCCAGCTTTCTCATCCTTTATAACTACGCCAAACTTTTCCTCGAGTTTCTTAAATACAAATTTCAGGTTGCTGTTTTTGAATGCGAGGCTGCTGTCAGTGTCGACAGGCACGGCCTTTGCTCCTGCGAGGACGCTTTCTGCCGCTGCCTTGTGTACTAAGGCATAGCTGTTAAACCGTCCGCCGGTTACCGCCACTTCATCTCCCGGATTCAATATGACCGATCTATTACTATCTTCTTTATGTTGCGACCAGACCCTCACCCTTCCTTCCATCAGCAGGACGGACACTTTCTTATTTGGATGTTCTGTCACCAGGAACCTCGTACCCAAAACGGTGGTGCCAATGCCGCCCGCGTAAACCGTAAAGGGTCTCGATGGATGACTGGCGACCTTAAACTGCGCCGTACCCTTTAAATACAAGTCGCGTTTGTCGTTTTCAAACCCCGGCAGATACTGTAAAGAACTGTTGGGATAAAGCGTAGCGACCGAGCTGTCGGATAGGCTGACCTGCATTACCTGCCTGGTTTTGTTTTCAACGGTCTTTAGCTGCCGTACGTCTCGATTAATCTCCGCCGAGGCCACCGGCTCCATCGCTTTCCTGGTAAACAATTTTACTCCCGCCAATACTATCACTCCGATAAAGGCAGCCGCAACCGCATAGCGGACCATCAGCTTTCGTACCCTGGCGCCCTTTGCCGGTTCATAGTTTCCTCTAACCTGCCGCAACATCCTCTCACTCACTTCCACGTCCAACGGCGCCTTATCTTCCCCCAGCCAGTCGTCCAGAGGAATATGCTTCTCCAGCTCGTCGGGATGCTCTTTAAGATAAGCCATGACCGCTTCCGCCTCAGAATCCGTGCATTGGTTCTTTAAGAATTTTTCGAATATCTCTTTGTTTAGCTCCATCGATACTAAGGATTCGAACAACCCTGCGTTTACCCCTATGGCGTAACAATTTATTAATAATGATTCCTGTGGGGGGACCTGATTACAGGTGGAAGATACAAGACAAGGCAACCGCCTTTCTCAGCGTTTTCAACGCTTTGGAGACCTGATTCTCAACAGTTTTGGGAGAGATGGATAAACGTTCCGCAATCTCGGAGTAGGTAAGGCCGCCCTCGCGGCTAAGGATATAAATTTTTCTGCATTCGGGAGGCAGACTTTCGATAGTTTCGGTCACTCTTTCCATCAGCTGCCGGTCCGCGGCCGGGTCCCCGGCAATGGCAGCATCCGTGGTTTGCTTTACCACGTCTAATGCCTTTCTCTCGGCCGCCTTTCTTCGCAAAGTATCTATCATGATAGAACGCGCGACCCTTGCAAGCTGAACTTCGATGGGAAAGTCATCGGATAACTGGGTCCTTTTTTCCCATATTCGCATATAGGCCATCTGCACGGTCTCTTCCGCAAGATCTTCCGAGGCCGTTTTCTTCAAAACATAGAAATAAAACCGCTCATGGTATTTATAATATACCTCCTCAAAAGCAAGTTTGTTACCTCGTTTTATTTCTTCGACATAATTCATTAGCGCGCGCAAATTAAAGCCTGGAGGTAAGATACTAAATTAAGTTTTCGTTACCGGAAAAATTCGCGCGCGACCAGGCAAGCCGCTTTTGTTACCTCCACTCCACCCTCACCCTAACCCCCTCCGGCTCATTCTCAAACCCCAACAAACACGTCTTACTCCCCCCATCCCACTCCCTCCTCACCCCCTCAACCACCTTCCCCTTCCCATCCACCACACTCACCTTCTTAAACTCCCCCGGAACCAACACCCTCATCACATTCCCCGTCCCCTTCGGACCCTTCACCACAAAAGAATAACTACCCTTCCCCACCTTCTCCTCATACACCCTCGAAGCCGACGCCAACACCTGCGGCTTCCCAGCATCCCCCACCCGATCAATATTAAAAAGATAAGCCTGCTCTCCCGGCTTCACCTCCTTCTGAGCCAACACCGGCAAACCCGGGTCAAAAAGATCAATCAACTTCCCCCTAACGACAAAAGGCTCCGCGCTCTCCCCCTCATCCAGCACCGCCGCAATCTCATACGGCCCCCGACGCAAATACAAACTATTCTTATAACCTACCTTCCCCCCAGTCGCCTGAGCATACAACGCCTCCACCTTCTCCCTTAAAACCCCATCCCCACCAGCCTCCATCACATACTCCTTAGGATCCTTCCGTATAACGCAAATACTCCCCTTCCCTACCGGATAAACCCCTTCTTTAGGCCCCCTCCCAATCCCCATCTTCTCAAACAAATCATCCGCCGGACACGCAAAGCTCTTCCCATCCGAATTCCACCACTCCTTAACCGTCTGAAACGGATCATCATCCCGCCCGGAATAAACAATAATCCCACCCCCACGCACCCATCGCACCAGCTCGTCATGCGACTTCTCCGCCAACGGCTTCATATTCGAATACGACATCAACAAAACCTTCGTATCGGCAAACGCCTTCTCATACCCCACATTTTCCAAATGAACAATCCCCACAGGCACCCCCCTTTTCAAAAACGGCAGCGCCTCCCCATAAAAGTTCGACAGCAGCGGGTCGCTCAGCTTCGGATTCTTAGGATACCGATGAAACATCCCCGAAGCCTCATAAAAATTAGAAAAATAAGGATCCTCAAAGGCCCTCCCATTATCATGGGTCGGAAGCTGCTGAAACATCAGTGAGTTCGCCATTAACACGCTAATGCCCTGAGTGCCGGAAGTCTTATTGTCCGAAACCGGCATATTGTTCAGCGAATTGATCATCACCAGCAATTGTGTCGAATAGGACCTCGGCATCGGCGCCTTCTCGTTGCTGGTCCGACTGGTAAAGTATTGGCCGTCGAAAATACGATCCGGCCAGGGCATCACCTCATAGTTATTGATATCCGGGTAAAAAAGCTCCGCGGCAAACGTCGTCTCATAGTTCCTCTTATAATCCGCCCAGTCACGACGTACATCCTCAACCGGATCATTCTCGAAAAAAAGCTTTCGGCCAGTAGGTATCGTCATCGAACGCATACACCCGTATTCGAGAAAAGCGGTTTCAAAGGTTCGCTCTTTGGCGATGCCATTAAAATAGTTAGGCTCCCGTGCCGTTCCCGTCCAGGACTGCACGATGTATCCATCCACGACCGGCAGCGAAGCAAGACTCGCCTCCGGGCTGATAATCTGCCACAGGGAATAGTTCAGCAAAGAATGAGTAGGCACGTAACAGCGGACATTCATCCCCTTGCTTTTCCCATAGGTCTTCGCATAGGTAAACGCTTCCTCCAACGCCCGGTAATACAAATGGTATTTCAACTTATTGGACAGATACGTATTTTCGGGAGACTCATGCTGAGGACGCCAGTCGAAGCCATAATAGTCCTTCCACTCTTTTTTAAACGCTTCGCTATACCCCGCACGCGCCCAGAACTCGGGCTCTTCCAGATAAATAGCGTCGATCCCCGCATCGATCACCCGTTTGATGATCTTCTCCTTGAAATAGGTCAAAAAGTTTTTAGTCGGTACGATATACGGAGTCAAATGCCCATGCCAGATAGTGTCACCATTCTGTTCTTTCTGCCCTTCGTCGAAGTGCGGCTTACCGTCCCACTTCCCGGTAAAATAATCCTGGTACCCACCCCACGCAATCCCGGTCATAAAAGCCGCGATATAGCCCCTGTCCCTCCAGGACTGTACCCGCTGCTCGAACGTCATCCCCGGCCGGTCGGACACGCCGTATACAATTGCCACATCCGACCTCGTATCGGTAGTCGGCTTCCAGGCACCGCCCGTTTGAAACGTCGTCTTTTCGACAATCTGACCATTAGCATGCCCGATAAAAACAAGTGCAGCAAGCAAGACAGCAGTAACTCTCATCAGTAATAATTTGAAAAGCGATGGGCCGGCTACAACCGACCCATCGCATAATAATAACATTCTTAGTAGCCGGGATTTTGCGTAATAGCCCCATTGCTATTTATCTCCGAAATCGGAATAGCATACAGCAAATTATTCTTCGTGATATTATACAGCTTATTACCCAGATAATCCTTGAAGCTGTTCATCAGGTTCACCGTATAATCCGCGCCGAATCTCTTCAGGTCACTCCAGCGATATCCCTGTCCCGCAAATTCCAACCTTCTTTCGTGCAGGATCGCAAGCGCCACGTCCGACTGCGAAGATGCCGTCGTCGGCGCGAGGCTTACCCTTGCCCTGATCGCATTGACCAACGGAATCGCGCCACCGGTGTTACCCGTATTGTTCAAAGCCTCGGCCTTTAGCAAAATGATATCCGCCAGACGAAGGAAAATAACCGACTGGCTGCCACCAGCAGCATATGAACCACCCTGGACGTGCTGCCCCCTCGTGATCAGGTAAGGAATCTGCGTAGTAGGAGCAGTAGGATAGTGATTGGGATTGTCGAGGAAGGTCCGGCCATTGAAGTCGGTCTGATTATTCTCGAAAACCATCACCCCATTCATCCGGACCAGATCACCGGAATTCTTGTAGTCGTTGACCAGGTCCTGGGTCGGCGTGATAAATTTGGTAAACGGATCAGGGATCGTCAGGTTATAATCGGAAGGCGCAATCAACCACACCGCAAAGTTGCGGGTAGGCGCATTGGTGCCGCCCAGGTGCTGAACCTCGAAATAAGATTCCGTCGTATTCGTCGATTTGTTGTCGTCGAATAAATCGGCAAAATTACCTACGAGCTTCTGCGTCCCCGTTCCCGTTCCACCGTATAGTGCCGGCAGCACAGCGTTGCAAGTGGTAAGACAGTTCGCATAGTCGCCTTCTTGCGCATATACCTTCGCCAATAAAGCCTGCGCCGCAGGTTTTGTCGCCCGGGTATGTTGATTGACGGCGCCCGGATAGCTCATCGGCAATACCGATATCGCATCCGTCAGGTCGGTAATGATCTGCTTGTAGCAATCGGCGAGAGGGGCACGGCCTTTTCTGACGGCAGTGTCGGTGGAATAGGTATGTAAAGTCAATACCACCGGGCCGTAAGCCTTAACCAGGTTGAAATAATGCAGCGCTCTTAAAAACTTGACGGAAGCTATCATCTGGTTCTTCGCCGAGTCGGTCAGCTTGGTGTCCGTGCTGGGCTTGGAAGCAACGTCGATCAGCGTGTTACAGGTGCCGATCATGCCATACAATTCCGTCCAGCCCCTTCCGTCGGAAGTGGTTGCATTATCGGTGAAGTTATCGCACTGGGTGATCGCTTCGTTGCTCGCGTTGTCGGTCTGTCCGTCGAAGCTGTTGTCCGACCGGACGTCTTCATTCGTCAGATCGAACCATGCGTAGTAGTGGCCGCCGGCATCCGCCAGCTGCTCGAAGGCATTATTATATAAGGCCTGAAGTCCGGCGAGCGTATTGACAGACTCGCTGGAGACCTGGTTTGGCGGCGTGATCGTAAGAAAGCTCTTTTTACAGGCCGAGACCAGTATCAACCCCGCAGCAGCCAGGGCAAAGCGTGAAATATTTTTGTTACCCATATCTTCAATTTTTTTAAATTTTAATAAGATTAGAATCCGACATTGACACCCATCGTAAACGTCCTGGCTAATGGATAGACCCCAAAATCAAGACCCTGCGTGTTCGTCGACGGGGTGCCAGGCGCAATTCCGCTCGTATTCAGATCGGGAGCGTAGCCGGAGTATTTGGTGATGGTGGCCAGATTCTCCCCGGAAACATAGGCCCGGAGGTTTTTCAATCCCAGCGTCCTGATGATGCTAAGACCCGTCAGATCGTAGGCCAGCGTAACGTTCCGAAGCCTTGCGAAAGAACCATTCTCAATGTAACGGCTGGATACGTTGTTGTTGCCGTTTTGAAACGGATTGTTGGCCTGGTTCGAAGAATTTTCTCCCAGTATAGCGAGCGGCATATCGGTCACATCACCGGGTTTTCTCCACCGACGCAAAACGGAGGTGAGCTGGTTGGTCAAATCATACATGCCTTCCGCTTCATACCGGTTGCCATTAAACACCTTGTTGCCATACGCGTATTCGATCAGCACATCCAGGGTAAAATTCTTGTAGCTCAGGTTGTTGCTGAACCCGCCGAAACCCGTGGGCAGCGACTTGCCCAGGTACAGGTTGTTCTCAGCCTTACCCGTCTTGTCCGGGTCTGCATAGGTGATATAGCCGGTCTGCGGGTCGACTCCCTGTGAAATATAGCCGAAGAAAGAACCGATCGAGTACCCATTTCTCAGCCAGGTAACAGCGCCGGAAGGCACAGTAGCGCCGGCGATGGGAGTGATATTGGCCTTGATCTTATTCGAATTGAACGAAATATTGAAGGTGCTCGTCCATTTGACCGCTGTCTGCGTCAGGATATCGCCCGAAAGGGTAATTTCCAGACCGTGGTTCAAGACCTTGCCGGGTATATTGATAATAACGTTGCTCTGGCTGGAAGAGGGCGGCAGACTGCTCGTATAGATCAGGTTGGTAGTCGATTTGCTGTAATAATCCGCAGTGGCGCGCAGCCTGTTCTTGAAGAAGGCCATATCCGCACCGATATTGAGCTGGTTGGTCTGCTCCCATTTGATATTCGGGTTCGCGGCCGTCCCATTCAGTCCCAGTCCCGGAACACCATTGCTCCCCGGATCGAAGGTGTACTGACCACCCGATACGTTCAGCACGTTATACGAAGGATAGTAGGAAGACGGCAGATTTCCCGTTGCGCCATAACCCGCACGAACCTTCAGGTCACTGAAGAGGGTTTGGTCTTTCATAAACTCTTCATTCGAAATTCTCCAGCCGATTGAACCGGCGGGAAATGTCGCATACTGGTTGTTGATACCCAGCTGCGACGCGCCGTCTCTTCTCACGGTTGCCGTTAAAAGATATCTCGAATCGTAGTTGTACATCAACCGGCCATACTGCGAATATTTGGACCAGTAGTCGTAACCGCCGTTATTCTGGTTGGTCGGCCGGTTGGCTGCGCTCGAGATGGAATAGATGCCTGCCAGGGGGAAACCGCTGCCCCCATTCTCCGAGAACTGGGTCGAATATTTGCTCGAAGTAATACCAGCCACCACGTTCAGGCTATGCTTACCGAAGGTCTTGTTGTATTCGAGAATATTATCCCAGAGCCAGGTGAAGTTTTGATAGGTCTTGTAATCCGCCGTTCCGCCGACTGCATTGGCGCTGGAGGTTACGGTAGGGTCCTGGATGACATTTTGGAAATTGTCCGAAATGTTTCCGGAAATCCGCGAAGTATACCGGATGCCAAAGGGCAGGTTGATATTGATATGCCCTTCTGCATTGACGATATTGAAAGTGGTCCTGTCCGAAGTCCCATACAGCTGCGCCAGCGGATTCGGGATAGCCTGCCCATTGCTGTTGTCAACCGCATAAAAACCGGTAGTAGGATCCTTCAATGCGACATAAGGCGAAAAGGCAATAGCAGCCCCCGTCACCGCACCGGAACCGGCTCCGCCATGGCCCGTGGTATTCTGCGTCCCCGCCGGCATATTACCGGTGATCTGCCGGACATAGTCTGCCCGGCCGCCGATCGTCAGCCACTGGTTCAGCTTCTGCTCGGCCGTAATCCCGGCAAAATACTTTTTCGATCCAGTCGTCGGCAGAATCCCCTGCTGATTCAAATAACCCAGGCTGATCGCATAATTCCCTCCCTTACCATCTCCACCGGAAACTCTTACGCTTGCCTTGGTGATCGGAGCGGTTCTAAAAAGCTGGTCCTGCCAGTTGTTATTGATGTTCTGCCAGTTGGCCGGCAGTCTTATCCCCGCGGTGTCGCTGGCGCGGCCGGCATTAGTATATTCGTCGATTTGTAAATCATGCAGCTGTACACCGCTTAAGACGGGCAGCTTTTTGGTAACGGATTGATAACCCTGAGAGAAGTCCACGTCGATTTTCGGCGCGCCGCCCACTCCTTTCTTAGTGGTGATCTGAACTACGCCGTTGGCGGAACCCGCCACACCATAAATACCCGTTGCAGAGGCGTCTTTCAGGATGGAGATGCTGGCGATATTGTTTACGTCCAGCGTAGCGATATTGTATCCGACGATACCATCCACTACATATACGGGGTTGGCGTTACCGCTCAACGACGTAAAACCCCGGACCAGGACCTGGAAGTCCTGCCCCGGAGCGCCATTGAACTGCTGCACCTGCACACCCGCGGCCTTACCGGCCAGGGCCTGCATCACGTTTGCGATGGGCCGCCCCCTCGTATCGCTCATGTTGACGGTGGCAATAGACGAGGTAACGTCTTTTGCCCTTTGAGTACCATAGCCGATCACGACAACGTCATTTAAATTGGACGCCCTCGAGGTCAGTGTCACCGACAGGGCCGTTTCTTCTTTGTCGATTAGGACCTGCTTGTCTTCATAGCCTACGATGGAAAAGACCAGCGTGGCGCCTTTGCTGACTTTTAGCGAAAAGGCCCCATTGGCGTCCGAGGTCGTGCCGCCGGACTGCCCCTTGATCGTTATGGAAACGTTGGATAGCGGCCGGCTGCTATCGGAGGAGATGGTCCCGCTTACAGCCAGCTTTTCCTGGGCGAAGGAGTAAAGAGAAGTACTTAAAAAGAGAAGGAAAAAGAACATAGCCTTCTTTCTTTGCAGCAAGAATGCAAAATGTTTTTTTGACATGGCAGCTGAATTGATTTAAAAAATATTTAATATCATTAGACTCGCCCGTGAGGAAAGATGAGTTCCCCAAGGTGTATTATACCTTGAGTGCTGGGAGAATGAATTACCCTTAGTTGGTTTGAAAAAAATTTTCGCCGGGGGAAATGCCGGCGATTGCCGGTAGAATGGCCGACGATCAGTACTCGGGATTTTGCGAAAGATTCGGGTTATTATCCCTGTCTGCCTGCGGAATGGGATACAACAGCCGGTTGGCCGTCACCTGGTAGCCCAGGCTCACACCTTTCCCATCCACCTGGCTGTTCATCAAATTAATCGTATACGCAGCGCCAAAACGCAACAGATCATACCAGCGTTCCCCTTCAAAAGCCAGTTCCAGCCTTCTCTCTTTCAGGATGGCCAGCGCCACGTCCGTTTGCGAAGTAACCGTGATCGGCGCGAGCTTTACGCGCGCGCGAATAGCATTCACGAGAGGAATGGCAGCGGCCGTTTGTCCCAGCGCATTCAGCGCCTCCGCTTTTAGCAAAACAAGATCTGCTAAACGGAGCAACACCAGGTTATCCCCGCTCCCGCCGCTCCAGCCGCCGGTAAAATTCCTGCCGATCTTCCATATATAAGGTATCGTATCCGTAGCCGCGTAGTGCGCAGGGCTCGGAACAGGATTGGCCGAACCCGGTCCGTTGTACTGCCAAAAGATCGATGAGCTGTACCGGATCGAGTCCCCCGCCTCCCGGAAGGCTTTTACAAGGTCCTGTGTGGGAGGCGCGAACTTGGTCCAGTATTGCGTCAGGGGGGAAGGGGGCAGCATCAATCCTTGCGCATAGCCGTGGGTGATCGTACCCGCAGTGTGCTGCAGCTCGAAGATCGACTCCGCGCTGTTTTTGTGCTGACTGTCGAACAGCCAGTCGAAATTGGAGAGCAGCTGATACCCTGCCGTTCCCGTCCCCCCATACAAAGGAGGCAGCACCTTGTTGCAATAGTCGAGACAGGACCGGTAATCGTCCATTTGCGCATATACCTTAGCCAACAGGGCCTGGGCCGCCCCCTGCGTAGCACGGCTATGGCTCGAAGCAGGGTCGGTATAGGAAACGGGAAGCGAAGCCTCGGCATCCTTCAGGTCCGAGACGATTTGAAAATATACGCTGTCCACCGGGCTCCTCGCCTTCAACGTGTGCTGATCGTTGACGATCGTATGCAGCTGCAGCACCACGCCTCCATAATTCCGGACCAAATGCGAATAATGATAAGCCCGCAGAAATTTCGCCTCGCCGAGAATCTGCGCTTTCCTCGTGCCGGTCAGCAAGGGATCGGTGATACTGGGCACGTTATCTAGGACGCTATTGCACGCCCCGATATCCATATACAGCTCATACCAATCCTCGGAGATCGGTTGGTTATCCGTCGCGACCGAAGTGAAGTTATCGACCCCATCGATATCAGGAGCGCTTCCGCCCGAATAGCAGTTGTCCGCTCTTACATCCCCGTCGATCAGATAATTCCAGCTATAGTACCAATACGTACTATTGGCCATCAGCGAATACGCGCCCACTATCGCCGCTTCCGCATCCGACGCGTTTTTGAAATCTCCCGAAGAAACAGTGTTTTGCGGCGTCTGGTTCAGGAAATCTTTTTTACAGCCGATCGTTCCAAGAACAGCTGCAATCAAAGCGATATGTTTACTATAGCGAAACATTGAGTCCAAAAGTTATCGATTTTGCCTCCGGATAAGTCCCATGATCGAATCCCTGCTGCGTGGCCAGGTTGGCGACCGTGCCTGCATTCACGACGTTCGAAGTCGTAGCCACATTCAGCTCGGGAGAATAACCCTTGTATCCGGTGATGATAAACATGTTCTGTAACGTCACATAGAGCCGCAACCCGCTTAGCCCCGACCGATTGACCCATTTCTTACTCAAATTGTACGCCAGCGTCATCTGTCTGAACCGCAGAAAGGAACCGCTCTCCACCCAACGCGAAGAAATGCTGTAATTGGGAACCGAATTGGCCGGCGAGCTGCTCCCATACATGGCCTTTGGAATATCGGTAATGTCCCCGGGCTTTTTCCATCGATGCAGCACGCGGGTCGTTTGGTTGATCATATCCGTCATATCCTCCGTTTCCATCCGCGTCGCATCGAAGATCTCATTGCCATATACACCGTCAATCAGGACGTTGAGGTCGAAACCGCGATAGGAGAACATATTTGTAAAGCCAAAGGTAAACTTAGGAAGGGCGCTGCCGATAAAAGTTCGGTCGTTGTCCGGGTCTATCTTCCCGTCCTTGTTGAGGTCCCTGAAGTTGATATTCCCCGTCTGCGGATTGACGCCGTCGTTGATATACCCCCAAAAGGAACCCAGCGGCAGGCCGCTTTTAACGATTCCCGCATTACCTCCAATGTCCTGGATATAACCGGTGAGGATGGGAGACGTACCCACCGGCAGGCTCACGATATTCGTATTGAAAGACATGTTCAGGCTGCCGGTCCAGTTGAAACCCTTGCCCTTGAAAATATCGGCCGAAAGCAGGAACTCGAAACCCTTGTTTTGTACATAGCCCGGCATATTCTCCTCTTTCGTGCTTACGCCGGTCGACTGGGGCTGGGGCACGTTGAGGATCAGGTTATGCGTTCGTTTTATGTAGTAATCGGCGGATAGGCTCACCCGGTTATTCAGCACGGCGATATCCAGCCCCGTGTTGAACTGCTTGGTCTCCTCCCAGAGCAGTCCGGGGTTACCCGCCTGCCCACCCGGCACGGTCCCGGTAACGAGAGAGGTCCCGTTGAACGCATAGTTATTCCCACCGTTGAGCTGACTGTAGGAAGGATACAAATCCGCGGGAAGATTACCCGTAGCACCCCACCCTACCCTTAGCTTTAAGTCGGAAAGCCATTGCAAATCCCGAAGAAAAGACTCCTGCGACGCGCGCCATCCTGCAGAAAATGCCGGGAAATTCGCCCATTGGTTTTGAATCCCCAGCCTGGACGAACCGTCCCTTCGGAAAGAAGCGTTGAAAAGGAATCTATCGTCATAGGAGTAATTCAGCCGGCTGAAAAACGACTCGAGCGTCCACGCATCCGCAAAGGTCTGATTGAGCGTATAAGTGGAAGCCGCGCTCAGCACACGGACGGAGTAGCTGGGAAAGCCGTATCCGCTCTGGGCCGACGAGTGGTTCTGTTGCTTCGACGCGCTGGAGCCCACGATTATATCGACCGAATGTTTGTCGATTCGCTTATCGAACGTAAGCGTGTTATCCCAGATATACCGAAAAGCCTCGGACGAATAATAGCTCGCTATCCCTCCAAGCTGCTTAGCGGCTTCCAGCAGACGCGGATCCTGGTAAACGGCCTGGTAGCCGTTTTCGAGCGTAATGCCCAGCTGCGACCGAAAGCTAAAATGAAAAGGCAGCCTGATCCGGAGATGCCCGTCCGCCAGCAGGTTGTTGCCAATCGTATAGTTATTGGTCCCGTAAATATCTCCCATAGGATTCGGCAACGCCTGCGAAAAGGCGCTGAATCCATAAGTGCCGTCTCCATTGGTATTGTAGATGGCGCTAAAAGGCGGCGTGTTCAACGCGCTAAGCACAAAACCGTTGTACTGCGCCCGCTGGTTATCGTACACATCATTGTAGCCCGTTCTGTTATAGGAGATATGCGTACCCGCAGTCAGCCAGGGCGTCATCTGCTGTTCGATATTCAACGCCGTGGAATAGCGTTTATAGTTTGACGTGACCGCAATGCCGTCCTGGTTCGTATAGCCCAGCCCAAAATAGTAGGTGCCCTTGTCTCCGCCGCCCGAAAAACCGGCATTGATGCCCGTCATCGGCGCCTTCCGGTAAACCAGGTCCTGCCAGTTGTTGTCGTTGGCGTTAATCAGCGAATCAGGGATGGAAAATCCCGTATTGCCGGAATTGACCTGCTCTTCCGTCAGTAGCTCGGCCAGCTGCCGGCTGTTTAGCAGCTCGATCTTTTTTGTAATCTCCTGCGAGCCGGTATAGGCATTCAACGTTAGCCTGGCTTTACCCTTGATCCCTTTCTTCGTAGTGATCAGCACCACACCGTTGGTGGAGCCCGCCGCGCCATAAATACCCGCAGCAGAAGCGTCTTTCAGGATACTTATCGACGCGATCGTATTCGGGTCGAGCATATGGGTATCATACGACACGACACCGTCGATGACATACAACGGCTGCGTATTTCCCGTCAGCGAAGCGATGCCCCGGACAAAAACCGTGAAATCCGCACCAGGCTTACCGGACGGCTGGAGCACCTGGATGCCCGGAGCCTTCCCGGCGATGACCTCCGCCGCAGTAACCACGGGACGTTCGTTTACATCGGAGACCATCACGGTCGAAATGGCGGAGATAATGTCCTTCTTTTGCTGCGAACCATATCCGATAAAAACCACATCGTTCAGCGACGTATTCGTCAAATGCAGGATGACATCGATGCTTGTACGGCCTTCGATAGATACCTCCCGGTCTTCGTAACCCACAAAGCTGAAATGCAAAAGCGCCTGCTGCGGCGCATTGATCGTAAACTCGCCGTTTACGTCCGTCTGGGCGCCCTTTCGTGTGCCCACCAACGACACCGTCACACCGGCCATGGGCGTACCGGCGCTGTCCGTTACGCGGCCATGAACATCCTCACCGGCCGGCGGCGGCGTGTACTCCTGCTTGCGCTGTACGACCACCGTCTTGGCAACGATCGACCAGGTCAGCGGTTGATTTTTGAACGCGTGCTCCAGCGCCACGTCCAGCGAAACATTCTTTATCCGGATGTCTACATTCCTGGTATGGGTCAGCACCTCGTCCGTGTACAGAAACGAATAGCCCGTCTGCCTGGTGATCTCCTTGAAAACGTTTTCAAGAGAGGCATTTGTCAATGAAAGAGAGACCTTTTGCGAATAGACCCTGGTGCTGACCTGCAGGCAGGCCACGAGGACCAGGAAAGCAGCTAATTTCATAATCAGCAATCATTTGACCGGCACGGGAACAACTACCTTATGGTTTTACAATAATCTTATTATCGGCGATGGTAAAATGAACGGCCCCCGTAAGCTCCAGCATTTTGAACACTTCCGACGCATTGACGCCACGGGAGATGGTCCCCCTGAAGTGCTCATTCGTTCTTCCCTGGTATTCCACGTCCACGTCATACCACCGTACTATTTCTCTCATAACTGTTTCGATAGAGGCGCCTCCGAATTGAAAAACACCATTCTTCCAGGCTACCGCCTCCGATGCATTCACGTCCAGTAATTTGAACACATCGGACGACCGGTCGATGCGCCCCTCCTGACCGGGCTTCAGCAAATGCGAAGCCCCTCCTTTCGTTACGTTTACCGCCCCTTCCAGCAAGGTCGTTTTGATTTCATTTTCATCCTCGTACGCCATTACATTGAAATGCGTGCCCAGCACGTTTATCTGCATATCACCCACCATTACTTTGAAAGGCTTGCTCTTGCTGCCGGCTACTTCAAAATAAGCCTCGCCCTTTAGCTGCACCGTCCTGTCCTCTCCCGTAAATGCGGTAGGATAGGTCAGCGACGAAGCCGCGTTGAGCCAGACTTTAGTGCCGTCGGGCAATACAACCTGGTACTGGCCGCCACGGGGAGTTTGAATCGTATTTATTTCCGGGGCAAGGCCTGCAGCGGAAACGCTATAACGCACCAGCCCATCCTGCTTGTCGATCTGCATTCCGGCCACCTTTCGGATGACGCCGTTCTGTGCCGCTCCTAAGTTTACCGTCGACCCGTCGCCCAGCAATAATGTCGCCTTATTGCCTCCTGGCTGCAGGTCTTTATGAGCTGCTGCCACGGGAAGGGCGCCACCCGTCGTCGCCTGCGATCGATGCGCTTTCCAAAAATATAAACCGGTTATGCTTACGGCGACCAGGATAGCCGCGGCGGCTATCCATCGGGCGTAGTAGCCGATACGGCGGGGCGCCCTTTGAGGTTCCTGCGCCATAGCGCTTTGTATACCAGCCATTATGCGCGTCTTGACCTCGTCCTCCGTCTCCTTTTTGGGGAGAAAAACCAGCTCGATCTCTTCCCTGTCCGTTATATCGTACCACTGATGCAACAACGCCTTCTCCTCGTCCGTTGCGGTGCCCGATAAGAACCGGTGAGCTAATTCAGCCAATAACGCTTTATCCACGATACTTCTTTTTTATATTGAGTTATGGGATGAACCTTTACCCTTAGTTAGAAAAAAATAAAAAATGCATGATCTTTCAGCCTCCTACGGATCAGGCGTAGCGCCTTTGTCAGGTGGGCTTCCGCAGTTTTGACCGAAATATTGAGCCGCGCAGCGACCTCCGGCAGTGTTTGATCCTCGATTTTGTTATAGATAAAAACCAACCGGCACTTCTCCGGCAGCTCATTCGCCTGCTGCTTCACGATATCCAGCAGCTGCTTGTCATCGATCATCATCTCCAGCACCACCACTTCCATCTGCCGGCTGCCCGCCGCTTTTTCATTTTGCGCACGCCGTCTCTCCGTCGCCACGTAGTGATAGACCGCATACCTCGTTACCGCCGCCAGATAAGCCGCCGGCTCCTCGATATTCAGCGTCTTGCGCTTACGCCAGATCGTGAGAAAAACGTTCTGCACAATCTCCTCGGCGGCCGTGGCCGACTTCAGGCGTTTGTGCGCGACATAATAAAGTTTCTGCCAATACCGATCATACAGCTCCTGGAATGCGGGGGCATTGTCCTGCTTCAGCAATCGCAGCAGCTCTGAATCGTTTAGTGACGTGCAATCGTTCATATATGTAAAGCTGACCAAATGTAACAAAAAACCCGCAGAGATTGCCTTCGGCGACCTCCGTCAGGGAAGCTAAAACATTAGCACTGAGCGCGCTCGGCGTACCGCCACGCCCGATCTTCACTCCCGGCATATGGCAAACAATCAAAATCTATTTAATTGATTATAAACGATTTGTAAATTTTCCATGTTATCGGTCAAATCGAAAAAGAATAGATTCCTGAATCGGAAACATTCCCCGCGCTATCCGTAGTTACCACACGCCAGTAGTAAGTTTTTCCAGGCGTCAAAGAAACAACCGTAGTACTAGCCGTTATCGATGAAACGACTTTAGTCGACGCATCTTTGTTGTCCAGATAGATAGTATAGAAGGCAATATCATTATCGACATCCGTTGTACTCCACGTCAACGTTACGCTCACGGGATTCATTCCTCCCGAAGGCAGGATAGACCCAGGCGCCGGCGCAATAATCGTAGCGGGAAACGGCGCATAATTGGAGGTCGGATTGCCCGCTACATAAAACTTCCATACCTCGCTCTTCGCGCTGGAATTCACCTTGCTTGTTTTTGACATCACGTACCAGGAATAGGGCTGGTTTTTGCCGAGCACCACGTCTTTCGAGAGACTAGAGACAGTATAGGTAGTTTGTTGGGAGGTCGCCAGGTTTTTGATCACCAGGTCATAGTTTTCGGCATTCATTCCAGCTCCCCAGGAAAAGGTGATTGAAGCGTTGTTTGCATCGACATTTACACCGCTAAAGCAGGTGGCATTGTTCAATGGCGAGCTTAACATCGGCGCCGACGGTATCGGCGGTAGGGTCGGCGTGCCGCCTCCGCCGCTTTTGCCGCAGGCAGTGATAAACACAAAACAAACGATGGTGATCTTACTCAATACTTTCACCTTATTATAGTTTTATGAGTTTTATGGATACATTCAAAGCCGCTCCCTCGATATGCACCAGATAAAGTCCGCTTTTATATTGGGTCATATTCAATTTCACCGACCGGTCTGATCCGATATCGTAGGTTCGGGGGCCATCCATCCTCCTGCCATCCAGGCTAAACACCTCGATTCTGACCCGCGTATCCCCTCCGGGTACATATAAATTGGCCACAGAGGTTACCGGATTGGGGATCGATACTACACCGGACGGCCCGCCCGGTCCCAAAAACGTACGGGTAATTACACCCTGACAGCTCAATGGCGTCTGTACGGAAAGAGTATTGGCGCCAGCCTGCAATGGCAGATCGATATTGGACGCAGTCGTCTGGAAGACAGCGCCATTGAAGTTTACATAATACATATCGCTGCCGTCCATCGATACGGTCAATGACGTGCCCGAAGGGGATACCG
The DNA here is from genome assembly GCA_018267545.1 of Bacteroidota bacterium. Taxonomy (GTDB): domain Bacteria; phylum Bacteroidota; class Bacteroidia; order Chitinophagales; family Chitinophagaceae; genus Puia. Next base: position 111,068 of record JAFDYG010000427.1, read on the forward strand.
CCGAAAGCACAGCCAGATCTTTCGGTTGTGTTATGTTTACAGTGAAGCACTGCTGATAACCCGGGAGATTGTCGATGGTAAAGCACAGCGTATAGACGCCCGCAACCAGGCTGTCCCGTTCATAGCTCTTTCCCGTGAAACGGGCGCTGTCGGCAAATCCATCTGCGGTTAGCCTGACCTTGTATCCGAATTCCTGGGTGAAGGTTACGATGATCTTGCCTTCAGCCTTACCCCGGCAGACATTATTTACGATTTGTACTTTATAGTTATTGGCGGGAACGACCGGCGGCAAAACACCGGCAACGGACTTGTTCCGCAATACAGAAAGGGCGGGTGGATACTCATTATTGTTCGTAAAAATATCGGGCCTGCCATCCAAATCGAGATCCCCCGTTGTGACAGAAATGGGATTGGGCGTTGTGGGATATTGCAGCTGCGTATTAAAGGCTATATGGCCCGGCGTACTTATGTTTTTATAGACCGAAACGGCGTCCTTCTCCGGGTTTTCAACCGTAACATCGGGTTTTCCGTCTCCATCCATGTCCTCTATCGAAACACTTTTCGTAAAATTATCTGCCGCACTAAAATCCAGATTCGGCTCGAAAGCAACATTGCCGGGAGTACTGATGTTTCTCAGGATAGAAAAAACGTTTATAGTGCCAAGCCCCACGGCAAGGTCGGTTTTCCCATCTCCATCCAGATCGCCCATCGACACGCTTGTGGGCGATGACCCGCTGCCATAGGTTACACCCACCTGGAAAGAAGTAGACTGGGCAAATGAGAGAGCGCCATTTGTACTGGTATTCCGTAAGATCCTAACCCTTGCGAAATCCACCACCGCAGCGATATCGGCCTTCCCGTCGCCGTCCACGTCGCCGATAGCCAGACCTCCCGTCACCCGGCCGTCCACATACGAAATCTTAATCGGGTCGGTGAAGGCGATGCTGTCCAACGTGCTGATATTGCCATAAATACTGAGGGTGTTGTCGTAAAGATTTACCGTCACCATATCCGGCTTTCCGTCCCCGTTTAGGTCACTCATTGCTACATTGCCAAGCTCGCTGCCGCCTTTTATGCTGACGACCGGCGCAAAAGAAATATGACCCGCGCTGCTGGTATTCTTGAAAATCCCGATATTCTGGCCGGACACAACAAGATCCAGCTTACCGTCTCCATCTACATCACTGGCGGTTACATGCCTGGGGAAGTAGTCGGTTGCCAGGATCATCGGCGCATCGAACGAAATGGTTCCGGGCGAGCATAAATTTCTCAGGACGGACACATTCAGACCATTGCCCATACTATTGGCCAGATCGGGCCTTCCATCTCCATCGAAGTCGGCAACCGCAATATTCCCCATATAATAGCTGCCCGACGGATAATCTTTTTTGGGAGCAAATGAACTGTCGGTCAGTGTTAGTACGCTGCCGGGGGAAGCTACCAAAAACGGCCGTTGAGAATACGCGGTCAGGTTATTAACCGTGACCGAGATAGGTTGAAAATTGGCGCCATAGGGCACCTGAACGGTTATCTGTGCATCGGTCGCAGTCGTGACAATTCCGCGCACACTACCGAAATAGACGATATTCTGAGAGGCAACCGGATTGAAATGCGTGCCGGTGATTGTAACCGATGTCCCTACCGGTCCACTGTCCGGCGAAAAGGAGCTTATGACCGGCGGCTGAATGATGGAAAATCCTCCAATGCTGCCGCTTCCGAATAAGGTCGTCACCACTACATTTCCCGATACGCTAAAGCCTACGATGGCGTCGATTTCACTGTCCGAAACCACCCTGAACGAATGGACATCCACACCGCCGAATTTTACCGAAATGGTTCCATAAAAATGTACCCCGATGATCTTTACGGGCGTACCCGGTGTACCGGTGAACGTCGACAAAGTATTGATAACGGGCGGAGGCGGCGGGATAAAAATAAATCCGTTTGCCTGCCCGGTACCGGACGGACGCTTGACTTTGACCGCCCCGGAAGCGCCAATCCAAACGACAGCTTTAATCACGGTATCCGAAAGTACCGTAAAATAGGAGGCGGCAGTATCTCCGAAGCTGACCGCTGTCGCACCGGTAAAGTTCCGTCCATAAATGGTTACCGTATCTCCCAACGCGGCAGAAGCCGGACTGAAAGAATTGAGGACGGGCGGAGGAATATAAGTAAACGGTCCGACAGAGTCGCTGCCGCCGGCGGTAGTCACGACAATATTTCCCGAGGCGCCTGCGCCTACTATAACACCCAGGTTATTGGATGAATACACATATACCCCGGCGGCCGGAACACCGCCGATAGTAACGGTTGGAGCCTTCGAATTGAGATAGAAATTAGCGCCCAGTACCGTAATGAGATCTCCGGTGGCGCCCGATGAAGGAGAGAAAGAGCTGATAGTCGGAGAAGGCAAAGGCGGATTAAAATAAGCATATGCAGTGGCAGTATCGCTAAACGTACCGTTCGAAACAATCAGCGTTACCGTATCCTTCAGCTTGTTGCGATCGTGCACATAAGAGCTGTTATAAGCCGTGCTGATCTGTACTCCATTCAACAGCCATCTGTAAGTATAGCCGGCGGCAGAATAATTCGTCAGCTTTACATTTCCTGTCGCCCCGAGACCAACAGTATCGACATAAAGAAAGGATTTTGGCAAGGGAATACCGCCGGCATCGATACTCAGCTCCAGCATCCTTAACCCTGCCCACCCCGCCCATAGCTGGCTGCTGCCCATTAGCTGAAGATCATTGGTGGATGAATTAGGGTTGGTAACATTATTATCCCTTGGCAATGGTTCCCATACTGCTCCGCCATTGCTCGTTTTATAGACGGTATTCTGAAAATCGACCGCAAAGCCAAGATTGTTATCGAAGAATTTCATTTTTGCCGCCGGGAAAGGATTGGCTTGCGTATTGTTTAATAAAACCCAGCTGCCTCCTCCATCGACTGTTTTATAGAAAGCGCCGCCCACCACGATCCAGCCGGTATTGGCATTCAGGAAATAAACGGCGGTAAGCCTGGCATCTGGTCTTGGAAGGGGAAAGGAAACGGTCTGCCACGAGACTCCCCCATTGATCGTCTTTTGCAGCTTGCTGGCGGCATCATAATAGGTAGCGCCGGCATAAACAGTATTTGCATCGAAGGCCTGTATATAATTATAATAGCTTTTCAAGCTCGTATACAGAACGGACCAGCTCTGCCCCTGGTCCGTCGTCTTCAAAATACGATCTTCATCAACCGCGAAACCAGTAGTTGAATTGGCAACGAAATCCATGTCGGCCACACCATTCGACAGCGAGATTTGCAAAGGGTTGATCTGGGAGTGAAATACGAGCTTAAATGTATTTCCTCCATCCAGAGAATAAAGGATGGCCGGTATCGAACCATAATTCCCATATACGATAAGCGTATTTTGATCGAAGGATTTGATACCCATAATATCAAACCCAAACGTCAGGTTGACGCTATAGCCATTGAAATTTACATTGTTGAAAGTAATGGTCTTGTGAATAAATGTTCTGCCGCTGTCGGAAGTAAATCCAATCCAGTTTGAAAATGCAACGAAGCCCTGAGAAGGAGAGTAAAAGCTTAATTTACAAAGACTGTTATAGGACTGATCGGTATCTAAAAATACTTTCCGCATCTGTGCAGAGGAAGTCGATGCGAAAAAAAACACTATCGCAGCTAGCGCTAAAAAGCGTTTTATCGATAAGGCAGTTGGGTTGGGAGGCATATTACGGTCTTCACGTTTGGAATCCTCCTCTAGATACGATTTTTACTCAAAAAATACAACAAAAATGCCCCGGCAAAGCCGGGGCCACTCATTGATCTTGCGGAGAGTAAGAGATTGCCTCCATTTCATTCCGGCGATCTCCAGTTGAGGGGGCTAAAACCCAATCCAACAGTGACGCACTCCGTGCGTCTTTTTATGCCCCTCCCGCCCAACCGAGCAAGCTCGTTGTGCGCCCGGGGCATAAAAAATGCCCAGCCAAAGGCTGGGCACTGTCGTATTGGGTTTGCGGAGAGTAAGAGATTCGAACTCTTGATACCCTTTCGAGTATACACACTTTCCAGGCGTGCTCCTTCAACCACTCGGACAACTCTCCAGAAGGGCCGCAAAAATAGCGATTTTCTCCCTACATTCCGAATATTTTTTGCGCATTTTCAGTCGTAACGCGCGCGATCTCCTCTACAGAAACCCCACGCACCTCCGCCAGCTTATGCGCCACATATTTAATATAGCTACTCTCATTCCGCTTCCCCCGAAACGGAACCGGCGTCAAATAAGGTGCATCCGTCTCCAAAACCAGCCTGTCCAAAGGAATATCCGCAATCGCTTCCGCCAACCCCGAATTCTTATACGTCAACACACCCCCAATCCCCAGATAAAATCCCAAATCCACGATCTGACGAGCGTCTTCCGCATTTCCACTGAAGCAATGAAAAATCCCCCGCAGAGCACCCTTCTGATGCTCCCGAACCACGCCGATGCTCTCCTGCATTGAGTTTCGTGAGTGAATAACGATCGGAACATGATAGCCCAGCGCCCAATCTATCTGCCGATGAAACGCCTCGTACTGCTGCTTCTCAAACGTTCTATCCCAGTAAAAATCCAATCCGATCTCTCCCACCGCAACCCAGGGCCGCCGAACCAGCTCGCTTTCTACAAAATCCAGCTCCGCCAGATAATTTTCCTTGACATTACAAGGATGCAGCCCGGTCATCCCGATGCATTTTCCCGGGTGCTTCGCTTCCAGCGCCAGCAGCGCCGGATGGCACTCGCTGTCGATCGCGGGGAGATAAAACTTTGCAACACCTTCATTTTCAGCTCGCTGCAGCACTTCCTCGATATCAGAGGAGAAGCTTTTGCTGTAGAGGTGGGTATGCGTGTCGATCAATACCATGATATAGATAGTCTTTTTCGGGTGCAAATATCCCCAAATCCCATGATTATATCGACTTCGGGCGGCGGAAGTGACGGAATTGTGCGTGCACGATGTGCTAAAACGCTTTACAGACTTGTAATATATGCTTTTGCGATAATGAGAAGAATTGGGCTCCGGACCAGCGAAAAACGGGAAATTCAGCAGATTCGTCAGCCCCGACTGACTTTTTTACTTTGGATAAATGAAAAAAAGATTTACCTTTAAACCAGTTTTCATAGGGTACGGATTAAAAACGGGCCAGGGTGTCTACCCAGGCCCAATTTTATTTTTAGCAATAACCATTCCAGACTCCCCATTTTCCCTCAAATCGCATATTGGTAAAAGTTAGATACAGTGCGGGTTTTGTCCCAAATTGGGTCGGAATCCCGAAGTGAATTTTTGCGCCTTTCCGTAAGCTCATAAGAGCGCAATTCGTCGCCGCAACGCCCCTACTTAATTACATCGAATCGATAACCTTTCCCTGAAAAGTGTTCCAGCACTTCCGGTAAAGCGCCCTTTAGCCGGTCAAATGCTTTTTCACTATCGTGAAAAACGACAATGGAACCGGGCTGAGCATGCTTGATTACATTGCGGGCGCATTTTGTAGCATTTATTCCCCGGTCGAAGTCACCACTCAACACTTCCCACATTATAATTTTATAATTAGCATCGCGAAGAAGTTTAGCCTGAAAGGCGCCGATTCGCCCGTATGGCGGACGAAATAGATTGGAATCTATCAGCTGCGCCGCCAGCTCAATGTTTTCTAAATATTTTTTGTCCTCTGTCTTCCAGCCGTTGAGATGATTTTGTGTATGATTGCCGACGCGATGACCTTCCATTAAGATTTGACGATAGATCTCCGGCTGCTCCTTTACGTTTTTACCAATACAAAAGAAAGTCGCACGGGCATTGTATTTCCTCAGCTGCTCCAACACGAACGGCGTTGCTTCCGGATGCGGCCCGTCATCGAAAGTCAAATACATCGTCTTCCCGCCCGCAACGCCCGGGCCCTCCGCCCCCGCAGCCTCCGGCATCCGCCAAACCAATCCAGGATAAATATTTCTCAGCCACCAGGGCGTCTTTACTAAATACATATCGCCCACAAATTACCGATAAGTGTTCACATGAACCGCATGCCCGCCCTGGCGGAAAACCTTACCCCGGTCTTTTACAAACGCCTCCTGCGCCGGCTCACTGCCCAACAACCCATCCATATACTTGTGTACCGGCCCATCCTTCATCGTCACCGGCGTCCCCACCTGCACCGCCTCGTCGACATAACCCCGCAGCAACGGCTCAGCCTGTCCATAAAACAATTCTTTCCCATCGAAGATGTCCGTCCCGATAATCCTATCCCCCGAGATCGCCACAATCCCGACAACCGTGCTATCCGTCGCGGCCAGCCTGCCGGTAAAATATTTCATATACTCATCGCTGGCTCCGACGTACTTCTTGTCCGTAAATCGCGACATATACGCCAGCGTATTATTCTTGATGTTCCCCGCCAGCAATTGGCGGTCTATCTCCCTCCACACCAACGCCTGGTTGTGCGAAGAGTCCAGTACCCGCCGAAGCGAAGGATCGGCAAAGCTGCCATATCCAAACTTTTTTTCTTTGTCCGCCCATCGCCCCTCCTCCACACACATAACCGACACATATTGGTCTTTCGACATCGGCTGAATGATCGTGTCGTTAACAACCATCCGGTCCTGCCGTCCACCCGCCACGATCTCCCCGCCCGCGATATAGACCGGCTTATCCGACTTTGTCGTCACACGCAGAAAGTGCACATTTTCGAAGGAAGTGGAGCCGCGCTCGCTGATCGTCACCAGCCCCTCGCGCAAGGCCTTATTCAAAGGCACCGCGCTAAAACCAGGTCCAATCGGCACACCCGCGCTGGCCTTGCGTCTAACCGGAATTATCTTGAGATTTTTATAAGTCCACGCGCTGTCATAATCCACATAGAGGGTCTCATAAGTCAGCTGGGCCGACGCCGAAACCGCCAGGAGAAACAGGGCAAAAGACAGGATGTACTTCATCTGGTTATATAACGCCCGGTCCGGGGTATTAGTGTACCAGCATTTGCACTCTATTCCACTGCCGTTGCGACGCTCCGTTCAGCAGCCAAAACCCCATTCAACCATTCCAGAATTAACTTACCCTACTACCCTTTTGGATCGCCGCCCGGTACCGGCGCCAAAGGCGCCTAACCGGGCCAACGATTTTGCCGCAAAGGTAGGGGTCCCTATACCGCTATCTTCCTGAGAATAACCCTACCTTTGCTGGCATGAAAGTACGTCTCCGTTTCGCCCCCAGCCCCACAGGCGGCCTGCACCTGGGCGGCGTCCGCACCGTTCTCTATAACTACCTTTTCGCACGCCAGAACGACGGCGATTTCGTCCTTCGCATCGAAGACACCGACCAATCCCGCTACGTTCCCGGCGCGGAAGAATATATCATCGAATCCCTCCGCTGGGCCGGTCTCGAACCCGACGAAGGCCCCCACAAACCCGGAAAATACGGCCCCTACCGCCAAAGCGAACGAAAAGCCCAGGGTCTATACCAAAAATACGCCCAGCAGCTGCTCGACCAGGGCAACGCCTACTACGCGTTCGACACCCCGGAGGAGCTGGAGACGATGCGGGAAAAATTCAAAACGGCCGAAAACCCCTCGCCACAATACAACCACATCCTGCGTCACCGGATGCGCAACTCATTACACCTCGACCAGGACGAAACCAAGCGCCTCCTCGAAGCAGGAACGCCTTACGTCATTCGTATCAGGATGGAGCCCGGACAGACCGTCCAGTTTACCGACATGATCCGCGGCGAAGTCACCTTCCAGACCGACGGAGTAGACGATAAGGTTCTCCTGAAGGCAGACGGCATGCCGACCTATCACCTGGCGGTCGTCGTCGACGACTTCCTCATGGAGATCTCCCACGCCTTCCGCGGCGAAGAATGGCTGCCCAGCGCCCCCGTCCATATCCTGCTCTGGCGCTACCTCTTTGGCGAAGACAAGATGCCGCAGTGGGCGCACCTCCCGCTGATCCTCAAACCCGACGGCAACGGCAAGCTCAGCAAACGCGATGGCGACCGCCTTGGCTTCCCCGTATTCTCCATGAACTGGACCGACCCCAGGACGGGCGAACCCGCCACGGGCTTCCGCGAAACGGGCTTCCTGCCGGAAGCCTTTGTCAACCTCCTCGCTATGCTGGGATGGAACGACGGCACAGGCCAGGAACTCTTCACCCTCGACGAATTGATCGAGAAATTTTCCATGGAACGCGTCCACAAGGGCGGCGCCAAGTTCGATTTCGAAAAAGCCAAGTGGTTCAACCACGAATGGATAAAGAAGCTGCCCGCAGCTGCCTACCGACACAACGTCGCAGAGCTCTTTGCCGCTCAAGGCATTCCGACAGACGACGCCCCGGGCGCCGGCGCAACACACGGCAAATTCGAACGCGTCCTCGAGCTCGTCAAAGAACGCTGCCACCTCCTGCCCGACTTCATCCAACAAGCCGGATTTTTCTTCCAGGCCCCGACAACTATCGACACCGCCGCCGTAAAGCCCAAGTGGAACGACGCCAAGAACCAGTTCTTCGCCGAGCTGGTCCGGCAATTGCAGCTTGCTGAAACCTGGGACGCCCATACGCTGGAGAACAACTTCAAGGAAATGGCCGCCGCCGCAACCATCAAGCCCGGCGACCTGTTGATGCCATTAAGAGTCATGCTCGTCGGCGGAAAGTTCGGCCCGCACGTCTTCGACATCGTCGAAATCCTCGGCCGTGAAGAAACCATCCACCGAATAAAATCTGCCCTAAAACTTATTAACGACTAAGCCATATGTATAAAACCTTACACACCGACCTAACGGACAATATCTTTACGATCACCGTCAACCGCCCGGACAAGCTTAACGCGATCAACAAAGACGTCATGAGCGAGCTCGGCGAAGTCGTCACCGAAATCTACGAGAATAAAGACATCCGCAGCGCCATCATCACCGGCGCCGGACCCAAGGCCTTCGTCGCAGGCGCCGATATCTCCGAGTTCCAGGGCCTCACCAGGGAACAAGGCCAGGCACTCGCCGCCAAAGGCCACGACATCTTCCAACGCATCGCGGCGTCTCCAAAACCGATCGCTGCAGCCGTCAATGGCTTTGCTCTCGGCGGCGGATGCGAGCTGGCCATGGCTTGCCACTTCCGGCTTTGTACACCCAACGCCAGGTTTGGTCAGCCCGAAGTCAACCTTGGTCTTATCCCCGGCTATGGCGGCACCCAACGTCTTACACAGCTCGTCGGCCGCGGCCGTGCATTAGAGATTATGCTCAGCGGACGAATGGTCGACGCCACCGAAGCGCATACCATGGGACTCGTCAACTATATCGTCGTCGAACCCAACGAGCTCCTCACAAAGACACGCGAGCTGCTCTCCATCATCAACGAGAAGGCTCCCCTCGCCGTCGCCAAAATCATCGAATGCGTCAACCAGGCCGCCGGTGACGGCATCAATCCCGACTGGATTGCCGAACCCTTCGGTGGAGGCCACGTGAACGGCGACTTCAAAGCCCACCCCGGTTTTATCCGCGAACAAGAGGCCTTCGGAGAATGCTTCGGCACAGACGACATGAAAGAAGGTTCCTCGGCCTTCCTGGAAAAGCGCAAGCCGAAATTCACCGGCAAGTAGGCCAACCCTGAGAATAGCCCAACTCTCAGAATAGGCTAACTCCCAAAAAAGGCCTAATTTACACCCACTGCGTCCCTGCAGCATTACGCCTTATGTCCAGTGAACCAATCCTTGCGTGTCCCTGCGTTTACATTATAAAAACAGGAGGCCATCTTTATAAGATCGGCAAGACCCGTGATTTGCAAAAACGTCTCGCCTCCTATCACACCCATCTGCCCATCCTCTTCCGCGTGGTCCGCCAATACCCCGCCGCCAACATGGAAGACCTCGAAGCAAGCCTGCACATCGTCTTCCAGCACAAACGCGTAAAAGGAGAATGGTTTCAGCTAAAAAACGACGACCTCCAAATCTGCGACAACATCGCCCGAAACTACGCGCTCGAGAAACTACAACGCCAAAGCAAAGCCACCCCATCCTACAGCCAGAACCCCGTCCTGCAGGTCATGGAAGCCAACGAAAAATATCTTCGGGATTATTCGCGTATTGCGGAAGACATCAAGCTCGGACTAAGCGTCCAGGAAATCGTCGAGCTGCACGAGGGAAACGTAAGCAAGGCCACCATCGCTACGGTAAGAAAACTGCTCCACTATCAAACACCCAACAGTGAATTTCTCAGCCAATGGTTCGACGTCGTAAACGACCTCGAAGCCGGAGCTACCGAAGATGAAATCCTTCAAAAAAACGGGGGAGAAATAAACCGGACCACCATCCACATGATCAAGCGCATCCTGCGCAATCAACTATTCTGACACTTCTTTTTTATACTCCTCGATCTCCCTGATAAACGCCCGGGCCCTAGCAATAGACTTCCCCCCTTCATTATCGACCATCTTCTTCACCCATCCATTGAGATTGCCAAGACGAATCCTACGATATAACCAATAACTCACAGCACCCAGCACCAGCGCTACAAGCACCAACACAACCCAATACCCCACCGACGCACCCCTCGGGACGAACAAAAACGCATACACCGGCGCCTGCAAAAACGCAACCCTCAGCGTCCAAACAATCACGGCCTCCAAATGCGCCAACGACTTCTGCGTCGTCAGGATACTTTTAGAAAGATTAATCTGAAACATCAACAAAATCTGCAGCACATACCCGCAAATAGAATAAGCGGTAAAAAGAATAATCAAGCCCGAGGCCGCGACAAAAACATAATTGCCTCTAAAATGCCACAACAATGACCCCAACAACGCATTCCACCCAATCCCCAAAACTATCGCCATAAACTTAAAGGCAATCGCCCATCCGAACGACGTCCGCACCTTCCGCCCCTGTATCTCTTCCAGCAACTGCTGATTAAGCTTGAGCGACCGCTCCAGCTTGTTATCGTATTGTTTCCACAATGATTGAAATTCGTCTGTCATAAAAAGTTTTTAAATTGTTTACGCAACCGTTCTTTGATGCGCGAAACCCGCGTCGCTACATTCGTCTCTGAAATGCCCAAAATTTCCGCGACCTCCTTATAAGGCCGCTCCTCTAAATAAAGGATCATCAAAGCCTTGTCCAGCTCGCCAAGCTCCCTGATGAACTGCTGCAGCAGGTCGATCTTTTCTTCGAGCATCCCATCCAAAGAAGACTTATCCTCGAGATCCATGAGATTCAGGTCCCCACCCAAGGCAACCCGAATCCCCGGGCGGCCCTCCTTGCGGTAATACGAAATGGCGACGTTTAATGCAATCCGGTACATCCAGGTCGTGAATTTGTAGCTGGCGTCATATCGCTGATCGGACTTCCAGAGCTGGTAGATCATCTCCTGTATCAGGTCCTCCCTATCCGCCTCCTTCCGGCAATAGGAATGACTTATCTTGTACAGGATGCCCCGGTTCTCCTGAATCAGTCGAACAAAATCCGCCGCATGTTGATTAGAATCGGTCATCATATCATTATTCGCCCGCTAAAGCCAAAAATCACAGTACCCTTGCATTTTCTTCAAAAAAAGTCTATTTTTCTCATATATAATATCACTATGGAAAACAGCTACATCTCCCAAGAACCACAGCAAGATCTTCTCACCGACCTGACAATCAACGTCGAACAAGCGGATGTCGGAAAACGCTTCGTCAATTACCTGGTCGACGGCCTCGTATTTCTCGCCTTTGTCTTTATATTATTCTTCTGCCTCGCCCTCGCAGGCGTAGACATTTCTGCGATGGACGATCCCATCGGCGGTAGAATAATCGGCATCCTGCTCTACGGCATCTTTATGGGCTCAGTCGAAGCGATCTTTAAGGGAAAGACGGTGGGGAAGCTATTTACGAGAACTCGCGCCGTCAATGAGGACGGCAGCCGTATTTCAGCCAGGACGGCATTTATACGCGGCATGTCGCGCGCCGTGCCCTTCAACGTCTTCTCCGCCTTCAACGGCTATCCCTGGCACGACCGGTGGTCACACACTTACGTGATCGACGAAACAAAATCAATCCTACCAAAATAATATTGGCCGCGCCCTTCGGCCGCCGCCAAATGAAGAGGGGCGGTTGAACCGCCCCTCTCTTTTTTAATATCCGAAAATTTCTTCTAAACTTAGCGTCTTCACATCCCCCACCTTCTTCAAATCATCCTGCTTGATCTTTTTATCCGAGGCCACCACACAATACGTGTAGGGCTTACCTGAAAGCTGATCGTGATGGAAATTCTTTATATCATCCATCGTCAGCTTGTCCAGTGTCTCATACTCGCTCTTCCGGTCGTCGTAGTCGAGACCCTTTTGTTTAGCAGACAAATACGCAAACACAATCCCGTCGCCAGTGAATCGCTCGGTCTCGATATCTTTCTTCTGGCTGGTCCTGGCCAGCTGGAAGCCCTGCTCGGACAGCGGCAGCTCGTTGAGCAGCGCATTCATCCCGCCGATCGCCTCGTTCATCTTGTCCGCCTGGCATCCGATATAGGCGAGGATATAAAAAGGATCTTCCTTCTTCGCCGGCGTACCATAAGTGGCAAAAGTCGAATACGCCAGCGCCTTCGACTCACGCAGCGTCTGGAACACCACCGAGCCCATGCCGCCGCCAAAGTAATTGTCGAAGAGGTCGACGATCGGCTCCTTGTTCACGTCATAGGCCGCAGCGTTGCGAACCCAGCAAATCTCGCTCTGCACCATGTCGTAGTTCGCAAAGAGGACCTGGTTGTTCTCCTGTACGACGAAAGGAAAACTGACCTTCGCGGGTAGCAGTGTAAACGTCGCGGGAAGCGGATGCAGCTGGGTGATCGTCGAAGAGAAATTCTCCTGCGTCAGCGGACCATAATAAATAATCGTGTGCGCATAGTCCAGAAGCCCATGCAGCACATTGATCAGGTCCTCCGCCTTGAGGTTCGTGATCTCGTCCTGCGTCAAGCCCTTGTTGAACGGATTCTTCGAGCCATAGCGGGCATAGCTGATCAAGCCCTGCATGATCGCCTGCTTGTTCAGCTTGTTGTTGGCGCGGGCCTTGAGCAGCCGGTCCTTCAGTGCGGCCAGCGCGTCGTTGTCGGGCTTGCAATGCCGCAGCACGTCTTCGAACAGCGTCACCGCCTTGCTGAAATTCTCCTGCAGACCCGTTATCGAAACAGTCGTCACGTCGGTCGTGGCGTTGATGCTGAAATTACACGCGATATTATAAAAGTCCTTGGCGATTTCCTCGGCAGGATGCTCGGGCGTACCCAGGTATTGCAGGTACTGAGCCGCCATGGGCAGGAGGCGGTTATTCCAGCTGCCCATCTCGAGACGATAATATAAATGGAACAGCTCGTTATCCTTGTTGGGGACATAAAGCACGTCGGCGATACCGGCCTTGCCACGGGCAATCCCCGACTGGAAGTCCAGCCATTGCGGGCTCACCGGAGCTACCGTCATCGATTCGACTTGTTTTACAAAGGGGCTCTGCTTGCCCGCATTGGTCTCGACCGGCGTAATCGGCGGCTTGTCCACCTTTACGATATTCTTGTCTTCGCCCTTGCGCTTGTATAACAACACATAATTATTCTTCAGATATTTATTCGCCACGGCAACCAGCTCGGCCTTGCTGACGGTAGCCTGCTCGTCGAGCTCGGCCACATCTTTATTCAGCTTCTCTGCCCGGTTCTGGATAAAGGTCGTCATCAGCTGGCTCACGCGCGCGTCGTTCTTCTCGAGACCTTCGAGCAGCGACAGCTTGCCGTTGGCGACGATCGCATTTACGAGACTTTGGTCGAACTCACCCTTCTTTAGCTTTTCAACCTGCTGCATCAGGAGGTCCTTCACCTGCTCCAGCGTCTGCCCTTGTTTGGGCGTACCCAGCACGATGAAAATTCCATAGTCTTTATACTGCTGCAGACCGGCCTGCGACGCCTGGACCTTTTGCTGCTTGTTCAAATTGAGATCGAGCAGACCCGCCTTGCCATTCGAAAGGATGCTCGACAAAAGGTCCAGCACCACCGCATCGCGGGTGTTCACCGCAGGAGTCCGGTATACGAAACGCATATTCTCGGCGCTGGGTCCGTAGATCTCTTTAACGACTGGAGCCGTCAGTTCCTTTTCCGGAGCAGGGTTGTACAGCTGAACCGGCTGGGACTTCATATACGCAAAAGACTTGTCGATCTTTGCGATCAGTTGGTCCGCGTCGAAATCTCCCGCCATGATGACCGCCATATTGTTCGGCACATAATACTTATGGTAGTAATCGCGGATGGCTTTCAACGACGGGTTCTTCAGGTGCTCGATGGTCCCGATGGTCGTCTGCTGTCCATAATTATGCGTGGGGAACAGGTAATGATGCATCGCCTCGCTCATCTTCGAGCCGTCGTTGTCGAGACTGCGGTTCTTTTCTTCATACACCGCTTCCAGCTCCGTATGGAAAAGCCGGAAGATGGGGTTGCGGAAGCGTTCGGCCTGAACGAGGAGGAACTTGTCCATCGCGTTCGAAGGGATATCCTCTTCATAAACCGTTTCTTCTACCCAGGTATGCGCATTGCTGCCCTGAGAGCCGATATCGCTCATCAATTTATCGTACTCATTGGCGATAGCATACTTCGAAGCAATCCCCGAAACACTGTCGATCTGGTGATAGATCACCTTGCGCTTTGCCGCATCGGTCGTAGAATTATATTGCTCATAGAGCCCGTCGATCTGGTCGAGATAGGGCTTTTCCTTCGACCAATCCAGTGAACCGTACTTGTCGGTACCCTTGAACAGCACGTGCTCCAGGTAGTGAGCCAGGCCGGTGTGGTTGCGGGGGTCGGTGTTCGAACCGGCGCGAACGGCGATCTTCACGGCCACGCGCGGCTCTTTGTGGTTGGCGCTAAGCAGCACCGTCAGACCATTCGATAAGGTATACACCCGGGTCTGCATCGGGTCGTTTGTTACATAGCGGTAAGTGTAGCCGCCCGAGCTGGCCGTCTTCCAGACATACTTGTCGGAAGGGGGAACCTGTTTTTGCCCTTGAGCCACCAAAACCGCTGGGAGTAGAAGTAGAGAAAAGAAGAACCTGGTTAATGTCATATATATGGTTTTATGAGAGTGCCCGCTTTAGAACGGGATACCTGGCAAAACAACCAAATTTTCCCGATTGTCAAATGCCGCTTGTCAATTACCTTTGGCCCCACAAAATACGACTATGGAATATAGGATCGAAAAAGACACGATGGGCGAGGTAAAAGTGCCCGCCGACGCGTATTATGGCGCTCAGACTCAACGTAGTATAGAGAATTTTCAAATCGCGCAGGACATCAACAAAATGCCGAAGGAAATCATCCGCGCCTTCGCCTATCTGAAGAAAGCAGCCGCCCTGACCAACCTCGACGCCGGCGTCCTCCCCAAGGAGAAATCCGACCTCATCGGCAAGGTCTGCGACGAGATCCTGGCAGGCAAGCTCGACGCCTGGTTCCCCCTGGTTGTCTGGCAGACCGGCAGCGGCACCCAGAGCAATATGAACGTCAACGAGGTCGTTGCGTATCGCGGACACGTCCTCCAAGGCGGGGCCCTCACCGACAAAGATAAATTCCTCCACCCCAACGACGACGTCAACAAGTCCCAGTCTTCCAACGATACCTTCCCCACGGCCATGCACATCGCGGCCTATAAGATGCTGCTCGAAGTGACGATTCCGGGTATCAAAGCACTGAGAGACACACTCGACGCGAAAAGCAAACAGTTCATGAAGGTGGTGAAGATCGGCCGCACACACTTTATGGACGCTACACCGCTTACCGTGGGACAAGAGTTCAGCGGATACGTCAGCCAGCTCGACCACGGTCTCCGCGCCATCAACAATACCCTCGCCCACCTTTCCGAGCTCGCCCTCGGTGGAACCGCCGTCGGCACAGGCATCAACACGCCTGCCGGCTACTCCGAAAACGTAGCAAAGCATATCGCTTCGCTGACCGGTCTTCCGTTTATCACCGCGGCCAATAAATTCGAGGCCCTGGCCGCCCACGACGCGATCGTCGAAGCGCACGGCGCCCTCAAAACCGTCGCCGTCAGCCTCATGAAAATCGCCAACGACATCCGTATGCTTTCGAGCGGTCCCCGTAGTGGTATCGGTGAGCTCTACATACCCGATAACGAGCCCGGTTCTTCCATCATGCCGGGGAAAGTCAACCCCACCCAGTGCGAGGCGCTCACCATGATCGCTGCGCAGGTGCTCGGCAACGACGTCGCCATCAACATCGGCGGCGCTACCGGCCACTTCGAGCTGAACGTCTTCAAGCCGGTCATGATCTACAACTTCCTGCACAGCGCTCGTCTCATCGGAGACGGCTGCGTCAGCTTCACCGAACGCTGCGCCAAAGGCATCGAGCCGATCGAGGCCAATATCAAGAAGCACGTCGACAACTCGCTCATGCTGGTTACGGCGCTCAATACCAAAATCGGGTATTATAAAGCGGCCGAAATTGCACAGAAAGCACACAAGGAAGGCACGACCCTGAAAGAAATGGCGGTTAAGCTGGGTTATCTGACTCCGGCGGAATTCGACGAGTGGGTTAAACCGGAAGGGATGGTAGGAAAGATTTAAAAAGGGTTATATTAGTAAGAAATTGCTAATATGAAAATACCCAAACTCCTTTTAACTCTTGCAATTCTTGGTCTCGCCAATGCGGGCAAATCACAGGATTGCAAGAGTTATCTTTTTTTACAGAAGAACAAGACCATCGAGAACACCATCTACAACAAGAAGGGAGAACCCAATGGCCGCCAGGTCTATTCGGTTTCGGATGTTGCAAGCAGCGGTAGCGTCACCTCGGGTACCGTCAATTCTGAGCTGTTCGATAAGAAGGACAAATCCCTGGCGAAAGCCACCAGCGTCGTCCGCTGCAACGGCGGAGTCATGATGATCGACATGAAAATGCTGTTGCCCCAACAGCAGCAGGAACAATACGCAGGAAAGATCGACGCAAAGGCCGAAGATGTTTATCTCGAATATCCCAACGGCATCAAAGTCGGGGATGCACTAAAGGACGGGACGATGACGCTCAACATCAATAACAACGGGATGAATCAGACGGTCAATATGCTCATCAACGACCGAAAGGTAGAGGGAGAGGAGTCGGTCACCACACCTGCCGGCACCTGGAACTGCTTAAAGATTAGCTACAAATGCAAGATCGGCGTGAAGACCGGCCCCATCAACATTCCCTTCAGCTTTGAAGGAACGGAATGGTATGCGCCGGGCGTGGGTATCATCAAGTCGCAAAGCAAATACGGCGGCACGGCGATTACCGCAATCAAGTAGCTTGGCGCCGGCCGCAGAGGCGGGCGCGCGCCCATCTTACATAAAGAACTGTTCCGACACAACCTTTCCGTCCTTTACGTTATACACGCAAAGCTCGGTCATGTCCATCTTGCCCTGACCCTTCATCGTTACGCTCAGAAACATCGTCACGGCAAAAGAGCTGTTTCCAACGAGCGGCTCAGAGACTTTCATCTCATGATACTCTTCGACCATCTCGTGCCATTTCTTTCCCTTCTCGATGATGGCGTCGAGACCCTTCGTCTCTTTTTCGAAAGCAGGAGTGGCATAAGGCTCGATGCTGACGCAGTCATCGGCAAATAACTCTTTTTGCGCAGTCTCGAAATCACCTTTGGCGCAGAGCTCAACCAGGCGGTTGGCGATCTCTTGGGTTGTCATAACCATTTCTTGTGTTGACATAAAAAGTGTTTTACCTAAGTTAAGCAATTCGCACACCATACGTATCGAAAACGGACAATATAACCCAATGGTAATACTCTAAGAGGCTGACGCCTAACCAATTGACCAACTGGCACTTTTCTTGGGCGAAAATAGCCAAACTGCTTAAGCATGCTGCGCAACTACTTCAAAATCGCCCTTCGCAATCTGCGGAAAAACAAGATCTTCTCCCTGATCAACATCCTGGGTCTGTCGGTCGGCCTGGCCTGCTGTCTGCTAATCGGCGCCTATGTGCACGAAGAGACGAGCTATGACCAATATATGCCCGCATCATCCGACATCTACCGCGTAAACGTAAGCATGGTCACCCAGGGCGTCTCGACCTACCCCATGGTGGACGTTGCAGTAGGACCGGGGATGAAAACGGCCTATCCCGAGATCAAGGCCTTTACACGGCTGGAGCGGTTCGGCGGCATCTACGCCAAATATGGAGTGAAGCAGTTCAAGGAAAACAACCTCTCCTTTGTCGATTCCAATTTCTTCGAAATATTTACCGTTCCCTTCCTGGAAGGCAACGCGCATAACGCGCTGATGAACCCCAACTCCATCGTCGTCACGAAGGCATTCGCCAGCAAATACTTCGGCAGCGAGCCCGCGATGGGCAAGGCCATCCTCCTGCCCGAATACGGCCCCTGCAACGTAACGGGTGTCATCGACGCAATGCCCGATAACGCCTCCTTTCACTTCGACGCCTTCATCAGCATCTCTACGCAGCATTTCAAGGCACAGACCTGGAGCAACGTCGGGTTCTATACATTTCTTCAGCTACAACCCCAAGCCAGTCCAAAACAGCTCGAAGCCCGGTTCCCGCAGCTGGTGGCCAAATACGTCGTTCCCGAAGTAGCGCACGACATGGGCGTTTCGATGAACGAGGCGCAAAAAGCCGTCAACACATTTATCTTTAATCTAATACCCATCCGGGATATCCACCTCCACTCCAACACCAAGTACGAGCTGGAAGCGAACGGAGACATCAGCTACGTGTATATTTTTGCCGCGCTGGCACTTTTCATTCTACTGCTCGCCTGCGCCAATTTCACCAACCTCTCTACCGCGTCCTCCGCATCACGCGGCAAGGAAGTCGGGATCCGCAAGGTCATGGGGTCGCTCAAAAAGCAGCTCGTGGGACAATTTCTCACCGAATCCATCCTCGTCTCCCTCTGCGCCGTTCTTCTCTCCTATGGCATCGTGAGCCTGCTGCTGCCCTTCTTCAACCAGGTCGCCGGGAAGCACATCCAATTCGCCTCATTCCTACAGCTACCGGCGCTGCTCGCAAGCCTGGCCCTCAGTCTTGTCGTGGGAATCCTTGCCGGTCTCTACCCGGCCTTCTTCCTCAGCTCCTTTAATACCATCAAGGTGCTCAAGGGTTCTATCGCATCCACCGGCGGACGGTCCAGCCTCCTGCGCAGCAGCCTGGTCGTTTTTCAATTTTTCGTCTCCATCTCGCTCATCGTCGCTACGCTTATTGTATACCGTCAGCTTCACTTTATGCAGGACCGGAAGCTCGGCTACGACAAAGATCAGCTCGTATACCTGCAGGACACGAACCTTCTCGGAGACAACCAGGATGCGTTCAAAAACCAGATCCTCCAGGACCGCAGGGTCCGCAACGCTACGATCAGCTGGAACGCACCAGGAAGCGGAGTGATGGGCGGCACAGAAATCTATCCGAAAAAAGAAGGGCCTTCCGATGGTCACGAGATCCACGCCAACATCTACCGCGTCGACTACGACTATCTTCCCACTTTGGGATTGAAGGTAATCGAGGGGCGCAACTTCTCGAAAGAGTTTCAGACCGACTCCACCGGCGTCATCATCAACGAAACCGCAGCGACTGAACTGGGCTGGGGTAAAACCTCCGCCATCGGCAAGACCATCGTCCGGTCAGGACGCCAGGAATTCAAGGTCGTCGGCGTGGTCGCCGATTTCCACTATCTCTCGGTCAAGGAGAAGATCGCCCCGCTCATGATGCTGCTCGGAAACAACTACGGAGGGATGCTGGTGAAGGTCAATACGGCGGAACTAAAGGGATTCATCGCCGATACCAAACAGAAATGGGAAGCGATGGGAGCCTCCGGGCCCTTCGGGTACTACTTCATGGACGATCGCTTCGCGAACCTATACGAAACCGAACAGCGCACGGGAAGGCTTTTCACCGCTTTTACGCTGGTGGCAATCCTTATCGCCGGACTGGGCCTCTTCGGTCTCGCAGCCTTTATCGTAGAACAGCGGACGCGCGAAATCGGCATCCGCAAGGTGCTGGGCGCTTCGATTGCTTCGGTGCTCGTGCTCGTATCGAGGGACTTCCTGCTGCTGGTAGGGCTGGCGTTCCTCGTGGCCGTACCGATCACCTGGTGGGGCATGCACCAATGGCTGCAGGACTTTGCATACCGGGTACCGATCGCATGGTGGGTGTTCCCGCTGGCGGGAGTCTCGGCCCTGGCCATTGCCGTCGCGACCATCAGCTTCCAGGCGCTCAGGGCGGCGCTGGCTAATCCGATCAAAAGTCTCCGGTCGGAATAAAAAAACCTCCGGTCGGAATAAGTCGGAATAAATCGGAATAAAACTTCAAAAAGCCTTCAGAATCGAGCCCATTTCTCCGGGCTCGAGAAAATACCAAGAAAATGCCTAAATCCCGGGCTATGCAGCGGGACGGGGTCCGCTGTGGTCTATGGTATGGATAGACTACGAAAGACCACGGACAAATCCCCCAAATTCGGGGTTGCCCGAAACCAGATTGCTGCTTTACTTTGTTAAATAGCTCAGAAAAAAAGGCTGACCCAAAAAGACCACACTAAGAAAAAACTTAGCCTCAGGCGGCTATGTCACGCTCCTGCCCCATTAAGACAATGGACTTATAACGTTCATGGGTAAATGAAGTGAACAAAACCCGCTTTGGGCTTGGATTTGTCAAATTCCGGTCACGTTTTCCCTACGGTTAATTTCTGGTCACAACCGGATAAAAATTATAAAGGGAAATACGTAATATTCCGGCAAATTTGGAGTAGCTCCATACATTTTCTAAAACATAACCAAAAACTATGCTCATGAGAAGTAGCCTCATGCTCGTGCTGGCTTTCGCTTTAAGCATTTTATGCTTAAAAAGCCAAGCCCAGACGACTCCCCTACCAGGTAAGGTACTCGAAGAAAACGGCGACCCAGTCCCGGGCGCCACTGTCAGATTCAAGTCACAACGCGGAGGTGTCATTACAAAGGACGACGGCACCTTCACCATCCCCTCCACCGGAAAAGGAATTCTGGTCATTTCAGCCCTAGGCTTTGCAGAACAAGAAATTAACGTGACTGGCAAGTCCCAGATCACGGTATCCATGGTCAAAACCAACAAAAATCTCGACGAAGTTGTCGTTACCGCTATGGGCATCCGCCGCTCCAAGAACACGCTGCCCTATGCTGCGCAGCAGATCAGCGGCGACGAAGCCAACAAGGTCCGCGTTTCCAACCTCGCACAGGGGTTGTCCGGCAAGGTTTCCGGTCTGGAAATCCGCCAGAACAACACCCCCGGTGGTTCGGTCAACGTCATCGTTCGTGGTATCAAGTCACTCAGCAGCAATAACCAGGCGCTGTTCGTCGTAGACGGAACTCCCCTGGACAACTCCATCCGCGTGTCCGGCGGCTCTTCGAACTCCGGTCTGGGCAGCGGCGGCGGTTATGACCTCGGTAACACCGCTTCCGACATCAACCCCGACGATATCCAATCCATCAACGTCCTGAAGGGCGCTGCTGCAACCGCGCTTTACGGCTCGCGCGCTGCAAACGGCGTTATCATGATCACGACCAAGAAAGGCCGCGCCGGTACCAACATCACCGTCAACGCAGGCGTGACCCTCGGTAACATCGACCCCAGCACCTTCGTCACCCGCCAGGAAGAATACGGCTCCGGTCGTTCCGACAATCTGGCTACGGGCGGTTTCATCTCCAAGGACGTGACAGGCGACGGCGTTCCCGAGCTCATCGTCAATACCAACGCCCCCCGCTCCTGGGGTCCGAAATTCGACCCCAATATCATGGTCTTCCAGTGGGACGCCTTCGACCCCCTGAGCCCGACCTACCACAAGGCCACTCCCTGGGTAGCCCCCAAGCACGGCCCGGAATACTTCTTCAAGACCGCGGTCACCAATAACGAAAGCGTATTCCTCGACGGAGCCAGCAACAAAGGTTCCTACAAGCTGGGCTTTACCCGTCTCAACGACAAGGGCACCATGCCCAACAGCACCAGTGGCCGCAATACGATCAACTTCGCAGCCACCTACAAGCTCACCGAACAGCTGACCGTTTCCGCCACAGCCAACTATGTACAGGAAACAGCGCTCGGCCGTTACGCCAGCGGTTACGATGGTACCAAAAGCGTCATGCCCCAGTTCCGCCAATACGGCCAGGTAAACGTTGACTACAAGGAGCAGGAAGAAGCCTACAACAGGGCTCAGCGGAATATCACCTGGAACTGGAACGACCCTACCGTTCCGACAGGTCTTACTCCCTTCTCTTATAACAACCCGTACTTCACCGTCTACCAGAACTACGAGAACGACAATCGTAACCGTACCTACGGCAACGTACAGCTGAACTACCAGATGCTGCCCTGGTTGAACATCATGGGCCGTGTATCGGTAGACACTTACAACCAGTTCCAGGAAGAACGTGTAGCGGTCAACAGTATCGGTACTCCCGGCTACACCCGGTTCAACGCCTTCTTCCGCGAGCTGAACTATGACCTGATCGCAACAGTAAACAAGGATATCACTCCCGATTTGAAGTTCAACGGCCTCCTGGGCGTCAACATGCGCAGATCGGCCAGCACTTCGCTCAACCAATCCACGACGGGCGGCCTGATCATCCCCGGTCTCTATGCGATCTCCAACTCGAAGGGAGCCATCGGCGCCCCCAGCGAATCCGACGCTCCTAAGGCAGTCGACGGCTACTTCGCCGGCGCTACCTTTACTTATAAGGACTTCCTCAGCCTTGACGGAACCTTCCGCCGGGACCGTTCTTCTACGCTCCCCATCACCGCCAACGCTTACAACTACTACGCTATCTCCGGCAGCTGGCAGTTCTACGAGCACCTGAAGGATAAGTTCAGCTGGATGTCTTCCGGTAAGATTCGCGCCAACTACGCTACGGTGGGTAATGACGCACCCTGGGGTTCTATCCAGGACGTTTACGACCAGCCCAACCCCTTCGTCGTCGGCTCCAACTCCAGCGTGCTCTTCTCGCTGCCCGCAACCAAGAACAACGACCAGCTGAAGCCCGAAAGAACGAACAGCAAGGAAGTCGGTCTTGAAATGAGCTTCCTGAAGAACCGCATCGGCTTCGACGCGACTTACTATAGGACGAATACTGTCGACCAAATCCTGGCCGTATCCACATCGTCCGCCACTGGTTATAGCGGTAAATATGTAAATGCCGGTAACGTACAAAACCAGGGCTTTGAAGTATCTATCTTCGGCCAGCCGGTCAAGACCCGGAACTTCTCCTGGGACGTAACCCTCAACTGGACCCGCAACCGCAACAAGGTTCTCTCCCTCAACAACGGAGCGACCAACCTGCAGCTGCAAACATTCCAGGCCAGCATCTCTACCAACGCCACAGTCGGTCAGCCCTACGGCCAGATCTTCGGCCAGACTTACACCTACTACCAGGGTAAGGTCGGTCCCGAAAATCGTATCGTCACCGCCGACGGTAGCGCTTATGTGCTGAGCACCACGACCACCAACGTTCTCGGTAACTTCAACCCCGACTGGATCGGTGGTATCACCAATACTTTCCGGTTCAAGAACCTGAGCCTCTCCTTCCTGGTCGACGTCCGCAAGGGCGGTACGGTATGGTCTCTTGACCAGTACTACGGTCAGCAGTCGGGTATCCTGCCCGGCAGCGTCGGGAAGAACGACCTCGGAAACGAGAAACGCGCCCCGGTTGCACAAGGCGGCGGTATCATCCTCCAGGGTGTAAAAGCCGATGGTACTGTCAACACGACCCGCACAGCCATCACTTCCGGGAACAGCCTTCTGCTGCCTCCTCCCGATATGGCTTTCGACGCCAGCTACGTAAAGCTGCGTGAATTGACCCTGGGCTACCATATCCCCGGTGCAAGATTCGGCGCTGCTTCGAAGGTGATCAAAGGCATGGACCTCCAGCTCCTGGGCCGCAACCTCTGGCTGATTCACAAGAATCTGCCGATGTCCGACCCCGAAGACGGCGCTTCTGCCGGTAACAGCAACCAGGGCCTCCAATTCGGTACCTACCCAATCGTCCGCTCCCTTGGTTTTAACGTAAAACTGCAATTCTAAAAACAGCAACATGAAGAAGTCAATCCTTTATATACTTCCCGCGGTACTGCTTTTCGGAGCCTGTACCAAGGATATCTCCCGTTTCAACAATCAGACGAAGAGAGCGGCCGTCGTACCCGCCGCCCCCCTGTACACCAACGCCACCCGCAGCCTGTCCGATCAGATGGCCAATATCGGCGGCGGCAATATTACCCTCCACATCGTGGGTTATATGGCGCAGGCGATTATCGAAGACAATGCCCAGTTCAACTTCCAGACTGCAGGTATGACCAATACTCAGTGGAACGTAATGTACCGCGACGTGCTCAACGACCTGAAAAGATCGGATAGCATCCTTTCCCAGGACGTAGGTACGCTGCCCGCAACCATCACCAACCAACGCGCCTGCGTCGACATCACCGCAGTCTATGCCTGGTATGTGCTGGTCACTTCCTATGGCAACGTTCCGTATACCGAAGCGCTGAACCCGAATAACCTGTTCCCGAAATACGACGACCAGAAAGCGATCATAACGGACCTGCTCAAACGCCTCGACGCCGACCTCGGCAAGCTGAGCACAGCCGGCGCTGGATTCGCCACGAGCGAAGACCTCTGGTTCGCCGGCAATATCAACAACTGGATCTCCTTCGGCAACTCCCTGAAGGTGCTCATCGGTATGACGCTGGCTGACGCCGACGCCGCTACCTCGAAGAGCGTGGTAGAAGCTGCGGCTCCCAAGGCCATTTCCGGAACCGCTCAGAATGCGATCATGAAGTATGGCTCGCAGCCCAGCAACAACCCCATCTACTCATCCCTGGTCGTAGCCAAGCGTAACGACTATATTGCATCGAAGTCTCTGATGGACCAGCTGCTCTCCAACGGAGACCCGCGTCTGACTTCCTACTTCGGGAAGAACAGTTCCGGAAATTATGTTGGCGGCGTCATGGGCGTCCAGACCACCTACTCTACCGTATCCGGTCCTTCCACAAAGGATAGCGCCCAGGACTTCCCCTACGTAGTCCTGGACTATGCCGAAATGGAATTCCTCCGCGCCGAAGCCATCGCAAGAGGCTATAACATCCCCGGCACGGTAGAAAGCCACTACAACGAAGGTATCCGCCAAAGCCTCAAGTACTGGGGTGTTGCCGATACAGCCGTAACCCGCTACCTGGCTGAACCTACGGTTGCTTTTGCTACAGCTGTAGGCGCCACGCCGCTGCAGAAGATCGCCCGCCAGAAATGGATTGCATTATACATGCACCCCTATCACGAATGGGTAGATATGCGCAGGCTCGATTACCCCGTATTGCCGCTGCCGGTCGGAGCCGTATCGGGCTTCCCGAACCGGTTGTATTATCCGACAGGCGAACAGACCATCAATGGCGCTAACTATACGCAGGCTGCTGCTGCGGTTGGCGGCGATAAGGTCGAGACGAAGCTGTTCTGGGATAAGAACTAAGCGTAAACAGTCCTTTTATAAACAACGAGGCCCGCTCCTTCTGGACGCGGGCCTCGTTTTATTTAATAAATATTCACTTTCTCTATGCTCATCAGTTCGCCGGACATACTGAATAGGCGCAGAATATAAACACCCGGGTGTATCGCACCGATATTCAATGAGAATTTATTGCTATCCGCTTCCCGGGTCAGAACCGGCAGACCTGTAATAGTACAGAGCTCCACACGCAGCGGACGAGCAAGAGTAGACTCCGTCTCCACATTCAGAACCCCATGCGCCGGATTCGGATATACCTTGGCCGGCTGTACTGCCCCCCTGCCCTTCGCATGTTCCTGCAGCGCCAGCGTAGTCAGGTAGACCATGCGAAGGATATAGCCGGTAGCGGGCGAAGGAGCCGAATTGCCGATAACACCCGCAGCGCCAAGCGTACAGCAGGAATTATCGACGGCCAAAAATAACGTATCCCCCGAAGGCGCCACGGTTACGTTTCTCAATCGATAGCCAGGCAGATAATGGAGCGTATCGGTAGGACTGACAGTACTGTCAATACTAAGACCGTCGGGCTTTAGCTTCAACCGCCAAAGACCGTTTTTAAGGGACGGTATCAAAAGCGAATAATTCCATCCGGGAATCGCGCTATGACCATAGAACCGAATTGCCGAGGGCGCAATCGTCGGCCAGCTCATATTGCCAAGCGCGCCGGAAGTCTTGTTCGCGCTTCGGCCCCAGTTATAGAATGAAAAGATAGGTTCCTGCAGCGTGGTGTGCGTCGTGTCGCAAAACCCATGCTCGCTAACCACAGCCTTTCCCGCCAGATACATCGAATCGCCGCTCGTCGACGTATAGTTATCGTCGCAGAGACCGGCGATCTTCGGCCACCCATAGTTGATATGCGGCAAAATTATATTAACCTCGTCATCGGACTGATCCCCGTGCTCGCTGCTATATAGGATATAGCTGGCCCCGCCATCGACCGAGCCAAAGTCGAGCCCCTGCGGATTCCGATGACCAAAAGAATAAACAGGACTGCCCGCACACGGATTGTCCGCAGGTATCAATCCAGGACTGGGTTCAGTATTGAGCCGAAGCAACTTCAC
>JAFDYG010000428.1 GCA_018267545.1 Bacteroidota bacterium
CGATTGTTTGCGCTGGGTGATGTCGACGATAAAGGCGATGACAAAGATATCTCCCCGTTGTTTATAGTAGCTGAGGCTGACTTCCACGGGGAATTCGGCTCCGTCTTTTTTCTTTGCGAACAGGTCGCGTCCGTGCCCCATGGCGCGGTTGCCGGGGTTTGCATAGAAGGCGCCGCGGTCGGCTTCGTGGCGGTGCCGGACGCGTTTTGGAATCAGCACGTCGATGCTTTGGCCGGGCAGCTCTTCGGGCGGGTAGCCAAACATGCCGGAGGCTGCGGGGTTCAGCAGTACGATTTCTCCTTGCTTATCGGTTAGGATGATGCCTTCGGTGGCGTGCTCGAAGAGGGCGCGGAACTGGTGCTGGTCGGATTCTATGGACCGGTAGAGGCGTTTGACGTAGAGGACGAATACGATGGCCAGGACGATGATGATGAGGGAGAAGGAGTGCTGGAAGATCATCTGTTTGCGGTCGAGGTCTTCGGAGCCGTAGAAGGAGGCTAGGATGACCAGGGCGATGCTGATGCCGCCGAACAGGCGGGTATAGAAGTCGTTTTGCAGGAAGATGGTGAGCAGGATGGCGGTGATGAGGCCGCCGTCGAAGAAGGTGAGTGAGGGGTTGATATACTGCAGTACGGCGGATGCAATGGTGACGATGGCGCAGAACAGCAGGATATGATGAGATTTTTCTTTGAACATGCTACTTAAGTGTTTAATCGCAGCGGATACGGCTCGCTTTACGATTGTCCTTGCCTGTAAAGGTAAGAATTCATTAAATGTATGGGGGGGCTTTTAGCGGGGTACTGACGGGAGTCATACGAGGGGGTGATTTTTCTCATGGAAGCTTTCGGGCTGATGATAATCAAGGGGAGGGCTGACCCCTCTCATGGATTTGGGCGGTGGGGTGTCGTTCCTTTATAAAAAAAACTAATGGAAAAGATATTACTGGCCATGGAGGGTAACAGGCAAAACACCTATACCATTGATTTTGCGTGTTATCTGGCTAAGCTAACGGGGTCGAGGCTGATCGGGGCTTTCCTGGAAGGGGAGGCGGATGGCAATGTGGGTGAGGTGGTGCATGAGGGGGCTGGGGAAGGCGATGCGATTACCCGACAGGTACGTCTTTTCAGGGAGGCTTGTGTATGCCGGGAGGTGCCGGCGAGGGTACACCGGGACCGGGGGGCGCCATTGGGGGAGATCCTGCTGGAGAGCCGGTTTGCGGATCTGATCGTAGTGGATCCCGAGACGTCATTCAAGCGGGTGGAGCGGGAGTTTCCGGGGAAGTGGGTGCGGGCCGCACTGGTGGCCGCGGCGTGCCCCGTGGTTGTGTCGCCGTACCGCTTCCACGGGATGGACAAGGTCATCTTCGCCTATAACGGGACTGCTTCGTCGGTGTTTGCGATCAAGCAGTTCACCTATCTGTTTCCCGAATTCAGGAGCAAGAAGGCTGTGGTGGTGAGCGTGCGGCACGCGGGTGAGGCTGCGCTCGAGGAGCAGTATAAGATAAAAGAATGGTTTTCGGCTCACTATGAAGACGTGGAATATGTCGTGCTGGGAGGGGATGCGTCGGACGAGCTGTTTTTTTATTTGCTCGATAAGAAGAATGCCATCGTGGTATTGGGGTCTTATGGGCGGGGGACGTTGTCGCGGTTCTTCAAGCCTTCTCAGGCAGGGATATTGTTGAAGACGGTGAATCTGCCCATTTTTATTGCTCACCGCTGAGGTTAGAAAGTTCAAATTTTTTTTATGCGCAGCTGCTGGATGTTGATAGTGATAGTCCTGGGAATATCCGGGGGGGTATTGGCCCAGGCGCCGAAGGCGCCGGATTCGATCGGGGTGCACCTGGATTTGCTGACGCGTTTCTATAAGGAGAAACCGGACGGATTGTTTTGGTGTTCGGGGACGGGGCAGGCGCGTGAGCTCAGGAGGGTGCTGCTCGGGCTGATCGACAGTGCGGGGGTGGATGGTTTGGACAGGCAGGATTATATTCCCGGAGAGCTCAGGTTTGGTGAAGGAGTGTTGGAGGGGGAGATGGATTCGGTCAGGCTGAGGGATTGGGATTTTACGTATACGAGTGCTGCGCTTGCGTTGGGGTGGGATTTACTGAGGGGAAGGAAGGCGGATTCTGCGGTCAGCTATGACGGTGTTTCGGGGTTATATGTGGAAAGGGATGAGGAGCGGGTTACGGGAAGCCTGGCGAAGGTGCGGACGGCGGAGGATTTGAGGAAGTGGGCGGCGGCGTTGCTGCCGGATTCGCGGGAGTATTCGCTGCTGCGGGATTCTTTGGGAGCGGGGTGGGATAGCATGAAGCGATTGCAACTGCGGCAGGCGATGAACAGCTATAGGTGGGTACATCATTTTGGATTCGAAAAAGTTATCGTAGTGAATATACCGTCGGCCGATCTGCGCCTGTATGTTTCGGATACGTTGAATCTGATCATGCGGATTGTGGCGGGGCAGCCGTCGTGGCGGACGCCGCGGTTTGCAGGGTGGTGCAAGGGGCTGGTTCTTTATCCCTATTGGAATGTTCCGCAGCGGATTGCGGTGCAGGAGCTGGCGCCCTTGTTCCGGCAGGCGCCGGAAGTGGCCCGTCAGATGGGGCTGCAGGTGCTGGATGAGCGGGGCAAGGTGGTTGATCCGCAGACGGTGCAATGGGCTTCTTACAAGGGGGGCAATTTTCCGTACCGGATCAGACAGACGCCGGGTTGTCTGAACGCGCTGGGAGTGATCAAGTTCGACCTGACGGACCCTTATAACGTGTATATGCACGACACTTATCTGAAAAAATTATTTGCGTCTTCGTACCGGTATTACAGTCATGGGTGTATACGGCTGGAGAAGCCGATCGAATTGGGGAAGGCGTTGCTGCCGAAGGGATTGGACACTACTTATCTGCTTGCCTGTTACAGGAACCAGAAGCCGGTCCAG
>JAFDYG010000429.1 GCA_018267545.1 Bacteroidota bacterium
CAAGTCTATCTAATTAAAAACTGAGTAACCCTTTCCCAGGGTAATCCGAGGGTTTCTTAAAGTACGGCTTCCGCTATTTGTTTGGCTTTTTCGGGAGCTTCCGAGCTACGGTACATGCCCCCTACGGCAATACCGCCTTCGAGCAGCAGGAAGAGAGTGTCAGCCAGCTGCTCATTATTCAATATGGAGCGATACATGGTCTGATCGACGAGCTCGAGGATCAGCTTTCTAAGCCGTTCCTTGTGAGCCTTGACCCTGGCCAGCACGGCCTGGTCATCACTGGCTTCGGCCGTGATTTTATTGAAGTGACAGCCTTTGTAGTTGTATCTCTTTTGCCGCATGATGCGGAAGTCGAATAAGGCAAGCAGCTTTTCCCGGGGCCCTTCGATGGGCTTCAGGAAGGCGTCCAGCTCCTCGAACCAGGAAGCATGCGTGCTGTCCAGGTAGGCCAGCAGCAGATCGGTCTTGGACGGAAAATGGTTGTATAAGGAAGCGCGGGCAATATCCGCCTCTTCGATGATTTGATTAATCCCGGTCACGTGATACCCCTGGTCGTAAAACAATCGCGAGGCGGTATCTAATATCCTCTCCTTTACACCTGATTCCCTCATAGGCTGTAAAGATAGGCATTCTTTCAAAATAGACAAGTCTGTCTACCAACTTTCCAAAATGTGAGTAAAAAATAAGTATAAGCACTTAAATAAATAATGTCCTTATACGTTATTGATATGAGAGCATCATTATATACGTTAATTGCCTGATCCTAAGAATTAAGACATTATCCAATAGCAGTATGAGAAAAGGACTGGTCGTGGCCTTATTGATCCTGATATTTGCCGGTATTGCCGGCATCTTCTGGTACAATGAATGGAGGTATTCCTTGCCTACGCCCGTTCCTGCCCATTACCGCGACGTACAGCACGGTACGCTCGTCTCCCTGCCATCATCTGCGCAACAGCTATTGACCGGAAAACCTCTATTTCTGCATTTTTTCAATCCCGACTGTCCCTGTTCGCGCTTCAATATGCCCCAATTCAAAGCCCTCGTAAAAGAATACGGTTCACGAACAAATTTTGCCATTGTCCTGATGAGCCCAAAAAAATATTCTCCAGCCCAGCTGCAGCAAAAGTTTGACTTACCCTACCCCATTCCCGTCCTGCAAGATTCGGCGATAGCCGTAGCCTGCGGTGTCTATTCCACACCGCAAGCCGCTCTCATCGATACCGGACGGCGCCTGTACTTCCGGGGCAATTATAACCGGAGTCGCTACTGCAGCGACGAAAAAACCGGTTATGCCCGCCTCGCGCTTGCTGACCTTCTGAACCACAACTATTCGCCAATCTTCAGCCCGCTGGCCCTGAAGGCCTATGGTTGTCAACTCCCAACCTGTACCAAATGACGCAAGCACCGTACATCATCACCAACACTCCTTCTGACCTGCAGGCTCAGACGGAGGCTTACCAGGCAGACGTGAAAGAGCGCTCGGACAGCCTCATGAACTACTTCCTGATAGGTTTCTTCCTTGTCGGCCTGGCCCTGGCTCCCTATTACGGAACCTGGGGCATCGCACTAAGCGTAGGCGGACTATCCCTGCTGGCCTATTACTCTGTCCGTTTCCTCCTGCCGCATTCGGACCTTTATCAATACGTGCTGAGCATCGTGCTGGGTATTTTCATGGCCCAGTTCATCTATCAGCTGCACGGCCTGTTCGAGATGCACTTCTTTGCCTTTATCAGCAGCACGCTCCTGGTCACCTATCAAAAATGGAAGCTTCAGATTCCCCTGCTGATTTTTGTCGTGGCTCATCACGGCGTTTTCAACTATCTGCAGTACTCCGGCAACGCGTCCGTCTTCTTTACCCGGCTGGACTTCCTCGATCTGAATACCTTTATCATCCATATTCTTCTCACTGCCGTTATCGTCTTTATCTGCGGTCTCTGGGCCTATCAGCTCAATAAAGCCGGACAGATCCAGATCGAACAGTCGGTACGCATGGCCACCCTCCAGCGTGAAGCCATCGTCCTGCTGGAGCGTAAGAGAAGCGAGGACGAGCTCGAAGCGGCCTATATCAAAGCGGAAACGGCGCGTAAAGAGGCCGAACGCGCCAATAGGGCAAAAAGCATCTTCCTGGCCACCATGAGCCACGAGATCCGGACACCGATGAATGGGGTCATCGGCATGGCTTCGCTGCTGGCGGAAACGCCACTCAATGAGCAGCAGCAAGCCTATACCGAAACCATTTCGGTCTGCGGCGAAACACTGCTGAACGTAATCAACGATATTCTGGACTTTTCCAAGATAGAATCCGGCAGCATGGAGCTGGAGGAAGAAGACTTCGACCTGCACCTCTGTATCGAACATATCCTGGACATCTTCGGCGCCCGTGCAGCCAAGACGGGTATCGAGCTGCTCTACCAGATCGAGCGGGACGTGCCTATCTATATCCGTGGCGACGACCACCGCCTTCGCCAGATCCTGACCAACCTCATCGGGAACGCTATGAAGTTCACCGAGCAGGGCGAGATCTTTATCGGCGTACGCCTGATCGAAACCTCTCTGGCCGGCTGGCTGACCCTGGGCTTCGAGGTCCGCGACACAGGTATCGGTATTCCCCCGGAGAAGATGGAGCGGCTCTTCAAAGCCTTCTCTCAGGTCGACTCTTCCACGACCCGTAAATACGGCGGCACCGGTCTCGGCCTGGCCATCTCCGAACAGCTGGTGCGGCTGATGGGCGGCACCATCGGCGTCGAGAGCCAACCCGGCGCAGGCAGCACCTTTACCTTTACCATCAAAACCAGCGCAGGCGTTAACAAGCACCCCGCGCTCAGCGTCGACGGTCTGTCGGAACACGCGGGCAAACGCGTCCTCATCGTCGATGACAATCATACGAACCGAACTATCCTCAAGACTCAGCTGGAATTTTGGGATCTGACGCCCGTACTCGCTGCCTCGGGAGTAGAAGCCCTCAACCTCCTCTCCTCGGACAGCAAGTACGACCTCATCCTGACCGATATGCAGATGCCCTATATGGATGGTATCCGTCTCTCTCAGTCTATACGCGACCGTTACCCGGAGCTGCCCATCATCTTGCTTAGCTCGGTAGGCGACGAATATAAGAAAAACCATACCCAGCTCTTTAGCGCGGTCATGACCAAGCCGATCAAGCAGCAGGCCATGTACCGGCATATCCTTTCCACCCTGCAGAACCGCGGCAGAAATGGGTCCGAAGGCCGTTCTTCACAGCCAAGGCTGCCGGAAGAGCTGGCGACCTCTCTGCCATTAAAGCTGCTGGTTGCAGAAGACAACCAGGTCAATCAGCAGGTCATCCTTTATATCTTACAAAAGCTGGGCTATACTCCCACGATCGTGGAAAATGGACAACAAGCCATCGCGGCTGTGACAAGCACCGCCTACGACATTATCCTGATGGACCTGCAGATGCCCGAAATGGATGGGCTGGAAGCCACGCGCTATATCCGTAGCGCCAGGCTGACGGAACAGCCCGTTATCATTGCGCTAACCGCCAATGCCATGGAGGGAGACGAGGACGAATGTCTTCAGGCCGGGATGAATGATTATATCAGCAAACCGGTGAAGCTGGAAGAACTGGTAGGAAAGCTCCGCAAATGGGCGCTGCATCGGCGCAGGTCTTAATGTCCAAAAAGCTTATTGAGCTCTTTATCCAATCCCCCGGGGTCGGGATTGATGGCGATCGCCTTTCCTTCTTTATCCACCAATAACGTATAAGGAATCATCTTGACGCCATAGCTCAACGCCATATCGGAGTAGTCGCCGGTTCCCTTGTAAGAGTCCATTACCTGCTTCCATGGCATCTTCTCCTGCGCCATTGCCCTCCGCCAGGCGTCATCGCGCGCATCGATGGAGATACTTACGATCTCCAGACCATCCTTGTGGTATTGTGAATAAAGTTCCTTTAGATGAGGAATAGATGCCCGGCAGGGCAGACACCAGCTGGCCCAAAAGTCCACCAGGACCACCTGACCCCGCAGCGAGGAAAGACGTAAGTTTTCACCTTCCGGAGTCTTTAGCGTAAAATCACCTACTTCCTTGTGCAGCCTGGGTTTTTGTGCAAATGCGCCGGCAGTAATCAGTAAAAGAAAAACAAGAATGCGAAATTTCATAAGCTGGATCATATTTTAATATCGACTGTCTTTTTCCTGGGCGGGAAGCACTTGTTATTGTCACAAACCTGGTAGTATAACCCGCATCGGATCGTCGAGCCGGCTTTTGCCTTCGAGCAATCCACGGGTACTGAAAATCGTACCTTCCCTTCATAGACGAAGATACCATCATTTCCCGGAAAAGGCAAGCCCGCCGTACTCTGCCATTCCTTGCTGGAAAGGACGCCATCGGGCAGCTCTAGCAGCATCTCCGTCTGAACGAACGGATTCTCCTTGCTGACATAAGCGTAGATATGCCATCCCTTCAGGATATCCGCATCGACGACAACCCGGCCGTCTTCCAGCCTTGCTGTTACGATCACCGGATCGGCCGAGGTAGGAGATACCGACGCTACCGGTTTGTTCGCCGGCGTCCCATAGGTATCGATCATAAACTTAAACCCTCCCGCTTCCGTATAGAAAAGCCGGCTCCTGTTCTTCGTCAGCCAGGCCCGCCATCCTGCCGGCGTGCTGAAATGCTCGATGGTATAACGCTCCAATACCCTTCTCGCCATCGCCGTATCCTTCCCCTTCTCCAACAGCCCGATACATTTCTCCAGTAGCTCCACCTTACGGTTGGAGACGCCCAGCTGCTGTACGTCGGTGTCCAATTGCAGGCTATATCCATCATAGGGATAGAAGTATTCATAGTTTTCCTCGTAGTAGGCCTGGTAAAGCTCTGTCCTGGTCCCAAACCGTCCGTAGAGCTCTTCACCGGCTTGTCCTTTGATATAATCTTCGAAGCTTTCGACGGCGTCGGTCATCGGCATTTTCAAAAACATTTCGTTGTTGTGGCCGATATCCTTACCCGACGCCTTCACCGCGCGCAGGGAGTCCTGCATATGCTTCAGCCGTTGGTTCCCTTCCCTGCGTGAAACGATCGCCTTGTCGTATACCGACCTGTCGATACGATACATCTTCTCGTCCACAAATGTCCGCGTCTCGATCTGCACCTTCTTGACGATGGCCGGCTTGTGGTCGTATTTTTGAATATAGCAGACGGCATTGACAAAGACCTTACAGGCTTCCTCCGTCATATAGTCCGGAGAGCCGGAGAATCCCCACATAAAATAGTTGCCGTGCCGGCCAAGGGCGACGGCTTCTGCATTCTTCAGACAGGTGCCTCCCGAGATCGCTTCCGCATCGGGACTATCGTCAAAGCCCTCGCCGTGTGCAACCATTCCGATCAGGTAGGGTTTACCACCCGTATAGCCTTCGGTAACCACTCTCCACATCGGCATGGTCGGCTTCATATGCTGTCCTTCCCAGCCGTTGTAAAAGGAGCCCGGCGTGGGGCGCTCGACCATCGTCAGGTGCACCTTGTTGGGTTTGTTGAAGATTTCGTGCTCCGTCCGGATATTGAGCGCGTCGGCTTCCAGGCACTGACAGTACCAGTCAAATTTTAATCCGATCGGCAGCCCGACATTGGGAGCCATGGCGTGCATCAGCACCATGGGCCGGTCAAAGCCTGCGGGCAGGTTTACCGGTCCCGCATCCAGGATGGTAACGTCTACTCCGTCGGAAGCCGACGCTTTGTAATCCCGTACATCCATCGCCTTTACTACCGTAAAGTTTTTTTCCAGAAAGCTTTTGAACGCGGGCATACGGGTCTTATAGATCTCCGCATAGCGCTCGCCCGAGGGCATATAATAAACCAGCTTCTCCGGCATCGGCCGGTCCGGGCTATAGCCGACATATAATACTTTCAAAGGAATCTTCGACTGCGCCATGCCGTCGAAGACAAGACAGGAAAGGACAAAGACTAAAATGATCCTGGACATATTCATAATACGATAATTTTAACGTTGTGCGACGTCTACCGGAGCTCCCGGTATGCCGTCGATTTTCTTGATGATCTCCCCCAGCTTACCCGTGCTGACGTCGAGGAAATAAAGGCTGCCATCGACGCCCGCAATGAGCGTATTGCCGCCATTGACCGCCTTGACCATGCTCACCGGCTTCCCGCCGAAGTCGGTTGTCAGCGCTTTTACTTCCTGGTTTAAAGGATTGTACCGGTAGATGGCCGAACCGCTGCTGAAGTAAAATACTTCGATCGGCGAGCTGGTCCACTTTGTCGTCGCTGTGACCAGGTCCGGCCGGATAAAGGGACGCTTATACTGTGGGGACACCTGGATGAAACCCATAAAGGCTACGCCAAAGCTGGCTTCGTAGAGAACGCCATCCGATCCTTTCCCGAAGGCATAGCAGTTCTGGCTGTTGATCTGATCGAAATTCACCAGGTCCATCCCGAGGTGGGCGGGGTCGAACGGAGCCGTCGTCGTGGTTTGATAGCCGGTGCCGATATAGGAAGCGGCGCCGAAATTGGTAAAGGCGACGACCTGCTTGCGGACGCTGTCATAGCCCAGGAAATAGGGAAAGGTGGGATTGAAGATTGCCTGGTGATACAGGTTATAGTCGCCCGTCGTGGCATTTCCGAACTGACCATAGATAGGGCTTCCATAATAGGTTTGAGAAGCCCCTACATAAAGCTTGCCGTTGAGCACGCCGTTGAGCGTACCGGTGCCGGATAGATTCTGGAAAGTCCCGACGTTGATCGAAGCCGGCGGGGTAAAAAAGTTCTCCTTCAGGGTTCTTACCTTTTGAAACGTATTCGGGTCGATTTCGACTCCGGGGTCGGCCCCGCCCGAGCAGAGGATCCAGTATCCGAAGTACGACCCGCCATTGATATTTTGATTGTACAGAGCAATTACCTGCTGCGGTCCTGCGGGCAGGTCCTCTTCATTGATAGCGCTGTATACACGCGGTTTAACCGTCCCGTCCGGCAGGATAAAGGAAAGCTGCGCCTTTCCTCCCTCCTGGCTCAGGACGGTCGTTCCGCTGGAATAGATCGTCGAGCCGTCGATAAAGAAAGAATAAAAGTACTTCATGCCATTGCTGCTGTCGGTGACGGTCAGCCTGGCGCCGTAGCGAACCGGGTTGAGAGCAAAGACCAATTTGAGTTCCGGACCGTAGTAATACCGGGCTGAATCGGGAAAGGGTACATTAATCCGCCATTCATAGCCGATGTTTTTTACACCTGCGATGGATACGTTGGGACGTACGATCAGCGTATCTCCGATAATAGCCTTGTAGACCGTATCCAGGTTGGTGACGACCGGCGCGGCCGGAACATGATAGACATAGTTTCCCTTGTCTTTATAGCAGGAAACCGCCAGAAAGCAGAGTCCAATCAATAGGCAGTATAGATTGCGTTGCATGAAGCTGTTTTTAATTGGGCGTTACAAAATTTCCATTCTCATCGATAAAGTGATAGCTGTTGGTGCCGGCATCGTATTGCAGCAGGACTCTGTCATTAGGATTTCCACTGCTGTAGAAGTCGTAATTCCCATCCTGACGCAGGGTCAGCACATAGCCCTTTTTCGGATTGGCCGCTACCCAGCCCAGGGGGTCATCGATCAGGTTGTTCATCAATCCGATATAGTACAGACTTTCCGGAGCATACTGCCCGTAATCCTGGCCATAAGCCAGCTCGGTCACACCGGTGGCGATGATGAACAGCTTGAACTTGACCGCCGAATATTTCGACATCCATTTGTCCCACCAAACAGGTTTTTCCAGCCGGTTGGAAATGATGATCCTGGCATTGATAAGTCCCGAAAGAGCGACGCCCAGGTCGTCCGTGGCGGCCATTTTCAGATTGAGGCCAACCGCGCGTTTGCTCAGCAGGGAGTCCTTATTGTAAAGGACCAGCGCCAGCCGTACCCTGCCTGAATCGGCAGGAATCGTATAGGTATCCTTCAGGGCTTCGAAATGGGTCCCGGCAACGGCCGTAGTGCCCCCGCTGACGACGACCTTGTATTTCCTGTCCCTGGAAACGCGAAGTCCCGAAATGCTGACAGGAAGACGGAGCGTATCGGACAGCTTACCCGGTGAAAAGGCAAAGGTGTAGATGACGCTGTCCCGGTCGGTGGTCGAATCCGAGAAGTTGAAAAATACGTTGTCGGAAGTATTGTAGGTCATGTATTGCGCCTTCCGGCAGGCGGCAAAGCCGGCCAATACAGAGAGTAATATTGCTATCTTTAATCGCATGGTCAGTGTAATTATCGGTTACCGAATTCTTTTTCATCGTCTGGCACGGGCAACGCAAAGACATTGTTGCCGACGGGATAGATCTGTCCCGATTGTCCGACGATCGGCTTGTTCAGCCTTTTATACAGATAGAAGATCTGCCCCTCTGCAAAAAATTCCTTGCGTTCCTCTTTGACAAGCTGGTTGAGGAAATCATCCTTCGATGCGGCCGTCATCGGCGTTACGATGCCGCGGTGGAGACGCACCGAGTCTACATACCCCATTGCCTTTGCCGGGTCATTATCGTAGAGACACTCTGCCGCGATATAAAAGACCTCGCTCAGACGAAGGGCGGGTGCGACCAATGGATGGCGGTTGCTGTCCGCATCCCGGGTATATTTCTGCAGATTGAGACGGCTTCCCGTCGCGTCCGTCCTGATCTTGAACCACTGCTTGTAGCGCAGGTCGAAGGCCCCTGCCCCGCCGGTTTCGTAGATGCTCTGTCCGTCATTCAAGTTGAGATAAAAGCCATTCAGATCGGTCTCGAACAAGCTTTGCAGCACCTTCATCTGGCTGGGGATATAGAAGGCGAACAGCAGTTCCTTGTAGAGGATCCGGTCGACCTGCTCGGGAGCGACGTTGATGAAATCCGCCTGGCTCGTCCAGGGGAATTTGCGCGAGTCGATGACCTCCTGCGCATTTTTAAGAGCATTGGGTTTGTCGTTGTTATAGAGGTAAGCACGGGCCAGCTCACCGCACACCGCGTAATAATTGAGACGGTGACGGCGGTTTTGTAAGAATAGTACACGGTTTGCCTGCTCGGACGACCCGTCCGATGGATTCGATGGATAGCCGACGACATAACCTCCATCGAGAATAGGATCATTCCCCTTCAATAGCGCCTTGGCGGCATTCAGGTCCTGTATGATGCTGGTCAGGGCCGCAGAGACCGTAGACAAAGGCGTCACCTTGTTGGAAAATTCCGTGACGTAAGGGATGACGGCAGCGCTGGGATTGGTGACAGGCGCCGGAGCAAAGAGCCGGAGTACGTCGAAATGCAGGTAAGCGCGCATGCCCAGGGCCTCTCCTTTGATGAGCGCATAATCGGTCGCGGAGAGCAGGCTCTTTCCCTTCTCGATATTGGCCAGGATGATATTGCAGTTGGCGATGCCGTTATACAGCCCCAGCCAGACGCTGTCCTTGCGGGTAATGAAGTCCAGGTTGAAATAATTGTAGAGCGAAGTTTGCAGATAGCCCAGCGGATCCCGGCCCTGGATGGCATAATTTTGGGCCAATACATCCGGGGTACAGAACGTCAGCTCTTTTCCGTATAAATTGGCTTCGCTGCAACGGCTATAGACCCCGTTCATGGCTTCTTCAAAACCCGCCGGTGTGCTCAGCAGCTCGTCCCTGGATACCTGCGATTCCGGCTTAACATCGAGCCACTTCTTACACGAAGTAAGCATCAGCGCACAAAAAATGATACTTATATATAGTTTCATACCGTTTTATTAAAAGCTTGTTTGAAGAGATAGGGTGAAGCTGCGGGCAAACGGATAGTCGATTCCCCGCTCGATCTTGAGGGAAGACCAGTGAAAAACATTGTTCGTGGTAAAAGCCAGCCGGCAGCTTTTCATGGCCAGCTTCGAGTAGACCGAGCTTTTGAGGTCGTAGGAAAAATAGACCGAAGTCAGGTCCAGCGTGTTGTCTTCCTGTACGAACCGGCTCGAGACCCTCGACGTCCCTAAGTCGGTTATGTTTTTAAACTTCGCGTGGTCGCCCGGCGCCTTCCAGCGGTCGGTCAGGACCCGGCTGTCGACGTTGTAGCGGGGGTCTGCGTTTTCAACCCGGTCGACCAGGGTCTGGTTATAATCCTTGCCCCCGAGGTGCGTGAAGAAGACCAGGTTGAGCTGGAATTGCTTATACGTTACCGTCGACCCGAAGGAGCCCGTCAGCTTGGGTGTATAGTCCGCCACCGGGACTATGTCGTGTACATCCCAGGTATAGGTGCGGGTCTTCCCGTCTTTTTTGAGATAGATTTCCTTTCCATTCTCGGGATCGATGCCCAGCGAACGTACGGCGTAGATCGTATTGACCGACTGTCCTTCCTGATAACGCAGCAGCGGCGTCGCCTTCAGGCTGTCTCCCTGCTGAAGCTGATCGGCCTTGTCATTGTAGCTCTTCAGCGCGTTCGAAATCTTGACGATCTTATTGGTATTGCGCACCAGGTTGGTGAAGACATTGACGACCAGGTTCCGGCTGTGCAGAATCGTATAGCGGAGCCCCAGCTCGTAGCCACGGTTGGCCATATCGCCCAGGTTATCTTTATAGGAATTGAAACCAGTGCTGCTCGGCACCCGGATATCGGCCAGCATGCCGTGCGTCAGCTTATAATAGTAGCGGGGGGTAAGCATGATCCGGTCGTTGAACAGTCCGAGATCAAGTCCGGCGTCGTAGGTGCTCGTCTGCTGCCACTGCAGCTGCTCGTTTCCGTATGTGTTGACCGTAGCGCCAATCCCGGTCGAATACCAGTTGCTGCTATAGTAGTGATAAATCGTCTCTGCCTGGTAGGGAGGGAAGGAAACGGAGCCGATGTGCCCCATGCTTCCCTTCAGCCGCAGAAGGCTGATGGCCTTCGAACCCGCCAGGAAATCTTCCCTGTTGATATTCCAGCCCAGGCCCACCGCCCAGAAAGGCGCTACCCGGTGGTCCGAGCCGAACTCCGAAGAACCGTCGGCCCGCGCCGATGCATCGAGCAGGTATTTGTTCTTCCAGGAATAGTTCAGGCTGAGCAGGCTGCCGAAAAGACGCTGCTTGGAAAAGTCACCATAAGGTGCAGACCCCTGAAGATACCCGTTGGCAAAGCCGATATTCGTAAACCTGTCGTTGGTGAAGCCGACCGCGGTGAAGCTTTTGGCGTCGATGTTATACGTATGCGCATTGGTCGCCAGCGCCACGTTGAAGAAGTGGCTGCCGATATTGCGGTTGTAGGTCAGCGTAAGCGTTCCGTCGAACGTGTTCTCGTCGCTGGCCGAGTAGGTATAGCTTCCCCGCTGTGTCAGCTGATTTCCGGAATAAAAGAAGAAGGAATTGGCATAAGGAGACACGAAATTATCCCCCGTATACTTCCGCTTCGTATAGCTAAACACGCTCCTCAGCCGAAAACCGCGGGCGATGTTCCATTCGCTGGAAAACGCGTCGATGAGCTCTACGTACCTGTTCCGGTTGAAGCTGTGCAGCGTGGCGTTGAAGAGCGGATTGAGCACATAGTCGGTGACATATTGGTCTTCCCTGTCTCTATGGGTATCGATGAGCCAGTTGTCGACGTTTTGAATAATCTTGCCCGATGAATCGGTCTTCGGGTAATAGGGGTTCATCCGTACATAGTCGTAAAAATTTCCATAGGGCGACTCCGTTGCGTTTACCTGGGTAACCGACAGACTATTCCGGAAGATGAATGACTTGCCCGGGTTATAGGACAGGTCCATCCCCAGACTATACCGATCCCGGGAAGAGCCTTTCATGACGCCGGGGTCGGTCTGATACAGGAGGTTCAGGCCATAGCGGACAGAGGAGCCTCCTCCTTCGGCATAGAGCGAATGCTTCTGTCCGAAGCTGGTCCGCAGCGGCTGCGAAAGCCAATAGGTATTGATTCCGCTGACCACGCTCTTGTATTTGGAATAATAGATCTTCTCCTGTTCGTCCGCCACAAGACTGCCGACCGGATTGTAAACTCCCGCCAGCTTTTCATACTGCAGCTTCTGCGAGGCGTCGAGGACGTGATAATCGGTCAGATCGGGCGCATTGGTGCGGAACTCGTAGTTGTAATACAGCTGGAGCTTGCCTTCTTTCGGCGCCTTTGTCGTGATGACCAGCACGCCGTTGGCAGCCCTCGAGCCATATACGGCTGTAGCCGCAGCGTCTTTCAACAGCGTGATCGACTGGATGCGGTTCACGTCGAGGTCGTACACCTTTTGGATGTCCACCTGGTAGCCGTCCAGGATAAAGGTAGGCAGGTTCACGCTGCTCGTAAG
Source organism: Bacteroidota bacterium (assembly GCA_018267545.1). Classification (GTDB taxonomy): domain Bacteria; phylum Bacteroidota; class Bacteroidia; order Chitinophagales; family Chitinophagaceae; genus Puia. Next base: position 12,245 of record JAFDYG010000429.1, read on the forward strand.
GTCGTTTCGGCTGAGCACCGCCCCGCTGCCCGTAGGAATAGCAGTGGACCCGCGTACGTAGACGTTGGGCAGGGCGTTGGGATTCGAGCCCGCAAGGTTACTCTGCGCGACATTGAAGGAGGGGTCGAAAACCTGTATGCTCTGCAATACGTTCTGGGGATTTACTTTCTTGAGCTCTTCGCCCGAAACCTGCACGGCATTTCCGGTAAAATTATCCTTGTTGATCAGCTGATAGCCGGTGACGACCATGTTTGCCAGTGGATCCTTCGTACCCGGAATTATCCGGACCGAATAAGGACCCGTTCCTTTAACCCGGATTTGCTGACTCGCATAGCCGACGTAGCTGATCGTCAGGGTGGCTCCCGGTTTGGCGCTGATCTTGAACTCGCCGCTCTTATCGGATACAACGCCTCTTGGTTCGCCGCTTCCGGACAGAACGATATTGGCGCCGGCAACAGGCTTGTCCGCTTCATCGGTAATACGTCCCGTGACAACAAGAGCAGACGGCACGGTGTCCAGCACCGGATTCTCTTGTTCCAGGGAGCTTTCCCGCCTGGGGCCGACGACGATCGTCTTGTTGACGATATTGTAGGACAGGGGTTGGTTCCGGAAGCATTTCTCCAGCACGCTTTCCAGGTCCTCGTCTTTGACCCGGATGGTTACGGGATGAGAAGCTGCCAACAGCTCCGACTTGTAAAAGAATACATAACCCGTCTGCTGTTTGATCGCTTTAAAGATTTTCTTTAAAGGGACATTTTGTTCGGAGAGGGTGATTTTTTGAGCCAGGCCCCTGGCAGACACCTGTAGGCAGGCGATTAGCAGTAGTGCAGCCGTCATTCTCATAATCAGAAAAGTTTTAGTGGGCAGCCGCCTTTTTTGGGGCAAGGCTCCGCCATTCGTGATCTCAGTCATCGTGTGCAGTTAGAATCGTTTTGGTTAAAAATTATGGGGCGACCGTTACCTTCCTGTCCTCGACCTTAAAATGGACATTACTGAATTGCAGTATCTTGAATACATCCGTCAGTTTACTATTGCGGGGTATTTCCCCATCGAATTTACCAGCCGGCAGCTTCCCTTCAAAAACAACCTCTACGTCATACCACCGGGCCAGCTGTCGCATGACTTCGGTAATATCAGCCTGCTCGAAATGAAAAAGTCCGTTCTTCCACGCAACGACCTCTTCCAGGTCGACTTCGGGATTCAGATGAATCTGTCCATCCGGCCTCAGCTGTCCTTGCTGGCCGGGCGACAGCAGGGTCGAGGTCCCATTGCTTCTCAGCCGGATACTACCTTCGAGCAGGGTCGTCGTCAGGCTCGTCTCATCTTCATAGGCCTTGATATTGAAATGCGTTCCCAATACCTCTACCTCCTGATCTCCCGCAGGAGCATGCGTAATGACGCGGAAGGGCATTGCAGGGTTCGGGCTTATCTCGAAATACGCCTCGCCGGCGACGATGACTCTTCGTTCGCTGCCGGTAAAGGCCGTAGGATAGGTGATCGAAGAAGCTGCGTTGAGCCAGACTTCGCTTCCATCCGGCAGGACCAACCGGTATTGTCCGCCGCGGGGAGTGCTCAGCGTGTTGGAAACGACCGCGGCAGTTTTTTCATCCAGCGCTTTATAAACAAGCCGGCCATCCGACTGCTTTGTAACACCCGTATTTCCCTGTTGGGTAATGACGCCATTCTGTACGCTGTCGAGCGTAATAGTCGAGCCGTCCGACAAGGTAAGCCTGGCGACGTTGCCGCCCGGGGCCCGGTCATGCTGAAGCGTCTGCCGGTCTGCCACCGCCGGCATTTTCACCGTCTTGTGCGTAATCAGCCAGATGGCCACAGCCCCGCCGAGGAAGGCAGCGGCCACTGCCATCCATCGGCGCATGGGGCGTTTTCGTTCAACCCGGATCTCCTGAAGGATGGCCTGCCAGCGGGATTCGCTATGCCCCGGAAGAGGCTCAGTTTGCCGCAGCAGACTCACCAGCCGATCACGGGCAATCATCTCATAGGACTGATTATTCAGCAATGCCTTTAGCTCCCCGAGCTCGTCGGCGTTCGCCGTCTCCTCGATATATTTATTAAACAAATAATATAACCTTTCCTGGTCAGGCATTATGATGGTTTATACTTAGATGAGACGACGGAAAAGAAGCGATGAACTAGTCGCTATCAATTTTTTTTTAATTTTTACCCGAGTGGAGCAAAATATGAGCGCAGGCGATCAAAATGACGGGAATATGGTCCTGCTGTTCCAGCCAGTCACGCATGGATTGCAGCGCCTTGACCAAATGGTTTCGGACGGTATTGGGCGAAATGCCTAGTTTTTGACCAATTTCCTCATAGCTAAGCCCTTGTTGCCGGCTGAGCGTGTACACGGCCTTTTGCTGGGGCGTCAGCTGATCGACCGCCTGCTGAACCAGCGCCTCCTTGTCCTTGAATAAGAGCATTTCTTCCGGGTCATTATGAACCGGATACAAGGTGGTCGAGAGCCGCTGCAGCATCCGGTTCTCGTTGAGCTTTTTCTTGATCTGGTCCAGGGTGTGCCGGGCCGCTATGGTAAAAATATAGGCCTCCGGCTGGTCGATCGACGGCAGCCGCTCCCGGGTCTTCCAGATCTTGATGAATATTTCCTGGGTGATTTCCTCCGCCAGGACCTCCGACTTGATCATCTTTAGCACAAAAGGATAGATGCGCCGGTCATACCGGCGAAAAAGCTCCCCGAAGGCAGCCTCATCCCCTATCGCGATTTGACGGAAAAGGTCGTGATCAGTATTCACCATTTTTTCGTAACTTTATAGCTCACCAAAAAAAAGGAGGTATTCATGACATCTACAGATAAATCATGGAAACCTTCGGTTAATTTCGCTTAACCGGGTTACTCCAAAAATAATCTGCTGGCAATGGCCAGGAAGAGGCTACTCTACGGAGCTAGCCTCTTTTATTTTACATACTTATAGATATTGGTCCGGTATTCCTCGAAGTCTTCCAGGCTCGAGAATTCATTTACTTTCCAGGTTTCTCCCGACCGCTGCTCTCGTATCAGCGCCACGGTCCCCCCACCTACCAATACACGTTTGGCCCGCTGGAACACCTCATCCAGGGACGACACGTCGTTAATCATCTGCCATTCCTCGATCTTTCCGACATTGATAATATAATCTTCCATAACAACTGATTACTCAGACAAAAATAAGTATAAAAGACTCCTCTAAAGTTCAGAACTTCGTAGCTATGAAATACAGAAAGCTAGGCAATACCGGGATAGAGCTGTCTGCAGTGGGTCTGGGATGTATGAGCATGAACCATGCCTATGGCCAGCCCAACGACGAAGAATCTATCGCCACCCTGGAGAAAGCCATCGAGCTGGGGATAAATTTTTGGGATACCGCCGACGTCTATGCCAATGGGAAGAACGAAGAGCTGGTCTCAAAAGTCCTCGTTCCCAATCGTCAAAAAATCTTCCTCGCCACCAAATTCGGCTTCCGCGCCGACGCGAACGGCAGGCTCTCCGTCTTCGACGGCTCGCCGGCTTATCTCAAGCAGGCTGTGGAGGCCAGCCTTCGCCGCCTTCGCACCGACGTGATCGATCTTTACTACGCGCACCGTATCGACCCTAACGTTCCCGTCGAAGACATGGTCGGCGCCATGGCCGACCTCGTCAAAGAAGGAAAGGTCCGATACCTGGGACTATCCGAAGCTACCGCCAATTCCATCCGCCGGGCCCACGCCGTACATCCCATCAGCGCCCTCCAAAGCGAATATTCCATCCTGACCAGGGACGTGGAAAAGGATGTCCTGCCCGTCTGCCGTGAGCTAAATATCTCTTTTGTCCCCTTTAGCCCCTTGGCCCGTGGACTCATGACCAACACCCTCGACATGGACCAGCTGGGAGCTAACGACTTTCGCAAAGCCCTTCCCCGCTATCAGGGCGAGCACGCCGAGAACAACAAGCAGCTTTCCTCCGCCTTCGCAGAGCTGGCCGCCTCTAAAGGCTGCTCACCCGCGCAGCTCGCCATCGCCTGGTTGCTGTCGCAGGGAGAATATATCATCCCGATTCCAGGGACCAAACGCCGAAAGTACCTCATCGACAACGCCGGTTCCGTCGACGTTTCGCTCACGCCCACCGATCTCCGGGAGATCGAAGCCGTGATCGCTAAATATCCCAACATCGGCGACCGCTATAACGAGGCCAATTATAAGTTTCTGGAAAAAGAGAACAATTAATTCGATTGGTCCATTTCCCGGAGGAAATTGGATACTGCCCGGTTATTCTCGGATGTATTGTCCAGCATCGTCATGTGCCCGCTGGTAGAGATGATCTCCACCCTGGCGCCGGGCACCTGGCTCGCATAAAACTTAACCGTAGACGGCCGGGCTTCGTCATATTGGCCCGCAGTAAACAAAACCGGAACTGTTATCTTCGGTAAATCCGGAACACGATCATACGTCTTTAGATTCCCGGTCGCCGTAAACTCGCTCGGCCCCCACATAAATTCGTAGACATTCATTGCAAAACCCTTCTCCACGCTATCCATAGCAGGAGAATGCAGAGGAGTGCGGGACATGTAGTGCTGGTAATAAACGGCCATGCCCCTTTGGTATTCAGGAGAGCTATAGTTCGTATTGCCGGCGATCAGCTTTTGAATCGAATCCGGCAAAGCCGCGATCAGGGTATCGGCGTCCTTCTGCCACAAAGGCGCACTAAGACAAGGACTCGCAATGACCATCGCCTTGATAGCGTTCGGATACTTCAGATAGTAATCCATGCCCAGCATCGTCCCCCAGCTGTGTCCATAGAGATAGAACGATTCCAGCCCAAGCGCCTTCCGCACCTGCTCCAGCTGCTCAACATAGGCTTCTGTCGTCATCAGCGTCGTATCGGTCAGCTTATCCGAACGGCCGCAACCCAGCTGATCGAAGAAGATCACCGGCCGGTCCTCACCCAGGGACTGCATCGGATTCAGATAATAGCTGGTAGCGCCAGGCCCTCCATGTAATAATAATACAGGTGTTTTGTCACCGGAGCCGACGATACGATACCAGACCTTTCCACCCTTTACAGGAATAAACCCTTCGCCGGGATGCAGCGAAGGGCTTTGCTTACATGCTGCAGCAAGCAGACAGAAGCCGATAAATAGGAGATTGCGCATAAATCAAATATACGCGCTTATTCATTATTCCGGAATCCCCAGCTTCTGGCAGACGTCCGAATAGCTCATTTGCTGGTAATTGTTGGCGACATCGTCCAGCTGTGCGCTACGACCGGAAAGGGCGCCCTGCCGTACCGAAGCCGAGACTTTCTTATTGGCCGGGATAATGATATACCGGAACGTGTGCGAGGTCGCAATGCTGGTCCAGTAATTTTTGTCGTTGACAAAACGGATCTGCAGACTTCCTACAGACGCTTTCGCCGACCAGGTATCCGTCATCGTCGTTCCCTGGACATAGGTAAGACTGATCGGCAGCTGACCTACCTGGTTGGTCGGCCATATCAGCGTATTATAACCAAGCAGCTTGGCATACGTGATGACAGTACCGCTGTCGAGCACCTGCTGTGTTATGCTCGTGGCGGTCTGGTTGTACTTGAAGCCCCAGATGCCGAAAACGGTGTCTTTAGTGTAAGCAGAAGGAGTAAACCAGTCGGAGTACATGACATTGGCATTTCCCGTAGGGCCTTGCGGACCGGTATCTCCTTTCTTACAGGAGAAGAAGAGTACGATAGGGAGGGCAAGGAGTAGAATTCTGGTGTAACGCATAGCTAATTTTTTTAAGAGTTAGTTATTACCCGCAAAACTAGGCTTACACCTACGCCGCTACAATACCCGTTTGTTATGATTTTTTCATGTGTTACACGATGATTTGTAAAGGTTTCTGGGTAAAAACATCCCCTCTTTGTGGTATTGGTCTATTTTCGAACCGGCAGCACGCGGTTAAAATCTGGCTTAAACCTGCTAAAAACTATACGCCTTCTTTTAGCCCGATCGATGAAATTTACCACTCAACCGTATAAACGTGATCAACTCCATTCTTCGCCTTACCGGCCTGTCTCTTTTATCGCTTTTGTCTACCGGTGTCCTATATTCGCAAAAAATCACTACCGCCGGCGCTCCGGCGCAGCTGACGATTCGCCAGGCGGGCGAGCACAGCATCCGCGTTACGCTCAAACCGCTGAGCGACCCGGACGAGCTGCCCTACAGTCCCGGGCTGGTGGAAAGAAAATACGCTGCTCCGGCCATTACGCTGACGCAAATAACGGCTCCCGTAAAAAAACAGGTAGGTTCCCTACAGGTCGAGGTCAGCCCTTCTCCGCTGACCGTCAAAATATCCACTCTCAGCGGCGCTCCAGTACAACAATTGGTTTTCAACGAAGACAATACGATGACTTTTGCCCTGAGAGACGCCCCCGTGCTGGGTATGGGTGAAGGCGGGCACAAGCAGCCCCCCAGGACCAACTGGCGTAACGAACCCATCGAGTTCGACCGCCGCGGCCGTCTGCAGGACATGCAGCCCCGGTGGCAGAGCGACGCCTACGGTTCCCGTAACCCCGTAGCCCTGATGATCGGCACGGACGGCTGGGCGCTCTTCGTCGCCACTCCCTGGGGACAGGTCGACATGCAGGCCGCCGATCACGGCACCTACATCCCCTGGAAGCCAACGGAGAAGGATACGGCGCAACAGACCGAGCGCAACCAGCAGCAGGTCATGGCCAAGGGAGTCCCGCCTGCAAAGACCGTGGTCCCCGGCGTCTATGACGTCATCGTCTTCGATGCTCATCAGCCCGCGGCCTTTATGAAAGACCTGTCGGTCCTCAGCGGCCCTACCGTTATCCCTCCCAAATGGGCCCTCGGTTATATGCAGTCGCACCGCACCATCAAGGACGACGCCTATATCATGGGTATCGTAGACAGCTTCCGCATCAAGAAGATTCCCGTCGATGCGGTCATCTACCTCGGCACTGGCTTTACCCCACAGGGTTGGAATACCAAACAACCCTCTTTCGACTTCAATCCCGCCGTCTTCAAGCACGACCCCGCTTCTGTTCTGGCTGACTTCCACGCGCGTCATGTAAAGGTCGTCATGCACATGGTTCCCTGGGACCGCGACAAGCTTCCTTCTCTCCATGGCACCATACCTGCCGCCGCCGGAGAAGTAGTGGACGCAGGCCATATCCAGAACTATTGGCAGCAGCACGTCGCCCTTATGAAGACCGGTGTAGACGCCTTCTGGCCCGACGAAGGCGACTGGTTCAATCTCTACGAACGCGTAACACGGCATAAGCTATACTACGAAGGCCCCTTGTCGACCTTCCCCAACGTACGTCCCTGGAGCCTGCACCGCAACGGCTATCTTGGCATCGCACGCTACGGCGGATGGGTTTGGTCGGGTGATACCGAATCCGCGTGGAAGACCCTCGAAGGACAGGTCGCCGTCGGCATCAACCACTCCCTGAGCATCGGCCCCTATTGGGGTTCGGATATCGGTGGATTCTATCCCAGCTGGGAGAAGACCGGCGAGCTATTTGCCCGCTGGTTCCAGTTCGGCGCTTTCTGCGGTTCCTTCCGCACCCATGGACGCACCACCAATACTATCCTGCCCTGGGGCTGGGGTGGAAATGACCGCGGCGACCTGGAGACCGGACGCTCCAACAACGACAGCGATTCCTATCGCCGGAACGTCCCCCAATCCGCCATGAACGATCCCCGTATCGAACCCGTCATCAAAAAGTACGACGAGCTCCGCTATCAGCTGATGCCCTATACCTATACGCTGGCCTGGGAAGCACGCGCAACCGGCCTTCCCCTGATGCGCGCCCTCTGGCTTCACTATCCCGGGGACGCTACGGCACGCGGCATGGGCAGTGAATATCTTTGGGGACGCGACCTGCTCATCGCCCCCGTCTTCGAAAAGGGAGCGACTAACAGGGACGTCTATCTTCCAAAAGGACAATGGTACGACTGGTGGGATAGCGGCTCCGTCTCCGGCGGCTCGTCACCCATCACGGGCGGCACTACGGTACACCGTTCTGTCGACCTTACCACTATGCCCATCTACGTCCGGGCCGGGTCCATCATCCCCTTCGACCCTATTCGTCAATATACAGCCGAGCCCGTCAGCGAACCGACGACGCTGCGCGTCTATCCGGGTGCAGACGGCTCCTTCACCCTCTACGAGGACGACGGCATCAGCCAGGATTATCTAAAGGGAAAAGCCAGCTGGATACGCATGAGCTGGAATGACAAGACCCGCACCCTCAGCCTCAGCAACGGCGCACCCGCAGGCTCTGCCAGCCTGCCCGTACACCGGAGCTTTACGGTGAAGCTGATGACCGGAGGTTCCGGTAAAACGATAAAATACGATGGAGCGCCGGTTAGCGTGAAGTTTTAAACAGGCCTGTTCCTCCCCCTTTCGCCGGGATACAGCAGCTGGACGACGTCGCTCTGCCAGAAGGATTTCGTGTCGATGTCCATCGCCGAAATCCGGCCCATAAAGGCAGCGCCAGTGTCGACGTTCCAGACATTGCACTTATTCATCGGCACCTCGACGTCATAGTTGGTGGTGGGAGTATGACCTATAAAGATTTCATCATAGAGCAAAAGCCGTTTGGGATATACCAGACTTTCTTTGGGAATATGCTTATCTACGACAAGCGCCATTTCCCATAGTGTCCGGTCCCAATAAAAATTCATCTGGCTGTATTCGCGGGCCGGTCCACGCATATGGGTAAATCCGGCATGGACAAAGAGCCGCTTCCCTTCCTCATAATAGGGCAGCATACGATCGTAAAACGCAAGATGTGTGCGCATGTCCGCGGCGCTGATCCCGGTATAGCTTTGCATACTGGCCAGTCCGCCATGCAGCAGCCAATCTGGATTGGGGCTGTCTCCCCTCATCCATTCTTCACACCATGCATCGTGATTCCCTTTTATGAATATGCAGCTGTATTGCTGGTCCAGCTGCATCAGATAGTCTATGACCTGTCTCGACTGTGACCAGCCATCTACGTAATCCCCCAGAAAGATGAGCCGGTCGTCCTTCTTTGGTCTTACCCGCCCGATTACCTGCTGCAATCCTTTTAACGCGCCATGAATATCTCCAATCACAAATGTCCTTGCCATAGATCAAATTAAGGTCTTAAAAATCCCATCGCAAACGCCGTCCCTACCCCCAGCACCGTTCCCCCCGCCACATCCGTCGGGTAATGCACGCCCAGATACATGCGCGAATAACCCACCGCAGAAGCCCACATCACCGAAGGCGCGATGACATACCATTTGGGATACACGCGGGACAACGAAGTAACGGCGCTAAAAACCGAAGAAGTATGCCCGGAAGGAAAAGAATATTCGCCCGGCCGATATACCGGCACCAGGTTAACGTCCGTAATAAACGGCCGCGGCCGCTTCACCAGTTTTTTGATCGCCAGGTTCAACAGGTAGGTGGTGACCGTGCTGCCGGCGATGTATAGAGCATTTCGCTTGGTATCGGCATCGTTGCGAATCAGCCCATCGGCCAGCACGCCAAGCGGTATCGCCGCATTGACATAGTTGTTGGCATTCGAAATACCCCGCCAAAGCTTCGTTTGTCCGTCGGTCCGTCCCGCCGTCAGACTCTCTAGAATATGTTCGTCCATCCGCTGAAGCCCTTGCCCGCAAAGGCGGGAAATGAACAGGACCCCAAAAAAGAACAGCATTATCCTTCTATAAACCATGATATCCAAATTGACGGGCGCGCCCGGTTAAGGATGAAATGTCAAGGCGATATTTCGATCAAATTCCTGCGAAAAAGCGATATATCGTAACTCAAAACCGAATGGAAAGATACAAATTATTCATTTTCAACAACCTGCATTGTGGCACGTATTTGGGCATACCCTCTGTCGAAATCCTTATTATATGCCACTACAATCAACTGCTACGCTCAACGCTCCCGGACAGGATACAGCGCCTCTTTGTAGTCACAAAGAAAAAGAGATTCCATTCGAAATTCAAACTTTACAACAATACGGACAGTACAATGCTGCCGGGCAGGGTATGCCGCACCGGCACCCACAGGTCGAAATTATTTGGGTGAGAAGTGGAAATGGTTCTTTAGACATCGACATGAAGAGATACAAGCTGGGAAACAATATGCTCTACTGTATCGTCCCGGGTCAGCTTCACCAGCTGGAGATCGAGAACGCAGAAGGGTACATTATCTCCTTCCCCGAAAAGCTCCTCAATTCCGGCAGCGACGACTTCGAGCTGATGTACCGCTCCGGGCTCTTTCATCTCCTGATGAGCTCACCCGGCGTCCAGGTAGAGCAGGAGACGGCGGACGAATTCAACGAGATCGGCAAAAGGCTCCACCGCGAACTGCACTGTGGCTACCTGCTCAGCATCGAGATTATAAAACGCTACACCAGCATATTCCTGATCTACCTGGCCCGCCAGTTCGAAGGTTCGATACAGCAGACGACCCAAAACCGCAACGTCAGCCTGGTAAAGAATTTTATCTCCCTGGTAGAAAAAAAGTATACCAGCTGGAAACTGGTAAAAAATTACGCCGGAGAATTGTCGGTAACACCGAACTATCTGAATGAAGTGGTCAAAAAGATTTCTGGTTATCCCGCGGGCCATCACATCCGTCAACGCATCGTCCTGGAAGCCAAACGGCAGGCCGCATGCCCCAATACCAGCATGAAGGAGATCGCCTATCACCTGGGCTTCGACGACATCGCTCATTTCAGCAAATTCTTTAAAAGCGTCTACGGTAAAAATTTCACAGACTTCCGGAAGGAAAGATAATTTAAACACCATCAAAAAAACCAGGCAAGCTATGATCAACAGAAAGGATCTCCCGCTCGTCCTTCCAAAGGACATAATCATCGGCCACCCCAAGGCCCGCGTCACACTCATGGAATACGGTGACTATGAATGCGAAGTCGCCCTGCACAATGATTTGATCGTCCGGGAAGTCCTGGAACGTTATCCCGGCATGGTCAATTTCAATTACCGTCACTTCCCCCAGCTCCGAATCCATCAAAGAGCGCACAAAGCTGCAGAAGCCGCCATCGCCGCGGCGCAGGAAGGAAAGTTTGCACAGATGCACGACATGCTGCTCCACAACAGACGAAATCTGGGCACCGCCAGCCTGGCGTTCTATGCACGCGATCTGGGCATCGGAGGCATGAATTTTCTCGACGCGCTCGTCACCGGAAAGTATGGCCGCTATGTCCAGGACGATCTTGCAGCAGGGATCAAGCTTGGCGTCACCGATGCTCCGACTTTTTTTGTCAACGGAGCGAAGGTAGAAGGACGTATTACGGTCCGCAATTTATCGGACGCGGTCGAGCTGGCTTTCAATCAGCTTACAAAAACAAGAACAAAGGTGAGGGCATGATTCGCTGATTTGTACAGCAAGTACTATGATACATACATTGACTCTCGCGATACAAGGTTGTAAATTGCAGTATAGATTAAACGTTCAGATCAACAATACATCACATTCGGTAGGCAATCGAAAAATTCAATCGGCAGGCGATTACAACAGGCAGGGGTGTTTTAAGAGCGACCCGGCGCAGGCCGGGTCGCTATCTTTTTCTACTGTATCAAAACTTTTTGTGTCGTCACATTCCTGCCATTTACGATCTTCACCAGATAGACTCCTTTATTCAGTCCACCCGTCGCAAGGGTGAACACACCGGTCGTTTGTTTGATCGACTGTACAGCCACGATCTTGCCGCTCAAATCGGCAATGCTGACCAGTATCGGCGACGTTCCATCGACCCGTTTCAGATTGACCGTTACCAGCTGTCCCGCCTTCACCGGGTTGGGATAGACCCCGGCCTCCGGTGTTAAATCGGCAAACGAATTACCCGCTCCCGAAACCGCATTTGCGGCGGCGCCAGCCGTGCCGGTGACGATCCCGAAATGGAAGTCTTCCCAGCCCTGCGCCGCCGGCCGGTCACAGGCCATCGGACTCGTTCCATTATTCGAAGAGACGAATAGGCCATTGTTTCCTTTCAGCGAAATGGTGCCATCCGCATTGGCAATCCAGGTAAATTCTTCCCAGTCATCGGCTACCGCCCTATTACAGGCCATCGCCGAGTCTCCGTTATTGGACGTAACGTAGCGTCCCAGATTCTGCAGCGTGATCCTGCCATTGCCGGCATCTCCCACCAGGAACTGGTTCCAGCCCTGTACCGCCGCCGCATTACAATACATCGGTCCTACCCCATTCTTCGAGCTGACGTATTGCCCCGTATTACCTTGCAGCCAGATGGTCTTACCGATCGGCGCCGTCGTGGACGGCGGTGGAGTCGTTCCGCCCTTGACGATCTGGTCGATCGCCGTCACCAGGGAATACGTTCCCTTTGCATCCGTCGACAGGTCCCAGGCCATGATACCGCCGCCTTGATTCATGGCAAGCGTAGTCTTCTTTTGGATCGTCGTGATCCCATTATAACCTTCTCCGTTGAAAACATCGGCGTATGGATCCGCCCCTTGCGCAAGCAAGGTATTATAACCGACGCTGTTGGGCTGGGCATAAAAAGGCACCCCCAATACGGCCTTGGCCTTCGGCAGCCCCCGGCCCAGCCAATAGTTCATCGATTGAACCGCCAGGTCATAGGTGGAGTGCTGGAAGTTATTTTCGTCATAGGCCATGATGCCCATATAATCTACCGCAGCAAATACTCCACTGAGGATAGAAGAGCCATCATAGGCGATCACCGCGGCCGATAGGATTTTCCCCTGCCCATGCAGGGCCGTGGACAGCTGCTGCATCAGCGTGACGAAGTTGTTCGCTTCCGTTCCTCCGCCGGGATATTCCCAGTCGATGTCCACTCCATCCAGCCCATAACGGCTACAATAGCTCAGCATCGTGTTGACAAAATTCGTACGGTTGGCCGCGCTGGCTACGATGCCATGAAAGCCATCGCCGCCGCCCCACCCGCCGACCGAGACTTCCACCTTCACTCCGGCCGCATGCGCTGCCGAGACCAGGCTCTGCATCTTGGTCGCATTGTCGATGGTTTGTACCGACCCATCGGAGTTGGGGATCAAAAAAGCATAGTTGACGTGCGTCAGCTTGCTAAACTGGATGTCGCTGACGTTCCCGGCCCAGCTGGGAAGATAACCGATGACACGAAATTGTGAGAAGGATTGCCAGGATAGACCCAGCAGAATAAGCAGGAGCATGAGGCTCCGTTTCAGGAATTGGATGTTCATAAGATGCGGTTTTAGTGTACAAATTTGGATCGCGACAAATGTATTGCAGATCGACGCAAATCCTATTCTTTGATAGTACAACTTTTCCACATAAGTGATAACCATCAATGCGGGCTCGTCATCACTTCCTCGAGCTCTTCGAGCGTGCGGCCCTTGGTCTCTTTTACGCTGAAGAGAACGAAAAGAAAGCCGAGCAGACAAATGGCGGAATAAATATAGAAGGTAGTATCCTTCAATCTTTCATATAACATGGGGAAGGTAAAAATCAATACAAAGTACGCGGCCCACAGGCTCAATACCGCTATCGATGTAGCGGCTCCCCTCACCTTGTTCGGAAAGATCTCCGAAATCAATACCCAGGTGACGGGCGCCAGCGACAAGGCATATGTTCCGATCGCCGTCAGCAAATACCAGGAGACCGCCGTCGACTGTACACCCAGCTGCCGGACTACGATGATGTAGAGTATACAAAGACCGCCAGCGCCAAACAACATCAGCGGCTTTCTACCCAGCCTGTCGACGAGTAACATGGCCAGCAGCGTAAATACAAGGTTTACGCCGCCGATAAAGACGGTCTGTAGCAATTGGCCATCCCGCGGTATCCCGATGCTGCTAAAAATAAGCGTGGTATAGTTGAAAACGACATTGATCCCGCAGAGCTGCTGAAAGACGGCCAGCCCTATGCCGACAAGCACCGCGGGCAATACGGCCTTTTGAAAGACCGCCGAATAGTTTAGCTTCCTAGCGCCGACGACGGACTGCTGGATGCTGACCAGCGATTCCGCCGCAAAAGCCGGTCCGCCGATCTTCCCCAGGATCAATCCTGCCTCCTGGGACAGTCCGGCCTTCACCAGCCAGCGCGGGCTCTCGGGCAGCCACAAGGCGCCCAAAAAGAAAAGAGCAGAAGGTATGGCACCCAGACCGAACATCCAACGCCAGGCCTCGGCCCCACTGTTTCGCAGCGTATAGTTTACAAGGTTGGTCACCAGGATGCCCGTCACGACGGTCAGCTGATTGATGGCCACCATTCTCCCGCGTAACGGCGCAGGCGATACTTCCGCAATATACATGGGTGAAAGCATGGACGCCATGCCCACGCCAATCCCGGCCATACAACGGGCTCCGATGAAAAAATCGCGCCCCGGAGCAAGCGCCATCGCCAGCGATGAAAGTCCAAATACAGCCGCCGCCAGCAACAAGCCTTTCCTGCGTCCATGGCGATCCGAATAGCTGCCGGCAAACAGACAGCCCAGCGCGGCGCCCACGGCAAGACTAGCCGCGACAAATCCCTCCCAGTAGCTATTCAGTCCAAACTGATCCCGCAGGAAAGGCAGCGCCCCGGAGATGACCGCAAAGTCAAATCCAAAGAGATAGCCTCCTAAGGCCGAGATAAAGGAAAGACCAAGAATATACTGACGATTATAGGTGGTCGCGGACATAAAGACTCATTTAACGATAAACTCAAAAATAGTAGTTGTTCGGTACACTTCTCCCGGCCGCAGGATCGTATCCGGAAAAGAAGGATGATTGGGACTATCCGGAAAGGCCTGCGTCTCCAGCGCCACGGCTCCGTGCTGTACATACGGGACGCCTTGCTGGCCGACGATGGTGCCGTCCCACCAATTGGCCGTATATACCTGGATCCCCGGACGGTCCGTCGATACACGCAGCCCACGTCCGGAGACAGGTTCGTAGAGCTCCGCCGCCGTCTTCATGCCAGACGCATTCGAAAGAACATAGTTGTGATCGAACCCCTTATCCAGGGGCAGCTCATTTATCCTATCTCCAATTCGCCGGCGAGTCGAAAAATCCATCGGCGTTCCCTCTGCCAAAACAAGCTTTCCCGTCGGAAGATTCCGGTCGTCCTTTTCGGTATAGCTGCCGGCGAATAGCTGTAGCAAATGATCGTGAATGACGGGTTGATCGAATCCCGAGAGATTGAAATAAGAATGATTGGTAAGATTTACCGGTGTATCCCGGTCGGTAACGGCCGTATAGTCGATCGAGAGCCGATCCTCTTTATCCAGCAGGTATTGCACCCGTACATGAAGATTCCCGGGATACCCCTCTTCTCCATCTACGCTGGTATACTCCAGCACGAGACTGTCTTTATCCTGAGAATGAAGCGCCCAGACCTTCCGGTGCAATCCTTCGAAACCGCCGTGCAAATGATTTCCTTTATTATTGACCGACAGCTGAACGATTTCCCCATTCAACGGGAACCGCCCGCCATCGATCCGGTTGGCGTAGCGGCCCACGACACAACCCAGATAGTATTCATTGTTCCAATATTGCCCGATATCAGAAAAAGCCGCGATGACATTCGTCCGCCTTCCTTCCCTATCCGGCGTTTCGATCGAGGTAATGGTGGCGCCCAGGTTGATGATTTTGACACGGGTATTTCCATTGGTCAGCGTATATTCTTTTAGCATACCTGCGCCTGTTTTTGAGCCTGTTGAAAAAAAGGCAGCATTTGTAGGTAGACAGCCGCGCCCTTGTGATTCGGGTCCAGCTGCGCCACCTCCTGCAAATAACGGACGCCCTGCGCTTCATCACCCAAACCCAAATAGCCCAGCCCGATCAGGTATTTACAATGAACGACATTTCGTTGCGTGATATCCTGGTCAAAGACGAGCATGTCCGGCAGGGAGACGGCGAAATAGTCGATGGTAATGGTATCCGCCCTATGTGCGGTTCCAAATGCGACGAGACTTTCGAAGATCTGGCGGGCCTTCCTGGATTCCCCCAGCTTATACCAGGCCAGGGCCTGATAAATAATCTGGTCCGGCTGCGGGTCGTTGTAATAGATCGCCTGTGCAGGCTGGCTGATACCCACCGTCGCTTCACGGAATTTGTCCGTCGCCAGAGCGGTATTGCCGAGTCCCTCATAGACACAGCCCATCCAATAAAGCCGGTCATTCTCTTGCGCGCCGTACAGTTTTCCTTCGCCCAGGTTGTCCGGGTAAGATTCCGTAGCAACGAGCAGTTCCATAGCTTCCTGCATTCTTCCGGTCCCGATGGCTTGTTTCGCCAGCTCCATATGACATAGGAGGTATTGCCCTACTACCTTTCCTTCACCGCCCTCCCAGGGATGAAACTTACGCAGGCTCAACAGCCGCTTCGCCATTTCATATTCCTTCAGCTGATTGTATAAAGTTACCCGCTCCAAATAGAGATCATCGCGCTGGTCGACCAGCCGGGGATACCGCTCCAGCATTTGCAGCCGTTCCGAAAAAGGCCGGCCCATGATCTTATACAGCTGGTCCAGCTCCATCAGCACCCGGGCATCCGAGGGGTCTTGTGCAAATGCCTTCTCCAGCAAAGCAATGGCCTCTTCTTTTTTGCCCAGCTTGTTGTAATAGGCCAACGCCAGGTTGCGGAATACCGTCGGAAAACGGTCATCGAGGCGAATCGATTCTTCCCAGCAGGCGATCGCTTCCGTATACTGCCGCTTATCGTACCATAGATTCCCCAGGTAGTAGCGTGCCCTGGCATCGCCCGGATTCAAGCGTATGGCGTCCTGCAGGATCAATACCTCCTCGATCTTGTTGGGAAAGCAAAGAGCCGCATCACCGGCAGCCGCGGACGAATAAAATACCCGTGCCGCTTCCCCACGACCCACCTGTGAAGAGAACCAGCCGCGGTAATAGTAGATCAGCGGAGAAGCAGGCCCCTTGTAACATTCCAATACCCGATCCGCCTCTTCATACAATCCGGCCTGTGCATAGTCCAGCGACAGCTCCAGGTAGTTGTTGAGGCTATCGCGCATCAGCACCGAAAAATCAGCCCCCCCCTGCTCGAACAGACAGCCAAAGTTAAAAGCGTCGATCGCCAGGGATTCCCGGATAAACGCATCCCGTTCACCACCCAGCTTGCCTAACAATACTGCTTTCAAATGCCTGGCTACCGGGCTATGATAGTTCCGGACCAGGGACTTCTCTATCAGCCCCAACGCTTCCTTCCAGCGTCCCTGCGCGCTTGCAATCCTGGCCAGCGCCAAATACCCGCTGTGCTGCCAGGCGTCGTTCCAGACGGCCTTATAAAAAGCGTCATAGGCTTCGTCCAGCCGTCCCTGCAATTTGAGCGACCAGCCCAGGTTATAATAAGGTTCTCCGTCATACGGGTTGGGGTTTCGTCGGGTAATAGAAGATACCGCCCTTCTGAAATAGGGTTCGGACAAAGCAAACTGTCCCCTTCGAAGCAACAGCAGTCCCATTGCATTGTTACAGCGAATATCCCCGGGACTTCTTCGCAGCCCCTCTTCATAATAGTCGATGGGGTTAAACGTAGCATGACGATACTGCTCCAGGTGCAGTCCATTCAGATACAGGTCCTCGACCTGCTCGATCTCGGCGGGTTTCTTTGCCGCCGTCGCAGCGGGAGGAATTTCCTCTGAGCCGCGCGGATTACTATCCTGCCAGGCCACCAGCACCTCTCCATCCGCATTGCACACCACCAATGCCCAATCGCCCTTGCTCCCCTTTTCTTTCGGCCGGTGCGTTTCCTCAAAAACCTCCCGCGGCGAAATATCCCGTATCCACTCCTGCACTACCCTTCCTTTACACAACAGCCTGACCACAGCGCTGGTATAGACAGCCGTCGTATACACGGCAATCCGCAGCCGGTCTCCTTCCCATTCCATATTCAGCATCGCTTCCCTGGTCGCATTCTTTACCTGTCCCACCCTGGTATAAGGCATGAAGTATTGCTCGAAGGTCTTTTCCTCATTGGGCTGCAGCCAGGAGAAATCCGGCTGGTTGTCGGTGAACACTCCCGTCATCAGCTCGATATAAGGACCATCCTCGTCGGTCAGATTTCGGTCCCATGCCTGACCAAAGTCTCCATTGCCCCAGGTCCATTGC
>JAFDYG010000042.1 GCA_018267545.1 Bacteroidota bacterium
CAGCTCATGCAGGGAGATTCTTTCGACGGGCTGAGGGCAGTCGAATTCGAAAGAATAGCTGGCGGGCGCTTCCATCAGCGTGTAGACTACCGGAGGAGGGTTGGGCATGCGACTGACAAATTCTCCCGCCTGTGTGCCGGCCTGGTATTTAAGAATGGCGGGATAGAGGATGAAGTTGACAAAGGCAAAGACTAATAAGGCCATCCAAAAACTTCGTGCAATGGGCACCGGTAGGTGTCGACCGCGGAAGAGAACAAAGGGTAAGATAGCGAGAATGAGCAGACCTGCAATCAGCAGCGGCAGGTGATTGAAGTGAAAGAACCAGCTGAGCGCCAGCAGCAGGATGGGCAGCAGGACGCTGATGACGTTTTGCAAGATGTTGATGGCTCGTTGCGTCCAGCGGAGCCGGATATTGTAGAGATAGCCCGCCGTCAGGATGGCGAAGAACGGGAATAAGATATTGAGATAGTGGGGTAATTGAAACCGGGAGAGCGAGAAGATCAGAAAGCTGAAGAGGGACGCGCCCAGACAAATGTAGTCTCCGGGGATGTTCCGCCGGAAGAAACCGGAGCCTCCGCCCGAGCCGTCGACGCTGCGTCTGCATTTCTGTACGATGGCGGCATATAAGATCAGCGACCAGGGCAGGAAGGCCCAGAGGAGGGTATGAAAATAAAAGAAAGGGGCGCCGGCGCCTTTGATGGGACCGGTATTGAAGAAGCGGCCGAACTGGCTATCCCAGAAGAAGAAGCGGATACCGGAGACGCCGGTGCGGCCGAAGACGATCTTCTCCGGGTGAAGGTCGAACTGCAGATAGAGGCAAATCAGCTCCGGTGAGGTGAAGAGGGCTGTGAGGGCAATGGCCAGCCACCAGCGAATGTTGCGGAACTGTTCCCATTCCTTTCCGATAATCCAGTCCAGTACAAAGCCTGCACCGATGGTGATCAGGACGAAGGGGCCTTTTGTCATCGCCGCACAGCCGGCCAGCAGGGAGCCCGCGACCAGGTGCCAGCCGGGTTTCGTCTTCGAGGCCTTATAAAAATGATACACAGCGCCGATGATCAGACCGACCAGGTAGGGCTCGGCGCGGACGTCGTTGTTAGATATTACGAGGTGAGCGGCCGAGACATAGATCAGGGTGGAGAGCTGGGCGACCGGTTTTCCATAGAGAGAAAGGGCGAGCTTCCAGGTATACCATGCTCCGGCGGCCCAGAAGAGGAGGGCCGGGAATTTATAGGCAAAGGCGTTGATGCCAAAGCAGCGGAAGCTGAGCGCGGCGATCCAAAAAGGGAAATGGGGTTTGTCGAGCCAGTCTTTTCCTTCGACCTTGAGATTGATAAAATCGCCGCTGCGGGCAATCGTCTTGGCGATAGAAGCATAAAGCGAGCCGTCGGGTTCAAGGATGGGGATGAGCAGTCCCCCGGCGTTTACGAGTATGGCGGGTATGAGTAGTCCGATAAACCATTTTTTCAGCCAGGCTTCCCATTCGGCATTGTAGGATTCGAGCATCAAGAGAGTGCGCCTTTTGGTTCAAATATAATGTCTTTAAACTGGACTCCGTCCAGTTTGGCTATAAACCAGAGCCCATGCCAGGTGATTTTTTGAAAGTCGGGCCGAAGAAGGGGGGGCGGTGGTTGTGTTTGTTCTCCCAGTAGAGGAAGAGACGGGACATACCCAGCCCCGTTAGGAAGCCGGTCAGACCGCCGATTAAGACGTCGAAGGGATAGTGTTTGCCTACGTATACCTGTGCGTAGCAGACGGCTGCCGCCCAGAACCATAGCCAGTGATACTTCTTACCGGTGATGGAGCGAAGGGCGAAGAACCAGAAAGCTGCCAGGGCGAAGTGGTTGGCGGCGTGATTGGAAGGCATGGAATAAAAGCCACCGCATTCGACGAGGCTTCGAATGACCGATTGCATCTCGGGGTCGTGACAGGGCCGGAGTCTTGCGAAGAGGGGCTTGAGCACCTGTGCGGCCAGGCTATCGGTGAAGGCGAAAGTGACGACGCTAAGAACGATAAAAGGGAGGGCTTTGTTCTTTGATTTGAAGAGGACGAAGAGGAGCATGCCTACATATAAGGGTATCCAGGTAAGGGGTTCCCGCAGGATGGGCATTAGCCAATCGAGCACGGTATGATCCGAGTCGTGCTGTATGATGACGAAGAGCGATTTATCCAGGCGATCCAACCAGTTCAACAGGGTCATGCGGCATTATTTAATCGGTTAAAGCTAGCGTGAAAATTGCAGGATGAGGTAACGGTCCAGATGATCTTTCCGTTAACAAACACTTGCAAAATTGAGACCACCCCATCTTATGTCTAATTTTGACAAACCCGTTTAAATGAAATCTATCCTCCCTGTATTGATGCTGCTGTTGCTGGCCATTTCCGGGCCTGCGCAGGAGGCGCGACCCCCGGATGACGCGCCCAAGGCAAGGACGAAACATCTGGTTGTCATCACGATCGATGGTTTCCGGTGGCAGGAAGTCTTTACGGGGGCCGATCCCCTGCTTGTCGCCAATCAAGAATACGTACGGGATAGTACGCTCACCAAGAGTCTTTACTGGGATAGCAGCGCGGAGACGCGCCGCCGCAAATTGCTCCCTTTCTTCTGGAATACCATTGCCCAAAAGGGCCGCTTGTATGGCAACCGGCTGGTGGGTAATAAAGTCAACGTAAGGAACTGGTATAAGATTTCCTATCCGGGCTATAATGAAATCCTGACGGGTCATACCGATGCCTTTAGCAGTCCCAACCTGGCGATCAACAACAAACACGTGAATGTGCTGGAATACCTGAATTCGAGTAAGGAATACCGTGGGAAGGTAGCGGTCTTTACTTCCTGGAATGTCTTTCCTTATATTTTGAATGAAGGCCGCAGCGGTTTGCCGGTGAACAGTGGATACGAGCGGCTCGGCGAGGAAGGCGACGCCGATGCGAAGCTGATCGACAGCGTGCAGGTGACGATGCGGCCGAACAAGACGCGTCATGATATGCTTACCTTCCTGAGCGCCCGCGA
>JAFDYG010000430.1 GCA_018267545.1 Bacteroidota bacterium
AATACCTATGCAATGGAACAGGTGCTCCACGATACTCCTGCCGTTGTAAAAAGCAAGCCCGCCGATACCTCCGGCCGAATTGCCGCGCGCCCCGTTCAGGACACGGCTGTCCAGGATAATCTCCCACTGACGACTACCAAAGCGCCCGATTCCGTCTCGACCCGTCCCGCCGGCGACTCGATTGTTGCAGCCGGTACCCCGGCCGAGCCGCCCGCGATCACAATGCCGGTACGCCCCAAACCGGATAGTCTGACATCGGCGACTACCGCACCCGGACTGCCGCCCGTCGCCAAATCACCAGATACGTCTGCGGGCGTAAAACCCCGCCCTCGCGCCGTGGTGAAGCTCAGCGAACGAAAGCTGGCCAGCTCCGTCCGGCAAGCCTATGTCGATCGTTCCGGCGGTAAAAAGGCCGATACCATCATTCTGTTTATTCCGGTGGACACGCTGGTTGCCGCAAAAGGGACTTCAAAACCGGCCAAAACAACTTCCGACTCGGGCCGCGTCACCATACCCCCCCATCCCGTAGCTCACACGCCGGCAGAAATCGCCCAGGCCCGTCCCGCGGACACACCTCGTAAACAACTGACAACCAAGCCTTCTCTGCCTTTTATTAACTCCGATTGCCGCAATTTTGCAACCGACTACGACGTCGACAAGCTGCGGGTCAAGCTCCTCGAGACATCTAAAGACGAAGACCGAATCGCAGCGGCGCGAAAGGTTTTCAAAACCAGGTGCTTTACCACCCGTCAGATTCGCTCGCTCAGCGAAGTCTTTACCACGGATGCGGTTAAGTTCCGCTTCCTGGAGACGGCCTATCCTTTCTGCTCGGACGACCAGTTCCGCGAGCTCTCCAGCCTCCTGGCCGACCCGGTTTACATCGGTAAATTCCGCGCTATGACCGAGCACTAAGCCCCCCTTCCTGCTCTCAAGCCCAGCTATTCCCCACATGGCCCCGCAAACCCCTTATCTTTGCAGCCCGAAATAGCGACATGCCCAGATACTTCCTTGAACTTGCCTATAAAGGCGCCAATTACAGCGGATTTCAGATCCAGGACAA
>JAFDYG010000431.1 GCA_018267545.1 Bacteroidota bacterium
GTAATTGCTTTTGTCGAAAAGGACCATCTGAAACAACCTATCATCCAGCGCCTTGATCGCATTGGCGCCGCCAAATCCGCCGCCGACAATAACTACACGGGGCTTCCCCGTATCCGGAATATTCAAATGAAGCTGAGCTGCCGTATCCATGACCTATCGTTTTCGCAAAGGTAGGCCGTCCCCAACACCCATCAAGTCACATCGGATAAACCGGCATTAAAACCGATAAGCCGTACAAAAGATCATATCACCCGATTGCATTCTGCCATCGAACCTACAAACCCATACCGAACCCTATCCAGAATTGAAAAAAATATCTGCAAGCCGGTCTATCTGGCTTTCCAACCGAAGAATAGTTTGAGAAATCTCTTCCTGTGCCTTGAGAATTTCATCAACTTTATTTTCCAGAGCCGCGATTCTCTCGTTGATCGTCATCTCGGGCAGATTATTCTGAATAACGTTCAGCTCATCTGCAAATGCAGCATAGAATCTCTGCAGAAAGGCATCCGAAATAGCATAACGCCCATTCATATAACTACTGAAGTTCGCCTTACCCATAGCCATTTTCTGGGCGATGTAGGCATCATTATGCGAAAGGAGCCTTCTGTCCTGCCTGAATTTTTCTATGCGTTTCTGTTCAACCCGCCGTTTCACAGTTGCTACGAGTTTTAAAAAGTTTATTTGCGAATCAAAAAAATTAGTAACATTGTAGTCCAACACGACTCATTTCGTCCTTGCTGTTCCGATATGTTTATAAAATAAAAACTATCGAACATGCGCAAAAAGAAAAAATGCCCGAATTGCCATGGACCGATGACACCGGTTTACTGGTATAGAAGGCAGAAACAACAGTCTTCCAGGGGAAAGAAGATTTCCCATTATTTAAGGCGAAAACAAGAGGCCCGCTTTAATCGAGGCAGGCGATTTCATCACTGGTTTTGTAAGCAGTGCCGCTTAAAAAAGAAATAAGGTTAATGAACCCGGCCTCAATGCCGGTTTATATAGCAGGCTTACCAGACCACAAACATAAAACATTTTAACCACTTTTATAAAACTTTTTTAAACCTGTGAGCCACCCAGTAGATGAAAAGCGGATAGAAAAATTTAGAGAAGATCGAAAACTCCTGAATCACCTGAATGATACTGACATAGGCAAGCGAATGCAAATAAGCAAGTCTAACTTCAGCAGCTATATCAGCGGGAGAATTCCGATTACTAATAACTTTCTAAACCGATTTTATAAAGCATTTGGAAAAGAGATCGAAGAGCAGCGGAAAAAGCAGGAACATCCGCTCACCAATGAACCTGAAATAGTTTATCTGACAGCAAACGAGTTGCAAAAACAGGTTAAACTGCTCCATCAAAAATTCGATCAGGTTCTCAAAAATCAGAAAACGATAGCATCAGATCTTAAACGGCTGGAAGAGAAAGTAGACCGCCTGCTCACTCGAGGACCTAAATAACGTCAGCACTCTTTCATCCCCAACGGTATCTGTATCGCCAACCCCCCATCCGAAGTCTCCTTATACTTACTATTCATATCCTGCGCCGTACTCCACATCGTATTGATCACCGCATCCAACGATACCTTAGCAAAATCCGGCGTACTTTGCAACGCCAGCTGCGACGCCGTAATCGCCTTGATCGCCCCCATCGTATTCCGTTCGATACAAGGTATTTGCACAAGCCCGCCGACCGGATCGCAAGTCAATCCCA
>JAFDYG010000432.1 GCA_018267545.1 Bacteroidota bacterium
TACAGAGAGTGACCGTGGTGGGATGGGTGTATTGGACGTGTTTGTCAAAGACAATCGTTTCTTTACCCGTCAGCGGATAGTAGAGGTGCCCTGGACGAACAAGCAGCTTCAGATTCATTACGCCAGCTATCGCGACAAAACGCAGCCGGGTAGTCAGGAGAAGTGGGCGGTGACGATCAGTGGGCAGAAGCAGGATAAGGTGGCGGCGGAGGTGCTGACGGCGATGTATGACGCTTCGCTGGATCAGTTTGCGGAGCATGGTTGGCAGACGCCTTATTTGTATGGGGTGTATACGGCTGGTCGCTGGGAAGGGTCCAATTTTATCGGCGGGAACGGACAGACGAAACCGGAGATGCAGAAGAATGAGGGGTATAGTTATTTCAAGAATTATGATCAGCTGATAACGTTAGGAAATGCGCGCGCTTTTGGCATGGGAAGGGTTAGAATGACAATCAGGGGGAGTGCGACACAACCGCAGGCTTACGATGGTGCAATGAGTGTTCTAAGCCGGGTACCGGGTTTGCAAGTGGGAGAGGCGGCGCCATACGCTAGTAATGCGTCTTCGTCGGATAGCATTGCTTACAATAAGAAGACCTATAGCTGGGCAGAGGCAGCGAAAAGCGACAAGCCCGATCAGGCGGCGGAGCCGGGGATACAGGTGCGGAAGAACTTTAATGAGACGGCGTTTTTCTTTCCGGATTTGCATGCGGATGTGGAGGGTAATGTGAGCTTCTCCTTTACGATGCCGGAGGCGCTGACGCGTTGGAAGTGGATGACGCTGGCGCAGACGAAGGACCTTTCCTTTGGGTATTCGGAGAAGACGGTGGTGACGCAGAAGGAATTGATGGTGCAGCCGAATGTGCCGCGTTTCCTGCGGGAAGGGGATCATATGGATTTGGCGGTGAAGGTGGTGAATTTGACGGATTCGGAGCTGACGGGGCAGCTGGCGCTGCAGCTGACAGACCCGACGACGGGACAGACGGCGGACGGGTGGTTTACGAACAGGCAGCCGAATCAATATTTTACCGTGGGGGCCGGGGGGAGTGTGGTGGTGAGCTTTCCTTTGGTCATACCGTTTCAGTATAACCGACCTGTGACGTACCGGGTGGTGGCGGAGGCAAAGAGCTTTAGTGATGGGGAAGAGGCGACGCTGCCGGTGGTGAGCA
>JAFDYG010000433.1 GCA_018267545.1 Bacteroidota bacterium
TACATGTTGGTGGAATCCCGTCGGGCTACTTCCAAAATCCGCTGAATCCCTTGCATGACCTCCGTTGGATCCCCGGCCTGGCTGCCAAAAATGTAACAGCCGCCCAGACCAACCTTTGTCGAATCATTGTTAGGATTCAGTTCTAATGCCTTTTCAAACAACTCTTTAGCGTTCGTGGCCATCCAGCCTTTCAGAGCCGGATCGTCTTGCGCACGCAAGCTTTGCAAAAATAATTGGGCAGCAAAGGTGAGACTTTTTTCAGAATTTTCCAATTTAGACGCCTCCCCAGTGTAATAGGCATATAATAAAAAGCCTTCACTGACCGAATCCTTCCAGAAATCAGCCAGCTGCCGATAGGCTTTTAACTGCTGAACCCTCACGTCGCCACGGACGACGGACTGCTGCAGTCTGTTCACATAAGATATTTGGGCAGGACTTAAACGAGCTTGAGATGCTTGTAGAATTTCCTGTAAACCAATGGATTTAACAGCAGGGGCAGCCCCCTGAGCGCCGCCACTTATGGCAGCGTTCGGAATTTTCTGATGTGTAGGAACGGTTTGTCCAAAAAAATACAGAGCGAGTAAAATGAGCACTCCGGTGCCGGCTAACAGAATTTGCTGTCTCTTCATGACGATAGTTCGAGACGCAAAATTACATCTCTTCGTCCGGGTTTGGCTGATCTTCCTTCACAGACTGCAATTTTTTTACTTCAGCAACAAACTCCTTAGCGGGCTTGAACGCAGGAATAAAATGCTCCGGGATGTGCACGGCCACATTCTTCTTGATGTTACGGCCGATCTTAGCAGCCCTTTTCTTTGTGATGAAACTCCCAAAACCGCGGATATAAATATTTTCACCCTGCGATAGAGTTTCTTTCACTTCTTTAAACATGGTTTCCAGCGTCACTAGGACGTCTACTTTAGGTATACCCGTTTTTTCCGATATTTGGTTAACAAGGTCTGCCTTTCTCATGGGGATTAAGTTTTATAAGTTTCTGATTTTAAATATATAACAAAATTATTAATTCACAACTCATTAACCCTGAAATTAGTTTTTGGGTATCAAAATAGTGGATTTGGTTTAATTTGGCAAGAATTCTCTAAAATATTGATTGTGAATTTTTTTTAACAAAAATGGCACCAAAAAAAGCCGATTTTAGCAAACTTTTATTAAAATGACATAAAGGGAAAAATAATAGATCAA
>JAFDYG010000434.1 GCA_018267545.1 Bacteroidota bacterium
CTCGTCAGCCGGTCCGGCTGCTGGGTGATGGAGTCCTGAGCCAGCACGTCGGAGGCGATCTTCATGACGGCCAGCGGAGTCTTGAACTCATGGGTGAAGTTGTTGACAAAATCCTTTTGTATCTCGGCCAGGAATTTCTGGCGGTAAAAGTAAAAAAGACTCGCCGCCAGCCCGATCAGCGCAATGAAAAGAACTACGGTGCTGACGATCCAGAAGTCCATCTGTTCCAGGATATATTCGTGCCGGTGGGGGAAGTAAAGCAGGATATGGTCGGTCTCGTCCGAGAAGATCGGCAGCTCCTGCGTCACCGGCTTGACCCCGGCATATCTGGAAGCAGGCGCCGGGATAAACTGCTCATACACAAACTTTTTCTTATCGCTGCTATAGGCCCCGATCTTACAGTCCGTCAGCACTCCGAAGTCGGAAAACTCGTCCTGGATATAGTAGACCAGGCTGTCTTTGGAAGGAATAGTGTCCGCCTTGAAAAGGAAATAGTTGTCGTTATTGTCGGGTTTGTTGATGAGCTGCTGCAGATTGGTCCCTGGTGCGTCATTCATAGCAAGGTCCTCGAAAAGGCCCCGGATGCTCTTTACCACATTGAGATTGAATTGTCTCTGCTCAAAGCTATAGACCTTTTTCAACCAGTAAAGCTGGACCGTCACGATGATGGCTGCCAGAAAAGTGGCCGAAAGGACAATCCATTTTAAGGTTGATGAACGCATGGATGCAAAATTGCTGTGCTTTGGTCTTACAGACCCTGTAAGAATAGTTAAGTACTAGTTAAGACTACTACAAATATCTGTTATCTTTCTAATGTACAACTAGTTGTTAATACAGCAATAACAAAACTTTTTTTCCGTTGTGTTGGGGTATTCGATAAATTCATGGTCGAATAGTTTAATTACTTCACAAAAGAAAACACCCGGTTTATGAAAAAATTAGTCCTGATTGCCAATTTATTGCTTGCTTTTGCCGGTTTCAGCTTCGCCCAAACCACACCCGCCAAGGCAAAAACGACAAAACCTGCAGCAGCAGCAACGACAACCGCTCCCGGCCCCAAGAAGGCTGATGGAACGGCCGACATGCGCTACAAGGCGAATAAGGATGCCGCCAAGTCTGCTCCTGCTACTACGCATCTGAAAAAGGACGGAACTCCGGACAAGCGCTTTAAAGAAAACAAAAAACCAAGTTAAGCATGAAGAAAGTACTATTACTGATCGTCATCCTTGTCGGATTAACGAGCATGACGATGGCGC
This sequence comes from Bacteroidota bacterium, assembly GCA_018267545.1. Taxonomy (GTDB): domain Bacteria; phylum Bacteroidota; class Bacteroidia; order Chitinophagales; family Chitinophagaceae; genus Puia. Next base: position 1,257 of record JAFDYG010000434.1, read on the forward strand.
AGGCTAAGAAGAGGGTTCATC
>JAFDYG010000435.1 GCA_018267545.1 Bacteroidota bacterium
CCAACGTCCACGGAGACGTACTGCTCACCGTAATATGCCCCGTCTTGCTCGTCGAAACCCCATTCTGATAAGCCGTCACACTCCCCAAAGAAACATCCGTAAACGCATCATTAACCACTATCGACTGCATATCCGCCACATTCACCGTCAACGTTGACGTAGTCGTCTGACTGCCCACCAACGCAGCCGGCGTCGTCGCATCCGCCGTCGTAATCGTCAATGGAACCGTATAGGTCCCAGTCTGGATGAACTGCCCAAGCATCCCCGCCGGTGCAATCGAAAACGTCAGCGTCTGCGTCTGATTATTCCCCCCGCTCACCGAAATCGCCGGGGAGCTAAGATTCTGATTAGAACCCGAAAGCCCCACCGCCGCATTGCTATTGAGACGAGCATTCACATTCCCCAACGAAAGATTCGAAGGCGTCGACAACCCCAGCGTATTGCTATAAGAAAAGCTCGAATTCCCCCTCACCCCGATATAATAAGGAACCGTCGTCGTCTCCGCCATCGTCCCCGAAGCGCTCACCGTCTGTGTCGAATAAAAATTCAGGTTATTCACATTAAGCGTAAACGTAGGAAGCGTAGCCGGCGCCGTGATAAAAGCAGGAATCGTCACCGTCAGCAACCCCGGCCCCGTGGTACTATTGCCCAGCAACGTACTGGCAAGACTATAAGCAAGCGTCGTCGTATAATTCCCCGCCACCCAGCCATAACCCGTCATCGGTATCGTATAGGTAAGCTGTATCGCACCCGAAGTCATCGCCAACGCGGAGTAGATGGACTGCGCCGAAGTCGTCAGATTGATCGGCGTCGTACTCCCCAATAACGAAACACCATTGAGGCTGCTCATCTGCACCCCCAAATTCGTAACCGGAAAAGAAGACCCCGTCGAAACCTGCTGTAAAATCGGCGAAGAGCCCTGCAGCCTTATCGTCTGCGCAACTCCCAACCCCGTATAGGAACCGCTCGGCAGCGTCGTAGTATAGGCCGTACCGCTGGTGATATTCGCCTGCGGCACAGTAATCGAAACCTGCGCCGGCAGCCGCGAAACCGCCACCAGTAAAAACAAATTAATATACAATATCCTTCTCGGCAACTTTCAAGTCATTTTGATCGCCCGTATCCAGGAACGCAACGGCCAGATAACGCCCCGGAGGCATACCAAGCGGCAAGTCTATATACACCACCTGCTCCGTCCCCGGCAGCAGCGTCAGCATCTTTTCCGGAACGCCGACCTCTTTTCCCGTGCTCTTCTCCGTTAGCTCTACCCGAAACGTCACATCCGTCGACACCTCTCCA
>JAFDYG010000436.1 GCA_018267545.1 Bacteroidota bacterium
AGGTCGGTGACGAGGTAGTCGTTCTGGACGCCGGGGTCGGTGTTGGCGATGTAATGGTTTAGATATTCGGCGGCTTTGTTGACGTCCCTGAAATAATAATGATAGTACAGCTCGTACCAGGCGGGGGCGTAGCTGCTGTCGGCGGCGACGGCGTCGTTGAAGTATTTAAGATATTGTTCGGCGTTGTCTTGTGTGACGAAGATTTTTCCTTGTTTATAGAGGGCTTTTGCGTATTTGCTATCCTGGTTGAGGGCTTCCTGGTAGGCTTTGAAGGCCTGGCCGCCGTCCTGGAGCTTGCGATAGGCGTCTCCTTCGGCGACGTAAATTTCGGGATTATGCTTGTCCTTTTTTGTCGCTTTATCGAGCAGAGACAGGGCGTATTGGGCGTTGCCGGAGTCGGCATCCTGGTGGGCTTTTGCGATGGCCAGGAGGATGACGGGGTCTTTTTCCTTCGTGATGGCGAGGGCTTTGTTGAACCAGGCTTCGGCGCTGTCCTTCTGATTGTGTTCGAGGGCGAGCTGTCCGCGGATGCAGAGGGCGAAGGGTTGGGCTGCGGCTGCGGCGGGCAGGTACTGGAGGCTGTCCTGGATGGTGTTTATTTTGTGCTGCCGGAGATAGGTCTGGGTGAGGAGCCACCAGGCCTCGGTGTTGGCGGGGTCGGCTTTTACGATGTTTTGAAGCTGGTGGGCGGCCCCGTCGAACCTCTCATAGTACATCATCTTCCGGGCCTCAGTGATCGACTGGGCCTTGGGGCCACCCATCAGAAATAATATCGGGCCAGTTAAAAGGAGTAGTTTCTTCATGTTTTAGTTATTTATATGGTTCTAGATCCAGTACCTGGATTTTGGAATCGGGTTTGAGCAGGTCGCTGATGTGCCGGGAGCCGCTGATGCCGCTTTCGGATTGCGGGGTCAGTACGATCATGTCGGCCATGATGAGCTCTGCGTAGTTCAGGGTAGCGAGGGCAGGGCTTTGGCGGCTGGTCGCCGAGAACTCGATAGGATGCTGGAGCTGTTCGCGGAGGTGGTGATAGGCCTGGAGGAAGGTCTGCGGCATGCCTGTCGTGTGCTGATGCTCCTGGATGGCGAGGAGGTGAATCTGGGCCTTATATTTTCTGGCCAGCAGGACTCCCCATTCGAGTTTTCGTTCAGGCAGGAAATCCCGAATGGGGATGACGATAACCTTGGTCCGGTTATCGATGGATCCGGGCTTGGCTGTTAACACAGGGCAATTCGTTTTTTGCGCCAGCCTATGGGGCGAGAGGACCTGGAAGGGCCACCAGCGGTGGTGGGGATGCTGTTTGCCGATGATAATGAGGTCGGGATTCAGCATGTTGGCGCACTCGATGATTTCGTTCTGTACGGAGCTGCTTTTCAGGAGGTGCGCCTTGACGATAAGGCCCAGGGAGAGCGAGGTATGCTCCCGGAGGTCTTCCAGTGCGTTTTCCACTGCTCTTTGGGCGGCGGACGGCGTACGGGGGTGGATGACGTGTGCGAGGTGCAGGATTGCTTTATCCCGCCCCAGGAGGGCGCCTGCTTTGTTTATGGCGATTTCCGTGTTTAGCGAGAAATCGACA
>JAFDYG010000437.1 GCA_018267545.1 Bacteroidota bacterium
TTCTCCCCTCCCCCATTGATATGTACGGCGCCGAAATGATAAGTGCCTTGTCCGCCGCAGCGATAAAAGACGTTCGCGTCTGCTTCGATGCCGCAGGTGCCGTCGTCCAGATAAAGCGCGCTGACCGAATTACCCTGTTTGCCGGAGATGTCGTCGAAGAAATTGTTGCTGATGACATTGCCGGTAGAGGAAAGGTCGCGGCCGGTATAGACGGCGCCAGCATCCGTAACGTCCTGAACCACCCGCTGGATATGGTTATAGGAGATCTCCTGGTCGTTGCCATAGAAAACGATGGCCATATCGGGTGCGTCGTGAATATAGCAGTGGGTAATGTGATTCCCTACGCCGTTGATAAAGATGCCTGGTGAATAGGTCTTATCGATTCGCGAGAAGTTGTAGATCTCGCAGTTATCGACGACGTTGCCCGCCGGTGTCTGTGATTTGCGATCGCCGCCGTTGATGACCATCCCGCCGGTACCCGTATTGAAGATCTTGCAGGAATTGACGGTCAGGTGCGTGGTTTGATTGTTCGACGAAATACCGATGGTGCCCAGGTTGGCAAACGTACAGCCGGTGATCCTGGCGTTATCTGCGTCGGCGAGCTGAAGCCCCATACCGCGGGAGTATTCGAAGGCGAGCCCCTTGACGGTAGCACCCTTGGCTCCTTTGAGGATCAGCAGCGGGTCTTCCATCACCGAGACCTGCAAGTCTCCGGCGCCGGGCGCTTCGGGCAGCCATACATAAAGCTTTCCCGCAGTCTTGTCGAGATAATACTCGCCGGGGCGGTCCAGCTCTTCGGGAAGGTTATAGATATAAAAACCTCTTTGCTGCTGTGAGTTTTTCAAATTGGCCGCGCTCTCGTCGGAGGAGGAAAAGACGGTATATTCCGCCGCGTCTTTAAGCGTAATCGTTTTGCTTGAAGCGTCGACCTTGTCGACCTTCATATAATCGTCCGAATAGCCATAGGAAAAGAAACCGCCTACCCAGGCATTGCTGACGGACTTCCAGTTCGCGGCGCGATTGTCGTCGACGGTAAAGGTCGCGCCACGATTGTCCTTGTCTCCCTTACGCGGATTGGAGCCGGGGTCGGTGACCCTGCCGATCGGGGCAAGACCTTCGTTGGGCCAGCGCGCCATGGTCAGGGGCTTGCCGTTATCGAAGAGCTCGAGGTCGGCCGGGTGATTCTTCTTATAGCCGTGCGGCAGTCCCTTGCCAAAGTCCGTGATCCCCCTGGCCCGCAGGTCTACCTGGTATACGTTCCCTTTAGCGGCAGCCGGCAGTCTGTCGATGACGGCCTGGTCCTTGATGGGAGTAAAGTCGCCGGCTTTCAGCTGAACGCCGCCCGAAAGAATGACCTTCTCGTTGTTGTAGGCGGCCAGCGTAACAGGTGTAGTCACGATCAGGCTTTTATTCAGAGCGTAAGTCCCCGCACGAAAATAGATCGTGGCGTCGGTTGCGCCGCCAAGCGCGGCGATCGCCTGTTCGGGTGAGCCGAAGGGGGCAGCCTGGCTGCCGTTGCCTTTTCCATTGGGTGCGACGTAAATTGTCTTTTGCTGCGCTTCCACCAGCAAAGACGAAAAGAATGTAGCTAGTAACAATAAAAATGACCGGTTCATAAGGATATCTTTTTGAAGCGCTGACCCATTTTGTCCCAGGAGTTTTGCAGCACAAAGCTGGTCAGAGCTTCTTTGTCCAATAAATAGTTGTCATACTCGGCTTCATAGATCCGGGCGATATCCGCGAACTCCTGGTACACGGATACAAAGCCGTCGGTCTCTGCCATATCGGCAAAAGCGCCACAGTCAGGAGCGATGATGCGGCGGCCAGCTATCAGGCTGTCGATGAGCACACCCGAAGAAAGGATCGACTCCTTCCTGTAGGTGAATAGTATGAAACGGGTTTGGGCAAAGAGTTTGTGCAATTCTTGTTCCTCTACGAATTGATTGGTCATGACGATATTCTCCGTTTTGTAGGATTCCATCGCCCGCCAGTAGGCGGCATCGGAGCACTTTCCGATGATCCGGATCCGGTACTTGCGCCAGGACTCGTTTTTCGAGACAAATTCGAGGAACTCCAGGATTCCCTTGTAGGGGAAGATGCTTCCCCAGATGAGAAAGTCGATGGCCGGTTCGGTTTCGGGGGATGGCAGGAAAGAACCCAGATCCAGCCGATTCGGATGATGCAGGTAGAGCAGCTTGGAAGATTCGGGCAGGCCAGTATTACGGGCGTGCGTAATGATATGGTCGGCCCGGCGAACCAGCACCTTGTGGAGGTATTTTTTCAACCACAGTCCCTGCCGTTCGTGCGAAAGACGGTTGTGCTTGATCCAGATGATCTTTACGCCCCGCAGCTTCAGCATCCGGAGATAGGCGGTGAGCAGAAAGGTCTGGATAAAACCCATCCGCCGGCTGGGGATATCCTCGATCCAATTGAGCACTACCGCATTGTTGCGCATGCCCTTGGAAAGAAGGTCGACAAAGGCCTTCTGTGCAGGCGGAGCTTCAATCCGGAAACCATTGTCCAATAGCGCCTGCTTCAGATCCTCGACATAGGGGTTCTGTGAGCCCATCCGCTGGCGGGCAATATTGGGATATATGTATACTTTGAGGTACATAGGTTATGCTTCGACTAGTTTACCCATCTTCCCGCTCTTGAAGTCGCGAAGACCTTTGAGCATGTACTTGAAAGACTTGTAGTTCCGGTGTTTCAGACAAGCTAGTCCCAGCCAGGCGAGCTTTTGATAGGCCGGGAAAAGGCTGCTGAATTCGTGCTTCTTCAGCACGTAGAGATAATTGCGGGTTTTATAATAAGCCTTGAGGTGATCCAGTCCTTCCAGCGAACGGGAGATGTGGTGAACGATAGAAACGTCCTTATTCAGCTTGATCTTGTAGCCCATCTGCCGGATCCGGCGGCTCAGGTCGAACTCGTCATAGTACATGAACAGGCTCTCGTCGTATTCGAACTGGAGAATCTTATTGCTGAAGATGACAAAACAGCCATTGTAGAAGTCGCAGTCGTCGCTGGAGATCGACGAAGGCAGATTCGACTCGATGGCCAGCTGCTTCTCGCGGAAGAAGCCGCCGCCAAACCAGACCTTTCCGTTGCTTCCATAGATCAGGGGATTGACGGCGATAAACTCCGGATTTTGCTGGAGGAAATAGCCGCATTCGACGAGCGCCGAACGGTCTATTTCGATATCGCTGTTCAGAAGCCCGATATAGGGAATTGTCGGATAGTTGGCGCGGAGGTGCGCGAAACAATAGTTGACGGCCCGGCAATAGCCCGGATTGGCGTTGTCCGAGAAATAGAGAATGTCCAGACCTTCGTTCGAAAGCTGCGACAATTGGTCCGGAAAATCGGTTCCGGGCTTATTGTCATAGACGAGGAACAAAATCCGGGTTCCAAAGGAGCCCATCTTTCGTATCAGGGCAATAATATCTTCTTCGGTGTTGTAGTTGATCAACACGATAGCAAATTCAAATGCCGGGTTGCTATTCATGACTTAATTGATGAATTGGGTAAGCTGCCTTGACGGTTGCGGGTTTATGGCGGTAGTACAGCTGCAGACCGTAGAAGGCGAATACGTTTGTCAATAAAAAAGACGTGCCATATACACCATCCGATGTAAGGGAGGTCAGCAGGATATACCAAACATAGTATTTCAGGTATTGATATCTTTCCGGCACGTCCACCCGCAGTCCTTTTACAAAAAGGAGCAGGTAAGCTGCGACGGCAAAGATTCCGAACATGACGTAGAAGCCGATGATCCCGACGTCGGAAAGGTAATAGCTGTTGCTTTCCTTTAAGCCGTAGATGGCGTCGCCGTATGCCGAGGCGTCGGTAGAAGACTTATACGGAGCTCCATTCCCGAAAATCCGGCTCAGCCAGTTGGGGGAGAATTCGTTCAGAAAGTAAGAACCGGACAGAACCCGGGAATAATTTTCCCCGGCGGATACCGTCTCTTCCTGCGAAGTAATCAGGCCTTCCGAAATTTCGCTACCGGAATTTAAAAACAGGACGATCGCGGCCCCTACGGCGCCCATGACGAGCACCTTCTTGAAAAGGGATACCTTCCGAAGCAGGTGCAGGACGCAAAAGAAAAGCAGGACGATGATGTTCTGACGGGTAACCTGAAGAACAGTAATCGTCAGCGCGGCCAGGACGAATAGGCCGTACAGGAGCTTGAACCTTACCTTTTCCGTCAGCTTGTTGACGCAGATAAAGGCGGACAAAAAGAGCGTTCCGCCGCCATCGAACATGATCCGGGTCACCCCTCTTTCTTCGCGGAACTCGTCGTCCGAACCGAAGAAGGGCGTATCGCTATGAAAATATTGATAGGTGAACAGCAGGATGTACAGGACGCCATAGGCCAGGACTATTCTCTCGATATTTTCCAGCGGGTATCGCTTGGCCTGCAGATACAGCAGGAAGGGCCATAAGGACAGATAGATAGACGCCTGTAAGCCTTGCAGGATGCCCTGATCCCAGGAATAGTACGAGACGAGGACGGCCAGCATCTGGAAGAAAAACAGCCACTTGATGATCGCCGCCAGCCCTTCCTGTTTGCGGAACAGGTACGGCAGGGAGATCACGATCGCCGACAAGACATAGGCATAGCGCAGGACGCTGAAACCGCTTCCCTCCAGAACTTTTGGAGAGAAGAAGTTGAACACCATCCCGAGCAGGAGGAAGACGTAGATATTTCTTATCGTTGATATCGCTTTCATCGGCGTAGTAATTTGTCCCGCAAGGGCCGGACTGTTTCGAATAAGACCGAGAAGGAAAAATATTCTTGTTTCAACGGATTCAGCTTTTTATTCCGGAGGATAAAGTACATGGCCAGGTTGACGAATAATTCGGTGATCACGGTGGTATAGGCCGAGCCTTTATAGCCCAGCTGAGGCAGCAGGAGCATATTCAGCCCGATGCTCAGAATAGCGGCAACGCCGGTCACCCGGAGAAAATATTTATCCATTTTGAGATTCAGCATGACCTGGATTGCATAGACGTTGTTGATGCAGACGATCATAGGCAGGAATGCCATGATCCGGATGGCCGCTACGGCCGGGGCGAACTTTTCGCCATAGAACGCTACCAGGATCCAGGGGCCGAGCAGGTACAGCGCCAGGCAGGCGGTGCCCGTAAAGAGCAGGATCATGGGAACCAGCTTGCGGACGATCATCATGCCCTTCTCGCGGCTTTCGCCAAAAGCCTTGCCGATATAGGGATAGAAGGCCTGGTAGAGCGGCATGGTCAGCAGGGACTGCACAACGGCGATGAGGCGCTGGGCTGAAGCATAGTAGCCTACCTGCGAGGCGTCGGTATAAAAACCCAGGATGACGACATTGGTCGTGGTATAGACGTTGATTACCACCAGTGAGAGAAAAACCGTCTTCTCTTCCCAGAGGTGGCGCATCAACCGGCGGAAGGGCACGGCAACGAGGCGGATTTTATAGCGGCTCAGTGCCCAGAAAAAGGTAATGGCTGCGATGATGATATTGACTCCGTTGAAGACGACCGGATACCAGCCGTAGTCGGCTTTATTCCGGATGGCCAGCAAAACGAGCACCGTGAAGACCAGCTTGGAGGCTATATTCAGGAAGGCGATCTTAGACAGGTCCTGCATGGCCTGGAAGAGCCAGTTCTGCGTAAGCACCGTCGAGATACAGATCAGAAAGGAAAAGAAAGCTACGGCCGATTCCGCTTTGAGCTGTGGAACGGTGAACATGCAAATGGCAAAGATCACTACCGAAAGGCCCAGCAGAAAGAGCTGACAGCCAAAAACCTCGCTGAACACCCTGTTCCGGTTCTCTTCATTGTCAGGGTCGGCGGCGATCTGACGGGTAGCCGACAGATCGAAGCCAAAGCCGATCAGGAGTGTAAAATAGGCCATGAAAGAAGAGGCGAAATTGATGACGCCAAACTTATCTGGCCCGATGATACGGGAAATGATAGGAACCGATAACAGAGGCAGGACGTAGTTGGCGATTTGCATTACTCCCAGGGAAGCAATGTTTCGGACTAGTCCGTGTTTTGCGTTCGACATACAATACTTTCAAAGCGCTAATGACGGGGCTTGGATTCCGTCCAAGAAAGGCTCCGCCCTATCCAGTCACAGAGGGTGTCTGTGACTGGTCAAATAGTTGATAATAAGAGATTTAATTTACGTCGTTCTTCTCCTTCTTCTTCTTCGTCTTTCCAGTCTTTTCCAGGCCATAGCTGCCGGTGTAGTTGTACCCATAGCCATAGCCAAAGGTGGCTACGCCGCGGGTCTTGACACCGTTGAAGATGATGGCCACATTCTTCAGACCGCGTACCAGGACGTTCTTGTCCAGCATCTTTACGGCCGCTTTCGGCGTGACTCCATGCCGTATCACATACAGCGTAGCGTCACACATTGGCGAAAGAATATAGGCATCGGTAACCGGGCCCGTTGGGGCGCAGTCGATGATGATATAGTCGAAAATGCTTTCCAGGTATTTGAGCAATTCATCCAGCCTTCCGTTCAGGATCAGCTCGGAAGGATTGGGCGGAATGGCGCCGCAGGGGATGACGAACAGATTCGGGCTTACCTGCGTGCTCTTGATGATATGGTCGGCTTCCTTGTCGCCGACGAAGTAATTGGTCAGACCCACTTCGCGGCTGACATTGAACATCGGGGACAGCTTCGGTTTGCGGAGGTCCATTTCCAGCACCACCACCTTCTTATTGGTCAGCGCGAGGCTGATAGCCAGATTGGCCGACACGAAGGTCTTGCCCTCACCACCGATAAAGGAGGTAACCAGCATCTTCTTCTTGCGGTTATTGACGCCGAGATAAGCCAGCGAAGTCCGCAGCTGACGGAACTGTTCGGCAATAATGGTTCGCTGTCCGTCTGCAATGACGATGGGGCTCGTGCTATGCTCCTGCATGAGCTCGCCGATGATCGGCAGCGCAGAATAGTGTTCGATCTCCTTGCGGAAGACGATATTGGAGCTGAGGAATTCCTTGAGTGCGATGATTGCTGCTCCTGCGCCAAGTGCGAAGAGGACGGCGACGATATAGACGAAGAGCGACTTGGGGCTTACCGGCAGGAAGCCCGTGTCGGCGGTATCGACGATACGGGTATCGGCAACGGCCGAGTTATAGGAAAGAGCCGTTTCCTCGCGTTTCTGCAGGAGGAAGCTATAGATGCCATTCTTGATGGACTGCTGACGGCTGATCTGGACCAGGCCTTTCTCTTTTTTGGGGAGGCGGCTAAGAATGGAAGCATAAGTGTTGGAAGTGCCCTGCAGGTTGCGTCTGCCCGCTTCGAGGTTCAGCCGCTGATTGCGGATATTCTCGAGGATACCGGGTTTTATCCGTTCTATTTCGTCCCGGAGAGAGACCAGGATCGGGTTGTTTTCCGCTGTTGTTCTCTTCAGCCCTTCGAGTCTTATATCCAGCTCGGAGAGCTTCCCCAGCATCTGCGCCAGCACGGGGTCGGTGACGCCGAATGAGGCGGGGGCGATTCCACCCTGGCCTGTTTTGGACTGGACGTATTTTTCGACCTCGTCCATTACGGCAAGCTGGACGTTGATTTCGCTGAGCTTTTGGTCGTTGACTCCGACATTGTCGAGGTAGAGCTGCCCTTGAGCGCTGACGTCTACGATGCCTTCGGTCGTCTTATATCGTTCGATGTTGGTTTCGACCGAGTCGAGCTCGCTGGCAACGAACTTGAGGCGTTCATTGACAAATTTCAGTGTATTGGCGGCTAGTCCGTTCTTGTCGGCCACGGCCGCTTTATTATAGACGTTGATCAGGCCGTTGAGGATGTCCTGGGCGCGCTTTGGAACGGCGTCGCGGATTTTCAGGTTGATGACCGAGGCGAGCTTGGCCGTTTGGGCAACCTTCAATCCGCTGAGCAGCCTGTCTGCTACTTCGGAAACCGGAGCCAGCGAGTAATACATCGGATAGCTGGTATTGGAGTCGGCATTCGAATAATTGGGATTGGGGATCACGCGGATAGTATTCAGGCTGTCCCTGCGCCACTGGTAAAGCGGGAAGTGCAGGTTGCCGATAACGGCTTCCTGCTTTACCTTATCGTAGGTAAAGGCGATCTCTTTCTCGGGGATGATGCTGTCCGTCGACTGTACCTGTATGATAACGGGAGCCTGCACGTAGCCCGAAACGTATTTGAAACCCGACTTTATCTCGATCGGGGCGTAGAGATTACAATTACGAACGACTTCCCGCATCAGCATGCGGGACTTGATGACTTCGATTTCATTTTCTACCAGCTTCTTAGAACCAAAAAGGTCGAGCTGCGCCATCAGGTTGGCGTCGTCTACGCCTTTCTTTTCGTCCTTCACCAGGATGGTTGCCGAAGTCTCGTAGATAGGCGTAGCGTATTTCAGGTAGAGCCAACCACCGGCAATGCTAAGGACCAGTAAGGTCAGGAACAAGGGCCAGTAAGGCAGGAACCGGAATAGGAATTCGCTCGCGCTCTCGCGCTCGTCATCCTGAATGCCATTTTCGTGATTAATTTGCATAGGCGGTCTTTTAATTAATTGTGTCTTAGCGTATATGTAACGATGATGGCAATAAATGACAAACCGCTGAGGATGATGGGGAGCAATTGCTGTGTCCGGCTAGTGCTCGCGATTTTCGTCTTGTTGGGTTCGACATATACGACATCGTTTGTCTTTAGATAATAATAAGGCGAAGTCAGGATGTTCCCCGAATTGAGGTCGATTCTTTTCACCAGTTTTTTGTCTCCTTCTTCCCGAACAAGCAATACGTTTTCGCGTTTTCCAAAGATGGTAAGGTCTCCCGCCAGGCCGATGGCTTCCAGGATCGAAATCCGCTCGTTGGCGACGTTGATCGTCGTGGGCCGGGCTACTTCACCCAGCACCGTAACCCGGAAATTCAGGAAACGAATGCTGACGATCGGGTCGACCAGCAGCTTCTTTTCCGTCAGTATTCCGGCGATACTCTTTTCCAGCTGACGTTTCGTCAATCCGGCCGCTTGGATGTTGCCGATCACCGGAAATTTTATCGAGCCGTCGTCCCCTACGAGATAACCCAGCTGCTGCATTCCTCCGGCCGCGGCGCTGGTCGTCGTCGCCGGCAGACCCGTTGCTGCTGTGGTTAGCGAGGGAGGAGCCGACGCCTGGTTCTGAAGATTGAACATATAAGACGCTTCAGGATTCAGGCTGCTTACCGTTATACTTAAAAGATCGTTTTTTTGAACCACCGCTTCAAAAGCCGACCCGGAGTCCCTGAGTACGGTATCCTGGAGGTTGTTGAAGTACGCGATTTTTTTGGTGTTGACACAGGAAACAGAAAACAATGAAAAAACTACTGCAAGAATTAAAAAAGGTTTCCCATTAAAAAGATTCATATCGTTTTTTTACTTTAAAAACCATTTGCTAGGGAAACAATCGGATCGATTTTGGACATGGGGGTTACCAGCTGCACGTGCTGTTTGTCCAGCTCGGCCACTAGCGTGAAACCCAGAGAGGGTAGCAAAACTTTGACTGTCCTGCTCTTCACCTCGATCACCTTTCCTTCTCTTTCCATCAGCGGACCGCTGATGATTCGAACTTCATCGGCCAGGTTGACCTTGGTTTTTTCAACACGAATGCGCTCGTAGTCATTGAGGAATTGACGAATGGTTTCAATCTCTTCATTACGGATAATCGCCGGTTTCTTCAGCCAATACACAAAGTTGACACAACCATCGATCTTTTTTACTAAAACACTGTCTTTTTCTTGAATCCGTACAAATACATAACAGGCGAATAAGGGTTCTAATACAATTTTCTTCCGATCACTCCACTGTCTTTCGCTTTTTACTAAGGGACAGTAATACTCAATTCCTTTTTGTTCTAACTGCTTTGCTACTTTTTTTTCCCACCGCGCCTTGGTACAAATGGCGTACCAATTGTTTTTGACCAATTCCATTTGCTTGTTTTAAGTGATTGCCTTGGGTATCGAAATAACTGTTTCTACGGGATTATATAGGATGTGGGAGGTTCTACGTTCATAAGATATAGAGCGAATAAAACAGGCAAGCAATACCATAATTACATTAACTGTGCCATATTTATGGTTATCCAGTCGTGTTAACAACGATCATAACGTTGATGAGTAGCTGCTAATCAGAAAAAAGGAGGGCAAGCAATCGTTTGCCGGATAGGCAAAGAAGTTTTACACGGTAGTCCTAGCAGAAAACCGGCACGGTAGTAACAAGGAGTATTGGGGCGTTTCTCAGGTTCAGTGCCTGAATTAAAAGGAGATCATACGGCGAAACAAACTAGTCATACGGCTAGCAAGAGTGGCTGATAATAGAATTGGAAAAGGGGCAATTTTTAGGAAGGGATAGCTCAAAAGTAGGGTAAAATCTTTTAATAGCAAAGATTTTACATACAAAGTTTTGCACGATTTTCCTCAATATTTCTTTTAAACCTTTCCCTTCTCAGGCACATAAACGGGAAGTCTGGGGAAAAGGTTGCCAATATTGAGATGGATTATGGAAAAATGGGATATGGTCAGGGTTTGGGGCTACCCTCCGACCACCGTTGGTCCAGCAGCCGGATGAAATAGCCGCCGACCACGCTCCTGGCCTGGAAGCCGACCTTTTTCCCATTGGTCGTCTGGTGCCAGTCGCTGAGCGGCACCCGGTCGGGGGAATGGGTCAGGTAGTTGTATACCGGCTCGATCAGCTTTTCGAAGTCTTCCTGACTGGAAGCCAGCTCTGCCGTCCAGCAAATCCAGTCGGACTTCGTGTATGTCTCACGGCTGTCCAAGGGGAGACCATAGGTGTTTTGTCTCTGTAGATACCAGGCAATCTCCTTCTCGTATACTTCCGTTGGAAAGAGATTCAGCTTGAGCAGCTTATCCCAGATCAGGTTGTATTTCTGGCTCCAGGAGTCTTTCTTGTCGAAGGTCAGGGAATAGTGGTCTCCGCTTGCTGCCATATCCATCCATTTTTTCGCCAGCGTTCGCGCAAGCTCCAGGTAGTGCGCCGCTGTATCGGCCTGTCCCAGCTGCTGCGCCATCCAGCCATAGGCGCCCAGCGCGACGATCGCCTTGACGGAAAGGTTGGCATTGCGCGCAAGATGACCGGCAAAGTCATCCGTACAGAGCTGGTTAGCCGGGTCGAAGCCATTTTGTTCCAGGTAGCGCGCCCAGACTCCCAGCGTCGTCCAGTGACGCCGGGCATAGTCGGCATTTCCCCTGGCTCGTGTAATGGCGGCCGTGAGCAGGACCATGTTGCCGCATTCCTCTACCGGCATGTCTTCTCCATAGGTCTGTCCATTGGCTAACGGATAAGTACCAAGGTCATGCGCCGCAAAGGGCTTTTTCCAGATCCCGCTTTCGCTATAGTAGAAGATGCCGTTTAGCATCCCTTCCATCAGCGCAGGGTTATATAATAAATACAGGGGCGCGGAAGGATAGGTGACGTCCACCGTGTTGATCGAGCCATTGCTGAAATTCTCTTTAGAAAGGAAAAGCAGCTCCCCATCCGGACTACGGGCCAGGGTATGCGCTGCAATGCTCTGCCGGTACGCCGCCACGCAAAGCTGGGCATAGGAGGGCCCTCCTGCCGTCAGGGCATTTGAATAGAGCGTTTTGTTGAACGTGTCGCAGCGCGAAAGTACTTTGTCATAGTCGGTATAGGATTGTTTTAGCAAACCTTCCATGGACGAAGGTGCCGGACCGCTAAATGCTTCGGTTCTCCATAGGGGTTGGAGGTTCTTTTGAAAGTATTGTACGGAGTACCGTTCGTCGTAGCCGATGAGGATCAGCTTTTCGACGGGGTCCTCCCCTATGGTTATAGACGGAAAATCCGTTTGAAGAAAAACCGGCTGGCCCTTTTTTCCGCCGACAATATGCTGTTTGGCGTCCTGTCCCGATGGCGTGGCGACGTAAAGCCAGCCCCAGTCGATTCGTAGATCGTCCCCTTTCTTGCCCAGGATAGGTTGTTCGCGGGTGCCCGTCCTCAAAAACGACAACGGACCCGCGCTCCCCTTCTGCGAACGCAGTGCCTGCCCCGGCGTGTTGACCGCCAGGTCTCCCGAGACGCTAAAAGAAATCTCGGCGGTATGCGACCTTCCATCGTTGCTCCTTAGCCGAAAAGAAATATAGGTGACCGGCCTGGACAATAGTGAAAGATCCTGTAATAATAATGGAGAAGTAAACGTCAGGGAAAGATCGACTCCTCCGCAGGCGAATTGATATTTGGTCTGGGTGGCGTTGACGCTGACCCATTGCTGATCGGCCGTCAGCGTTGCCGGAGCCCGGCTGTCGGTATTGGACTCCTGTCCCAGGAAACGATAGTATTCTTCGCCGTCTACCCGGATATGTCCCACCAGCTCCTGCGGCTTACCGGTCCAGTGCCGGGTGCTGTCTTCCGCCAGCTCATCCCCGAAAGACCACACGCTGAAATAGGTGGAATGCGTGATCAGGGGATAGGCGGGCATTTTTCGTAGCTGTGCGAAGGCTGTCTGTTGTAGAAAAAATAAGAAAAAGATAATTTTTTTCATATACGAGGGTCAGGTCGCGACAAAGATAATCAACTCACCGAAAAATCTCTGCGTTTAACCGCCCTTTTGCCCTCCGTTGGGGGAATAGGAGTTTCGTCCCGTGCTTATTTCCCTATTTTTACGCCCGCTAGTCAGATATTTTATGAGCCAACAGAACCAACAACCCACGAAGTCACACACTGCTCCACCGGGAAAGCCCGGGTCCGGCCCAAAGGGGCCGCAAGGCGGACCGGGAGCGCCTCCCGGCGGCAAGCCGAAAGGCCCCAATCTCTTTGCGCTGCTCAAGCCTTATAAAGGCATGGTGATTCTCCTGCTCCTCCTTTCCTTTATCAGCAATGGCATCAACCTTTGGCTGCCCAGGCTCACCGGCAAGGGCATCGATGCCTTTACCCACCAGCAGCAGGACATGAACCTGATCATCTGGAAATTTTTTGGGGCAGCCGTCGGCGTCTTTGTCTTTACCTGGGGCTACATGCTGATACAGACTTATGTCTCCGAAAGAGTGGCCCGCGACCTGCGTACCCGGCTGGCAGAACGTATCTCGCGGCAGAACTATGCTTTTCTGCAGCGGGTGAGCTCGGCCCAGCTGCTGACGAATCTCACAGCGGATGTCGATTCCATCAAGATGTTCATCTCGCAGGCCGTCGTCTCCCTGTTTTCGTCGATCTTCGTTATCATCGGGATTTCCATCCTGTTATTCACGATCAAGTGGCAGCTGGCTTTATGCGTCGTCGCCATCATTCCGATCATCGGCATCACGTTTTACGTCGTATTGATAAAAGTAAGGGCCTTGTTCAAGTCGGCCCGCGAGATCATCGACTGGCTGAACAAGGTCATCAACGAGAGTATCCTCGGCGCGGCGCTGATCCGCGTCATCCATTCCCAGCAGCTCGAATACTCCAAATTCTTGGAAGCCAATGCCAAGGCGCTGGGGCTGGGACAGCGCATCCTGAAGACCTTTGCCTCGCTGATCCCCGTCATCGTCTTTACCTCCAACCTGGCGACCCTGGCCATCCTGTCGCTCGGCGGGCACTATGTCATAGGAGACAATATGAGCCTTGGGGATTTTACCGCCTTCAACAACTACCTCACCATGCTTATCTTTCCGATCCTGGTGATCGGCTTTATGAGCAATATCATCGCCCAGGCATCGGCTTCTTATATGCGCATCTCCGGTGTGCTGAATGCCCCCGACCCGGTGGAAAAGGGAACGCTCGTCAAGGAGCTGGACGGGGACATCGAGCTGAAGGACGTGACGATGACCTATGGCGAGAAGAAGGTGCTAAAGGACGTTTCATTCAAAGTCGCTGCAGGCTCCAAGACGGCCGTTATCGGCCCCACGGCGGCGGGCAAGACCCAGCTGCTCTATCTGCTGACTGCTCTAAACCAGCCTAACGAAGGAGCCATCTATTTCGACGGTCAGCCGCTGGCGGATTATCAAAAGGAATCTTTTCATCGCCAGGTCGGTTTCGTCTTCCAGGACAGCATCATCTTCAATATGAGCATCCGTGAGAATATTGCTTTTAGCGAGACGGTTACCGAAGAGGCGATGAACAGGGCCATCGAAACGGCCGAGCTGAAGGATTTTGTCGATGCCCTTCCCAACGGACTCGACACGGTCGTTTCAGAACGCGGCACGAGCCTTTCGGGAGGTCAAAAACAACGCATCATGCTGGCCCGGGCCCTGGCCATCCAGCCGCGGATCCTTTTGCTGGACGATTTTACCGCCCGCGTCGATACACAGACCGAAGAGAATATATTGGCTAACGTACGCCGGAACTATCCGGGCCTCACCCTGCTTTCCGTCACGCAAAAGATTGCCTCGATCGAAGACTACGAGCAAATTATCCTGCTGATGGAAGGGGAAATGATCGCTTCGGGCACGCACAGCCAGCTGATGGCTACCTGCCCTGAATACGTACAGATTTATCAATCACAAAGAAGCACCAGCCACTATGAGCAGCAAGAACTACAATCTAAATAGCACTGCCGGGCCTGCCCAGAAAACGGCGATATGGCCGGCCCTCCGTAAATTGATCAACCTGCTGCCCGAGCAGCGGGGCCGACTATACCTGGCGCTTTTTATCATGGTGCTCTACTCCGTGCTGACGATGCTGGGGCCCTATATTATCGGACAGACGATCACCCGCTATATCCAGGACAAGACACACCGGGACTTCTCTGCCGTCCTACGCAACTGCGGATGGCTTCTGCTGATCTATTCGGTGACGCTGGTAACGGTCTATCTCCGCACGACCCTGATGGGCGGTTTCGGACAGCGGCTGCTTTTCTCGCTTCGCAACGCCATCTTCAACAAGCTGCAGGAGCTGCCGGTTGCGTTCTTTGCACAGAACAAAGCGGGTGACCTGATTTCCCGTGTCAACAACGATACCGATAAGATCAACCAGTTCTTCTCTCAGTCGTTGATGCAGTTCGTCGCCAGCCTGTTCTTTATCACCGGTTCGGCCATCTTCCTGATTGCGCTCAACTGGCGGCTGGGCCTGGCTGCCCTCTCCCCCGCCCTGCTGATGTGGATCTTTACGAAGTTCGTCTCACCCTGGGTAAAGCGCAAGAATGCCGCCAACCTGAAGAGTACAGGCGCGATGAGCGCCGAGATCCAGGAAAGTTTGGGGAATTTTAAAGTAGTGCTGGCTTTCAACAGGAGGGACTATTTTAGAAAGCGTTTTGCCGAAGCGAATACCCACAACTATTCTACCGCCATAAGCGCCGGTATCGCCAACAACATCTATATCCCCGTCTTTGGCTTTTTGGCCAGCATGGGGCAGCTTGTCCTCCTTGCCTATGGCGTCTATTTAATCACGACTGTCCATTTCGAGGTCGGCTTCCTGATCAGCTTCTTTCTGTATCTGTCCTATTTCTACGATCCCTTGCGCCAGATGGCGACGCTCTGGTCCAGCTTTCAGCTGGCTATCGCCAGCTGGGACCGGATCTCGCAGATCCTGTCGATGGAACCGGACCTCGTGACACTGCCTGCGGCTGAGGCGGCGCCGGCAGTGAATGGCGCGGATGGGTCTGCAGCCGGCAGCGCCCTGCTCGAGTTCAGCGATGTCTCCTTCCACTACCCTGACGGAAAAGAGGTGCTGCGACACAACAGCTTCCGAATGGAAAAGGGAAAGACGTATGCGTTGGTTGGGCCGACGGGCGGCGGTAAAACTACCACCGCATCCCTCATCGCCCGTCTTTATGACCCCACCGGCGGCACGGTATATCTCAACGGTAAAGACATCCGGACCTATACACCCGTCGAGCGCAGCCAGAAGATCGGGTTTATCCTGCAGGAACCCTTCCTGTTTACAGGAACGGTAAAAGAAAACATTCTCTACGGGAATGAACAATACGTCAACTATTCCGACGAGGCGCTGACCGCAGTCTTGCAGCAGTCCGGACTTGAAACCCTTCTTTCGAGATTCGACGAAGGACTCTCCACCAAAATCGTTTCGACAGGAGACGGCATCAGCCTGGGACAAAAACAGCTGATCGCTTTTATCCGCGCCGTGCTGCGCAACCCCGAGCTCCTGATCCTGGACGAGGCGACGGCCAATATCGATACCGTCACCGAGAAGCTGCTGGAAGATATTCTGCGGAGGCTACCGGCCACCACTACGCGGGTAATCATTGCTCACCGGCTCAATACTATCGAGAATGCGGACGAAATCTTCTTTGTCAATGGAGGCGAGATCCTGCGCGCCGGCAGCCTCGAGCAAGCCGTCGACATGCTGCTGCAGGGCAAGCGGGTAAGCTGATTGCCAGATCATTTTTTTGAGTTATATTGTATTATATAACTCAACGCATATGCCATCAGCCGTTTCCACCGCGGCCAAGTACGGACGGATGAAGAACTTCATCAATGGAAGCTTCGTCTCCAGCGAGTCCGGCCGCACCATACCCGTCATCTCTCCCCTGGACGGTACGCCGCTAGCCGACATGCCCTGCTCCACGGCGACAGACCTGAATGCCGCTGTCGCAGCAGCCCGCGCCGCTTTTGCAGGCTGGAACCGTACACCCGTAAAAGAACGGGTACAGGTTTTCTTTCGGTTCAAGTACCTCCTCGAAAGAGACAAGGAAGAGCTTACGGCTCTCGTCAGCGAAGAAAACGGTAAAACTTCCGGCGAAGCGCTTGCCGAAATCGAAAAATGTATCGAGCTGACCGAGTTCGCCACATCCATGCCGCAGCTGATCGCCGGTGAGGTGCTCGAGGTCAGCAAGGGCGTCGAATGCCGGACGGAGCGTACCGGGGTTGGTGTAGTTGCCTCCATTGTCCCTTTCAATTTTCCGGCAATGGTACCCTGCTGGACCATGCCCAATGCGCTAGCCCTCGGCAATTGCATGATCATCAAACCTTCCGAAAAAGTTCCGCTCAGCGTTGTGCGCCTGGCTGAATTATTAAAAGAAGCAGGCCTGCCCGACGGCGTCTTCAATATCATCAACGGCGATTCCGAAATGGTCAACGCTATCTGCGACCACCCGGGGATCGACGCGGTATCCTTTGTCGGTTCGACCAGGGTGGCCCGCCTCGTCTACCAGCGCTCCACTCAAAACCTCAAACGCTGTCTGGCCCTCGGCGGCGCCAAGAATCATTTATTGGTACTACCCGACGCCCAGCCCGAAATGACCGCCCGTGACGTCGTCGTCTCCATGAGCGGCTGCGCGGGTCAGCGCTGTATGGCGGCATCGGCGATGCTCGCCGTCGGCCCCATCGACGCCATAATCGAACGCATCTGTGACGAAGCGCGCCGCGTCGTACCCGGCAAGAACTTGGGCGCCGTCATCAACCGCGAAGCCAAAGAACGGATAGAACGCTATATCACCGAAGCAGAGCAGCAAGGCGCCAAAGTGCTCGTAGACGGACGAGGTCATGTAGTACCCGGCAAGGAAAATGGCACCTATGTCGGTCCGACCGTCATCGACTACGTCCGGCCCGGGATGGCCGTCGCCACCGAAGAGATCTTCGGACCCGTCATCAGCATCATGCGCGTCTCCACCCTCGACGAAGCCCTGGCGATCGAGAACGCGAGCCCCTATGGCAATGCGGCCTCGGTCTTTACCCGCAACGGGTCTTCCGCCCGTTACGTCATCGAGCGCGCCAGCGCAGGGATGGTGGGCGTCAATGTCGGCGTGCCTGTTCCCCGCGAACCCTTCTCCTTCGGAGGATGGAATGAGAGTAAGTTCGGCGTGGGCGATATAACAGGGAAGTCTTCTATCGAATTTTGGACGCGGCTGAAGAAAAGCACGGTGAAGTGGAACCCCGAAGCCGGCGTCAATTGGATGAGCTAATAAAATTGATTATCATATGGCTACCTCCACTACGGTCTCTGAAACCCAGGAGATCCTCCAGGACAATTTCGACTATACCCTCTTCTCCTGGAGCAAACAAAAAGGCCTCAATCCCATCGCCGTCCAGCGCGCCGAAGGGGTGTATCTTTATAACTATGACGGGAAGCGCTACCTGGATTTTTCCTCGGGTCTGATGAATGTCAACATAGGTCACGGCCACCCCCGGGTCGCCGAAGCCGTCATGCGCCAGATGCAGGAAGTCAGCTATGTGACTCCGAGCTGTGTTACAAAGGTCCGCGGCGAGCTCGGAAAGAAGCTGGCCGAGGTCACGCCAGGCAATCTGCAGAAAACATTATTTACCGTCTGCGGCGCGACAGCCATCGAAAATGCGATCAAGCTGGCCCGGCTCTACACCGGCCGCCATAAGGTCATCGCCCGCTACCGAGCCTTCCACGGCTCCTCCTATGGCGCCATGACTGCGGGCGGAGACCCCCGCAAGCTGGCCGCCGATTCCCAGCAAATTCCCAACATCATCCACGTCGAAGACCCTTATTGCTATCGCTGTCCCTGGGACAAAAAGATCGAGTCCTGCCACCGTGAATGCGTGTCCCACGTAGAAAGAATCATTGAATTCGAAGGGGCCGAGAATATTGCCGCCATTTTAATGGAAGGAGAAAGCGGCACGTCGGGCTGTATCAAATATCCGCCGGACTATCTCCAGAAGATTCGCGCGCTTTGCGACCGTCACGGGATCCTGCTGATCGTCGACGAGGTGATGAGCGGCTTTGGCCGGACCGGCAAATGGTTCGCTTCCGAGCTGCACGGCATCGTTCCCGACATGATCGCTACCGCCAAGGGCATCACTGCAGGCTATCTTCCGCTGGGAGCCCTGATCGTCACCGACAAGATTGCGGAGCACTTCAACGACCGCGTCCTCTGGCTGGGTCTCACCTATTCTGCCCACCCGGTCTCCTGCGCCGCAGGGCTGGAGGTGATGAAGATCTACGAAGACGAAAACCTGGTCGGACACGCCGCCGAAATGGGTCGCTACGTCGACCGGCAGGTAGAGCGGCTAAAAGAGAAGCATCCCTGTATCGGCGATTTCCGGAACACGGGCCTGCTCGGCTGTCTCGAGCTCGTGAAGAATCGAGGGACCAAAGAACCGATGGCGCCCTTCAATGCGAGCGGCGACCAGATGGCCGTGATGAACCAGGTAGCTGCCCGGCTGAAACAGCTGGGAATGTATACGTTCGTGCGCTGGAACTATGTTTTTATCGCACCGCCGCTTTCGATCACGACAGAACAGATCGATGAAGGCCTGGCGATGATCAGCGACGCGCTGACGATTGCGGATGCCCATACAACTTAAATCAGTTGCCTATGCACACCGATCCCTCGCTCTACAGCGAAGACCTGGCTCCTATGTCTGCGGACCATCGGACCTGGTCCACCTGGAACTATGCTTCCTTATGGATCAGCATGTCCCTTTGTATTCCAACCTATATGCTGGCCAGCTCCCTGATCGGCGGTGGTATGAGCTGGTGGCAGGCGATCGGGACCATATTTTTGGGCAATACCATCGTGCTGGTCCCGATGATCCTCAATGGCCGGGCCGGCGCCAAATATGGGATCCCTTTTCCTGTATTTGCCCGGGCCAGCTTTGGCGTAAGAGGCGCGAACGTGCCAGCCCTGCTTCGCGCCATCGTTGCCTGCGGCTGGTTTGGCATCCAGACCTGGATCGGGGGGTTTGCGATTTATCAGCTATTGCATGTATGGATGCCTTTTATCGACCGGTTGCCGGCGCTGCCCGCCTTTTTAGGACTGAGCACCGGGCCGGCGCTTTGTTTTCTTTTCTTCTGGCTGATCAATATGTGGGTGGTCTGGCTTGGCGTAGATAGTATCCGGCGGCTTTTGGTCTTTAAGGCATTCTTCCTGCCGCTGGCTGCCCTGGCGTTGCTTTATTGGGCGATTTCTCATGTGCAGGGAGGGCTCAGTGCTGTCCTGACACAGGGTTCGAAGTTCTCATCCTCTTCCGCTTTCTGGGCCTTCTTTATTCCGGGATTGACTGGAATGGTGGGTTTCTGGGCGACCTTGTCGTTAAACATCCCTGACTTTACGCGTTATGCCGTTAGTCAGCGCGCTCAGATACGGGGCCAGGCCATCGGCCTTCCCCCTTCCATGACGCTCTTTGCCTTCATCGGCGTGGTCGTAACACAGGCAACGACCATCATCTTCGGAACGACCATCTGGGACCCGGTTGTCCTGGCGGGACGATTTGAGAGCAAGGCCCTGGTGAGCTTCGCCATGATCGCGATCGCCCTGTCTACGCTAGCGACCAATATTGCGGCCAATATCGTTAGTCCGGCCAATGACTTTGCCAACCTGTCCCCGGCGCGTATCAGCTTCCGCCGCGGCGGCCTGATCACGGGTATCATCGGCATCCTGATCCTGCCCTGGAAGCTGGTAGCGGATCCCACCGGCTATATCTTCACCTGGCTGGTCGGTTATTCGAGTCTGTTAGGACCGGTGGGGGGCATTATGATTGCCGATTATTATTTGGTCCGAAGACAGCAATTATCGCTGGAGGATTTGTACCGTCGGCAGGGAGAGTATACTTATACGCGGGGATTCAACCGATCGGCCTTACTTAGTCTTGTGCTGGGTATCCTGCCGAATATCCCGGGCTTTTTGGTGACCGTTGGATTTGTCGGACCGGATGTCTTTCCGGCGTGGCTGGTATCGGTCTACAGCTATGCCTGGTTTACGGGCTTTATCGTAGCCGGCGGCAGCTACTGTCTGCTGATGCGTGTGGCCAATCACTATAAACAGGAGGTTAACTATGTCTCTATTGATTAAGAACGGAAGGATCGTTACCGCTACGGACGACTACACCGGCGATGTTTTTATAGAAGGAGAAAAAGTAGTTGCCCTCGGCAAGGACCTACCCTATACCGCCGATACTATGATCGACGCCAGCGGCCTGCTGGTATTACCCGGCGGCATCGACCCGCACGTCCATCTCGATATGCCGTTCATGGGCACCTTCTCCAGCGACACGCACGAGACCGGTACCCGCGCCGCCTTGTTTGGCGGTACGACCACGGTGATCGACTTCGTCCTGCAACGCCAGGGCCACTCGCTGCGCGAAGCGCTGACCGAATGGCAGGGCCGAGCCACCGGCACCGCTGTCGGGGACTACAGCTTTCACATGGCGGTCACCGACTACAACGACTCGACAAAGAAAGAAATCAAAGAAATGGTAGAGGAGGAAGGCATCACCTCCTTCAAGACCTTTATGGCCTATAAGGGAGCGCTGATGATCGACGACCGGCAGATGACAGCCCTTATGCAGGAAGTACGTCAGCAGGGAGGCCTGGTAACCGTCCACGCCACCAACGGAGACATGATCGACTACCTGATCGCCAAGCACCGGGCCGAAGGCAAGCTGGCCCCCCTCTACCACTATCTCTCGCAGCCGGAGGTGACGGAGGCCGAGGCCTCGGGCAGATTTACCGACATATCCAACTATACCGGCTGTCCCGGCTATATCGTACACCTTACCTGCGAAGGTGCGCTGAATGCGGTTCGCAATGCCACCCGCCGGAATCAAAAAGTCTTCGTGGAGACCTGTATACAGTATTTGTTATTGGACGCAAGCCTTTATGAAAAGGACTTCGAAGGCGCCAAGTGGGTCATGAGTCCCCCCTTGCGGCAGCCCAAGGACCAGACTACCCTATGGGCGGGCATCAACCAGGGGCTGGTGAATGTCGTGGCGACCGATCACTGTCCGTTCCGCTGGGAACAAAAGCTCATGGGCAAAGACGATTTCTCCAAAATCCCCAACGGCCATCCCGCGATCGAAAACCGGATGGAACTGCTCTACAGCGAAGGCGTTCACAAGGGGCGGATCACGCTGAACAAATACGTTGAAGTAGCCTGCACCAACCCTGCAAAGATTTTTGGTATGTTTCCGCGCAAAGGGACGATTGCGCCGGGCAGTGATGCGGACATCGTGCTTTTCGATCCTTTGAAGGAGCATGTAGTTTCAGCGGCTACCCATCACATGAACGTCGACTATTCGGCGTATGAGGGGTGGAAGCTGACGGGGAAGGTGCGGACTGTGCTGTTGCGGGGGAAGGTTGCGATCGATGATGGGAATTGTCTCGTCGAAAAAGGGTACGGTCAGTTTATCCGTCGAAACAAGGTCAATAGCAATATTTAACTTAACCAATACTTTAAGCAGCATGCCCAGAATCATCAAATCCGGTCTCATCCAAATGAGCCTGCCCAAGACAGAAGGCGAAGGCAGCATCGAAGAAATCAAGGAAGCCATGGTACAAAAGCACATTCCGCTCATCGAAGCTGCTGGAAAGCAAGGCGTCCAGATCCTCTGTCTGCAGGAGATCTTCAATACGCCCTATTTCTGCCCGGGGCAGAACAGCGCCTGGTACGCTTCGGCTGAGACCGTACCCGGACCTACGACCGAGCGTATGAGCGAATATGCAAAGAAGTACAGCATGGTCATGATCGTCCCTATCTATGAGAAAGAACAGCCGGGCGTGCTCTACAATACAGCGGCGGTCATCGACGCGGATGGAACCTATTTGGGTAAATACCGGAAGAACCATATCCCGCATACGTCGGGATTCTGGGAGAAATTCTTCTTCAAGCCCGGCAACCTGGGCTACCCGGTTTTTCAAACCCGGTATGCCAAGGTGGGCGTCTATATCTGCTACGACCGGCATTTCCCCGATGGCGCGCGCTGTCTGGGCCTCAATGGCGCCGAAATCGTCTATAACCCTTCCGCTACGGTGGCCGGTCTTTCCCAGTACCTGTGGAAGCTGGAACAGCCCGCCCACGCCGCCGCCAATGGCTATTACATGGGTTGTATCAACAGGGTCGGCCAGGAGAAGCCCTGGAACCTGGGGAAGTTTTATGGCAGCAGCTATTTTGTCGATCCCCGCGGACAGATTTTCGCACAGGCGTCCGAAGACCAGGACGAGCTGCTCGTCGCCGACTTCGATCTCGATAAGATCGAGGAGGTGCGCAGCGTCTGGCAGTTCTTCCGCGACCGCCGCCCGGAAACCTATGGCCGGATTACCGAACTATAATCAACACCTATGGCGATACAAGACCACCGGTTATCGGATAAGGAATACGAAGAAAACTTCAGCGACATTCATCCACCCTTCGAAACGAGGGATGCGGCGCTTGTCGATGCCAACCGCTGTCTGTTCTGCTACGACGCCCCCTGCACCAAGAGCTGTCCGACGGGTATTGACGTCCCGAAATTTATCCAGCAGATTGCTACGGACAATGTTCGAGGCTCCGCGAGGACCATCTTCCTGTCGAATATCATGGGGGGAGGCTGCTCACGCGTCTGTCCGGTAGAGAAGCTCTGCGAAGGCGCCTGCGTTTATAACCTGATGGAGGAAGCGCCGATCCCCATCGCCCGGCTCCAGCGTTATTCCACCGAAAAGGCGATACAGGAAAAATGGCCGCTTTTCGAGCGCGCGGCGCCGACAGGGAAAAAGGT